>NZ_JBVJIJ010000034.1:25720-121533 GCF_055586325.1 Dactylosporangium sp. NPDC051087 | reverse complement strand
GTGTTGGATCAGCCGTTGTCGCCGCGACTGTTGGAGCTGATCCGGGCGGGCCTGCCGTTCCGGGAGGTGCTCGAGTTCACCGAACGGGCATTGACCAGCGTGCCCGGCAGCTTGTTGCGCATCGCCGGCCAGGTGCAGCAGTGGGGCAACAGCATCGCGCTGGACGACGTCGGCGTCGACCCGATGTCGCTCGCGCTCGTCCCGGTCCTCGAACCCGAGGTGATCAAGCTCGACATGGGCCTGCTCCGGCACCCCCACGCCGAACACACCCAGGCCGTCTGCACGGTGGTCCGGGACGAGGCCGAGCGCACCGGAGCGGTCGTGGTGGCCGAGGGCATCGAGACCGACGAGGATCTCGTGACCGCCCGGACGCTCGGAGCCCGGTGGGGGCAGGGATGGTTGTTCGGCCGCCCCGGAAACATCGACCAGGCCGGCCACCACTACGACCCGACCGCGGTGACCGCGCTCCGCCCGCCACGGCCAGGGTTTCACCAGCCCGCGGGGACACCGTTCGACGTCGCCGCCGCCGCCGGGACGGTCGGGCCGGGCACCCCGGCGGCAGTCGCGGCAGCGCTGACCGCGATGCGGAACGCGGTTGCGGCCGATGACACCGCTGTAGTCGTCGCGTCCGCCCCGGACCGCGCCCTTCCGGGGGTCCCCGTCACCGTCGATGACCTGATCGGGCGCGCCCGGTCGATGATCCTGCTGGACGAACCGATCCCCGACGAATTCGCCGCGGCGGTGATCGGCACCGGTTACGGATTCGCGGTGTGCGCACGATGGTCGGAGGTCCCGCGACTCGTCTGCCTCGATCAGCTCCCGGCGGTCGCAGCCGTCGCCCGCGTCCTGCTCAATCTGCACGGGTAGCTCGTCACCGCAGTGCTGCTGCGAGTTCGGTGGCGTTGTCGACCCGCTGGACCTTGATGTGCCCTACTGGGCGCCGGGTGGCCGGTAGCCGACCTTCTGGTGGGCGGCCTGATCGATTTCGTCCGGCGCCAGCAGTACGACCGTCTCCGTGCCGACCGCGCCGGAGGCGGTTGCGGCAAGGCAGACCGCGGCGGCCGTCGCGTTGTCGGGCAGCTCCGCGGTGATGTAGGTGTCCGTGCCGCCGACGGCGAAGTAGAACGACTCCAGGCGGCCGCCGAGCCGGGCGAGCAGTTCCTCGGTCTGCCTCACACGGCCCTTGCCTCCCTCGTCGAGAAGGCCCCGAACGCCCTCGGTGGTGTAGGAGCTTCGAAACATGTATTTCGCCACGCCTGTCACCCTCTTCCAGCATCGTTGCGGCCCATCCACGCCGTCCTTCCACGGTGGCGTAAGGCCGAACGTTTCCCCGTACCGGCGGCGCAAACCTGTGTGGCTCAGGCCTTGCTGAGCAGACGCACGACTTCGCCTCGTGCGTGGGCTACCCGGCGGGTCTCGTCGCCGCCGGCGTGGGCGATCTCCCGGGCCAGGTCGGTCGCGGCCTCGATGCGGTGCCGGGCGGCGCGGCGGCTGTGCGCCTGCCTGCGGTACGTCTTGCGGTCCTTGCGCAGTCCGCTGACCGCCGCGAGCAGCGCCGGGTCGAGGGTGCCGGACTCGACCTCGGGGGCGAGGAGGTCCCGTGTCCAGGCGCGCTCCTGCCGTGCGGCGTGGCGCAGCACCCAGAACAGGACGGGCAGCTCGATCGCGGCCAGCGCGAACATCAGCACCAGCGACCAGCCTTCGCCGCCGAGCGCCTGGGCCATGCCGCCGGTGTCGTCCCACGAGAAGTGGAACAGCATCGCCAGCAGCATCGTCGCCACGCCGCGGGCCACGTTGCGTTCGCCCGGCACGCGGCTGATCAGCCACATGACGCCTGCGCAGAACATCGCGCTGAACAGGGCGTGTGACACGATCCCGGACAGGCCCCGGACGAGGAAGATCTTCACGACCGCGCCGAACTCGCCGACGCCGTACGTCTGGGTGGCGCCGTTGAACGCGTACAGGACGTCCTCGACGACCTGGAAGCCCAGGCCGATGAACGCGCCGATGATGAACCCGTCGTAGGCGCTGCGCACCAGGCGCGGGGCCAGCCCGATGAGCAGCACCAGGCCGATGGCCTTGCCCCACTCCTCGTTGACCGGCGCGGTCAGCCCGGCCGCCCAATTGGCCGCGAACCCGGTCCCGCCGGCCTTCGCCCACAGCTCCAGCAGCGCGCCGTTGGCCGGCAGCGCGATCCAGAACGTCGCCGCGACCCCGCCCCATACGAACCCGGTCGCCAGCAACCCGGCCGGCTGCGCGGTGTACCGGTTGTGCCGGCGCAGCAGGAGCAGCCACGGCACCAGGTAGACCCCGAAGAGCAGCACGCCCGCGGCGAGCGCCGGGGTGTAGAGGCCGGATCCCTGGGAGAAGTACTTCAGCATCGTGACGCCGCCCGCGCCGACACCGAACACGTACACCCAGAACGCGAAGTTGCGCGGCTGCCAGAACCGGAACGGCACGCCCCAGCCGGACTGCTCGATCGCGTCCAGCTGTGCCCGCCGCCCGCCGGTGGTCACGACCCCGGTCATCGCGCGTTCCCGGGCGTGATGCTTCGCAGCAGGGCCGTTACCTCGCCCTGGTACTGCTCGAACTGCCCCGGAGCCGTCCGCACCCGCACCAGCAGGGCCGGTGCCTCGTCCGCCGCCGGGCCGGTCGCCATCTTGAACGCGGCGGCGAGTCCGTCCCCGCTCGGCCCGGTGCTGCTCTGCACCACCCCGACCAGCCCCGCGCCGGTGCTCAGGGTGCTGCGCGCCACGCTGACCTGCGTCCTTTGGGTCTCGGCCCGCTGGACCTGGGTCAGGAACGCGTCCGCCGAGCCCGTGAACGCCGCACCGGTCAGCTCGATGGACGCTCCGCCCCGCACCAGCGTCACCTGCAGCGACGTCGGGCTGACCGCGGCGCGGCCGGTCAGCACCCCGTTCTGCAGCTGCCAGCCGACCGGGGGCACCGCTGTCGCCCCGCCGCCGAGGTCGAGCACGTCGCCGGCCCGGATCTCGTTGTGCCACGGGATCACCGAGTTCAGCGCCTGCAACCCGTAGATCAGCACCAGCGCGACGACCAGGGCGAACAGCCCGGGCCGCAGCGTGCGCCGGTCCAGCCCGAGCCACCGGTGCTCCACCGGCACCCAGCCCTGCGGATCCTCCTCGGCCTGCGTCACCACCACGCGAACGGCCCCTTCCCGCCCTCGGCGGTCGGTGCGACCGCGGGCGATCGGTTCGCGGCAGCAGACCACCGGGGGCGCCGCGCGCCCTTCGACGATAGCCGTGATCTTGCGTTGGCGCAGCGTAGCGGGCCGGGACCGAGCCACCGTCGATGTGCGGCACCGCCGGCCTGTTCCCGGGCGGCGGCGACGTCAGGGCGGTCGGAGACGCGCGCGGGAGGCAGGTCGCCGACGAGCGAACCGTCGTACAGGGTGCTCGCCGGCTCCGGCCTCCCCGGCGATCTGCCGCAGGGTGGTGGCTACGTATCCGCGCTCGAGGCCGCGGAGGGCCGCACCGCCGTCATCGAGGCCGTCCGCCGCCGGCCGGAGGTTCGGCAGTTACGGCGGAAGGCCCGCCGGAGGTCTCCGCGGCCATGTCGCGGGCAGGCCGACAGGTGGCCGCGTATCGGCCTCGCGGTCGCGGTCTACCAGTAATGTCGCCGGCCGGCCACCGGGTGGCCGACGGACCCCATGATGAACAGCACCGCGCCGACCACCAGCAGGATGATGCCGATGGTGGTGAGGATCGGGATGTGGATGAACAGGCCGAGCAGCAGCAGGATCACACCGAGGATCAACACGTCGTGCTCCGTTCCGTCGGAGGCGGACCAGGGAGCTACCCCCTTTGACCGGCGGCAACCACCATCGCGCGGAGCGAATGTGCCCGATCCGCCCGGGGCGGTTGCGCGACGGCGGCGGGTGGGGATAATCGGCGGACTCATGGCGGCCGCTGCCCGAAGGAGACCCGGTGAACCGCGACTCGGCCTCGACGCAGTACGAGCGGTTGCGCGGCGACATCGTCGCCGGTCGGATCGCGCCGGGGACGGTGCTGCTCGAGACCGTGCTCGCGGAGCGGCTCGGGGTGTCGCGGACGCCGGTACGTGAGGCGCTCGCGATGCTGGAGCGGGACACGCTGCTGGAGCGGGACCGGCGCGGGTACCGGGTGCGGACGCGGAGCCCCGAGGAGCTGCTGGAGATCTACGAGGCCCGTATCGCGCTCGAGTCGACGTGTGCGGCCGCGGCGGCCCGGCGGCGTTCGGCGTTCGATCTGGCCCGGCTGCGTCACCTGACCGGCGAGGCGGCGGCGGCCGGCGATCCGGTGCGGCTGCGTGAGTCGCACGCGGCCTGGCACCGGGCGCTGCGCGCCGCGGCGGGCAACGCCACGATCATCGAGCTGCTGGAGCGGCTGGACACGCTGCTGGCCGTGTACGACGACGTGGAGCCGACGCTGGCCGACCGGGACGAGGCCGCGGCCGAGCACGGGCGGGTGGTCGACGCGATCGAGGCCGGTGACGCCGAAGCGGCGCGGCAGGCCCTGGTCGCGCATCTGGACCGGTCCCGCGAGGCCCGCCTGGCGCGGCTCGCCGCCGGAATCTAGTCCGGCTGAGCAAGAAACGTCACAGGTCACCGCCTCTTGCCCGAGCGTCGACGCGTGTATACGCTCGCGCTAATTTCCTAGTAAACATGCCTGAATTATGGAGTAATCATGGTCCGCAAGCTGGTCGTGGCGGCAGCGTCGGTGACGCTGCTGGCCGCATGCAGCAGCACCGGCTCGCCCGGCGACGGCGCGGCGTCCGGCGCCCCCGTGCGCGGCGGCACGGTCGTGTTCGCCACCGACGTCGAGCCCACCTGCCTCGACCCGGCGGCCCCGAGCCAGATCGCCACCCAGATCCTGCAGCGCAACGTGTACGACTCGCTGATCCACCAGGACGCGAAGGGCGCCTTCCACCCCTGGCTGGCCACCTCCTGGGACGTGTCGGCCGACGGCACGACGTACACCTTCCACCTGCGCGACGGCGTGACGTTCCACGACGGCACGAAGTTCGACGCGACCGCGGCCAAGGCGACCTTCGACCACTTCGCCGACCCGGCGACCAAGGCACCACTCGCCGGCTCGCTGCCGTTCGCCTCAGCGACCGCGACCGACCCGAGCACGCTGGTGGTCAAGCTCAAGTCGCCGTTCGCCCCGTTCCTGCAGCTGGTGTCGTTCTCCGTGCTCGGCATCCAGTCGCCGGCGGCGCTCGCGAAGGGGCAGGCCGCCCTGTGCGCCGGCGGGCCGGGAGCCGCCGTGGGCACCGGGCCGTTCACCACGGCCGCCTACTCCAAGGGGCAGAGCCTCACCTTCGCGCGGTACGACGCCTACAACTGGCCGCCGGAGGGCTCGGCGCATGACGGCGCCGCGTACCTGGACAAGGTCGAGGTCCGGTTCCTGCCGGAGAACGCGATCCGGGTCGGCGCGGTCAGCAGCGGCCAGGCCCAGCTCGCCGCGAACGTGCCGCCGGTGACCGCGGCCGCGTTCGAGGCCGGCGGCGGGGTGCGGGTGCTCAGCGCGGCCGCGGCCGGGACGCCGTTCACCGCCTACCTCAACACCGCGCTGGCCCCGTTCGGCGACGTCAAGGTGCGCCAGGCGTTCCAGCGTGGCATCGACATCGACAGCATCGTCAAGGCGGTCTACGCGGGCCGTTTCCCGCGCGCCTGGAGCCCGCTCACGCCCAGCACGCCCAACTCGTACGACAGCGCGCTGGAGAACAGCTGGCCGCAGGACGTGACGCTGGCCAACCGGCTGCTCGACGAGGCCGGCTGGAGCCAGAAGGACCCGCAGGGGTACCGCGTCAAGGACGGCAAACGCCTGAGCGTCGTGTGGATCCAGAACAGCACCGTCATGCGCGAGCAGCGCGACGTCGTCGCCCAGGCCCTCGCCGACAACGCCAAGAAGCTCGGCTTCGAGGTGACCGTGCAGGGCCTCGACGCCGGCACCTTCTCGGCCCGGGCCAAGGCCGGCGACTACGACATCACCGACCAGAGCAACCAGCGGGCCGACCCGGACATGCTCTACAACGTGTGGTCGTCGAAGTTCGCGGCGACGAAGGGCGGCGCCAACTACGCCAACGTCACGGACCCGCAGGTCGACCAGTGGCTCAGCCAGGGCACCACGGCGCTGCGGCAGGAGGACCGGCCGGCGGCCTACAAGCCGCTGCAGCACTGGGTCATCGACAACGCCGCGGCGGTGCCGATCTACGTACCGCAGTACCTCCTCGGCGTCGCCGACGCCGTGCAGGGCGTGCAGTTCACCGTCTCCGGCTACCCGGACTCCTTCTACACCGTGTGGCGCACCAAATGAGCCCCGACGACTTCGCGGCATGGCTGGGCGCACGCGCCGAGGAGGTGGCCGGACCGGCCGGCCACACCGCGCTGACCGGCACGTACCCGGTCGACGAGCCGCTCGTCATCGACGGCGTGCCGGGCACCTGGAGCGTCCGGGAGGGCCGGCTCGCCGTCACCGTCGAGCCGGGCGAGGCACTGACCAAGGACGGCGTGCCGGTGAACGGCACCGCCTTCGTCGAGGGCGACCTCGAGGCGCCCGGCGTGACCATCCGGACCCTGGTGCGGGAGGACGGGCCGGTGGTGCGCACCTACGAGCACGCCGCGCCCGGCCGGACCGCCTTCGCCGGCATCGAACGCTTCGCGTACGACGAGCGCTTCCGCGTCCCGGCGACGTTCGAGCCGTTCGCCACGCCGGCCGCCACCCCGATCCCCTACCAGCGCGACGACGTCGTCCGCGCGCACGTCGTGCCGGGCGAGCTGACGTTCACCCTCACCGGCACCGAGCACCGGGTCCGGGCGTTCGAGGGCCACGGCGGCCTGTGGTTCGTGTTCGCCGACGCGACGACCGGCGTCAGCACGTACCGGCCCGGCCGCTTCGTCGAGGCCCGCGCGACACCGGACGGGTACGTGGTCGACTTCAACCGCGCGTACCTGCCGCCGTGCGCGTTCTCCGACTGGTACAACTGCCCACTGCCGCCCCGGGAGAACGTGCTGACGACCGCGGTCGAGGCGGGCGAGCGGACGGTGCTGGGCCGTGCGCACCCGGCCTGACACCGCCCGCCTCGCCCGCCGGGCCGCGATCGCCGTCGTGCAGCTGTGGGGCGCCGCCACGCTGTGCTTCGCGATGCTGCACCTGATCCCCGGCGACCCGGTCGACATCATCATGGGCAACCAGGCACTGGTGTCGCCGGAGCTCAAGGCCCAGGTGCGCACCCAGTACGGGCTGGACGACCCGGTCGCGGTGCAGTACCTGCGGCTGCTGGGCGAACTGGTCCGCGGCGACCTCGGCACCTCCTACCAGCTGCAGCGGCCGGTGTGGGGCGCCCTGGCCGAGCAGGTGCTGCCCACCGCCGAGCTCGCGGGGGCGGCGCTGCTGCTCGCGGTCCTGCTGGCGGTGGGCGCGGCGGTGCTGGTCCCCGAACGCAGCCGGGTCGCCCGGGCGGTGTTCTCCGGGCTGGAGATGGTCGCCGTGTCGCTGCCGCAGTACTGGCTGGGCATCCTGCTCATCACGTTCCTGTCGCTGCGCTGGCACCTGTTCCCGGTCATCGAGGCCGGCACCTGGCGCAGTCTCGTGCTGCCGGCCGTCGCGGTCGCCCTGCCGATCGCCGGCACTCTCGCCCAGGTGCTGCGCGAGGAGATGGACACCGCCCTCGCCCAGCCGTTCGCCGCCGCGGCCAGGGCCCGCGGCGCCGGCGCGCTGGCCGTGCGGACCGGCCACGCGCTGCGGCACTGCCTGGTCCCGGCCACCACACTCACCGGCTGGTTCATCGGCAGCCTCCTCGGCGGGTCGGTCCTCATCGAGCAGGTGTTCGGCCGGCCCGGGCTCGGGCAGGTCGCGCTGACCGCGGTGACGAACAAGGACCTGCCGATGGTCACCGGCGTCGTCATGCTGGCGGCCGCCGTGTTCGTGGTCGTGAACCTGCTCGTCGAGGTCTCCTACCGCGTCATCGACCCGAGGGTGCACCGCGATGGGACGTAAGCTCACCGTCGCCGCGGCGGCGCTGGTCGTGCTGACCGCCGTGGCCGCCGCGCTGTGGCCGCAGCTGTTCACCGGCCACGACCCGAACGCGACCGATCCCCTGGCCTCGTTCCGGCCGCCCGGCGCCGGGCACTGGTTCGGCACCGACCAGCTCGGCCGGGACCTGTTCGCCCGGGCCGTCCACGGCGCCCGGCACTCGCTGCGGATCGCCGCCGGCGCGACCCTCGTCGCGTTGCTCGTGGCCGTGCCGATCGGCGTCCTGGCCGCGCTCGGCGGCCGGCTCGCCGACAGCGTCATCAGCCGCGTCCTCGACGTGCTGCTGTCGTTCCCGGCGCTGCTGCTGGCCCTCGTCGTCGTCACCATCGCCGGCCGCGGCGAGCTGAGCCTGCTCCTGGCGATCGGCCTCGCCGACATGCCCGGCTACGCCCGCCTGCTGCGCTCCCGGCTGCTCGTGGTCCGCACCGCCGGCTACGTCGAGGCGGCCACCGGACTCGGCGTCGGCCCGTGGACGTCGCTGTGGCGGCACATCCTGCCCAACGCGGCCGGCCCGCTGCTGGTGACCGCCACCCTCGGCCTCGGCACGGCCGTCATCTTCGCCTCCGGGCTGAGCTTCCTCGGCCTCGGCACCCAGCCACCGACCCCGGAGTGGGGCGCGATGCTCGCCGAGGGCCGCTCGACGCTCGCCGTCGCCTGGTGGGCCGGGGTCTTCCCGGGGCTGCTCATCACCGTCACCGCGGTCGCCGTCACCATCGTCGGCCGCAATCTGCGCAACCGCTTCGGCGTCGGCTCGGTCCGGCCGTGAACCCTTCTGGAGGTGTCCCCGTGCCGACCGACCGCTACGGGCAGCGTGTGTCCACAGTGGACCCGGAGGCCGCCGCGGCCTACTTCGACGCCGTCGACGCCTACCTGGCCCTCGACGACACCGCCGCCGCCGGCTTCGCCGACGCGGTCGCGCTGGACCCCGGCCTCGCCGTCGCGCACCTCGGCCTCGGGCTGAGCCTGGCGGCGGCCGGGCGGGACGGTGAGGCCCGCGAGGCGTTCACCGCCGCCGTCCGGCTCCGCCGCGAGCACCCCGACCGGCTCAGCCCGCGAGAGGCCCGCCAGATCGACCTCGTCACCGCGCCGCCGGCCAACCTGGCCGCGTATGCCGAGCATCTCGAGGACCACCCCGGCGACCTGCTGGTGCTCGGGTTCGCCGCCGGACTGCTCAGCGGCCGGCGGATCGCCGCGGGCACCGGCCGCGAGGGCGTCCTCGCGCTCGCCGCCGCGTCGGCCACCGCCTTCCCGCAGGACTGGGCCCTGGCCGGGATATGCGCGCTGGAGCTGGAGGAGGCCTGGCAGTTCGCCGAGGCGGAGCGGGCGGCCGAGCGGTCGCTGCGGGACCGGCCGGACAACCGGGCCGCCTGCCACGGGTACGTCCACGTCCTGCACGAGACCGGGCGCATCAGCACCGTCGAGTCGTTCCTCAACGGCTGGTTCGGCACCCGGCACCCCCGCTCGCCGCTGCAGACCCACCTGCGCTGGCACCACGCGCTCGTCGCCCTCGAGAACGACGACCCCGAGCTCGGTCTGCGGCGCTACCACGCCGCCATCGACCCTCGCGTCTCCACCCGCCGAACGACGCTCGTCGACGCCGCCGCCGTACTGTGGCGGCTGCACGTCGACGGCCACCCCGGCCTGCCGTGGGAGCCGGTCACCGAACTGGCCCGCGCCCAGCTGTCGGCCCCGCGCGGCGCCCTGTTCGACGTCCACGCCGCCCTCGCGCTCGCCGCCGGCGACCGCGCGGCCCTGACCGGGCTCCGCGCCGCCTGGGAAACGGAGACCGAGCGACCAAACCGCGACGTCGTCCTCGCCGTCGTCGACGGGATCGCCGCGCACGCCGACGGCCGCTACGACGTGGCCGCCCGGCACCTCGGCGGTGTCGTCGCGGCGGTGACCCTGGTCGGCGGGAGCCGCCTGCAGCAGGACATCGTCGTGGACACGCTGTGCGACGCGCTGGCCCGCAGCGGGCAGGCCGCCCGGGCCGCGGACATCCTGCAGGACCGCAAGCACCGGCGCCGGTCGCGGCGGGACGCACGCTGGATCGCCGACCTGCGCCAGGATGCCGCGGCGGAGGCGCGATGAGCCCCGACCCGGTCCTGGCCGTCGACGACCTGCGCGTCACGTTCCGCACCGCACGCGGCGCCGTCGAAGCGGTCCGGGGCATCTCCTTCACCCTCCACAAGGGACAGTGCCTGGCCATCGTCGGCGAGTCCGGCTCCGGCAAGAGCGCCACCGCCCGCGCCCTGCTCGGCCTCGCCGGCCCGGCCGCCTCCGTCACCGCCACCACCCTGCGGCTCCGCGACCGGGACCTGCGCACGCTGACCGAGGCCCAATGGCAACGCCTGCGCGGCCGCGACATCGGACTCGTCCCGCAGGACGCGCTCGGCTCGCTCAACCCGCTGCACCGGATCCGCCGCGACGTCGGGGAGCCGCTGCGCCGGCACCGGCTGATCCCGCGCGCGCTGCGGACCGGCCGGGTGGTCGAGGCGCTCACCGGCGCCGGGGTACCGGAGGCGGCCGTGCGGGCGCAGCAGTACCCTCACCAGCTCTCCGGCGGCCTGCGCCAGCGGGCCCTGATCGCCTCGGCCACCATCGCCGGCCCGCCGCTCCTCGTCGTCGACGAGCCGACCACGGCCCTCGACGTCACCGTGCAGGCCCAGGTCCTCCTCGAGCTGGAGAGCCTGAAGACCGGCGGCACCGCGCTGCTCATGATCAGCCACGACCTGGCGGTGGTGGCCCGGATGGCAGACCACATCCTGGTGATGCGCGAGGGCGTCGTCGTGGAGTCCGGACCCCCGGCAACGGTGCTCGGGGCGGCTCGCCACCCGTACACGCGCCAGCTCCTCGCCGCGGTTCCCACCGGCCGGCCCCACCGCGCCCCGGACGGGGACGCCGGTCCGGCCCTGCTGGAGGTGCGGGGGGTCAGCAAGCGGTACCGCCGCCCCGACGGCACCGACCACGCCGCCGTGCGCGACGTGTCGTTCACCGTCACCGCCGGGCGCACGCTCGGCGTCGTCGGCGAGTCCGGCTCCGGCAAGAGCACCGTGGCCCGCATCGCCCTCGGCCTGCTACGCCCCGACGAGGGCGACGTCCGCTTCGCCGGCGCTCGCTGGAGCTCGGTGCCGGAGCGGCTCCGCCGCCCGTACCGCGGCCGCATCCAGCTCATCCAGCAGGACCCGCTCGGCGCGTTCGACCCCCGCTTCACCGCCGGCCGGGTCATCGCCGAAGCGCTGCGGTCCGAACGCGACCGGACCGCCCGGCGCCGGCGCGTCGGCGAACTGCTGGACGCCGTCGGCCTGCCCGCGTCACTGGCCGCCCGCAGCCCCGCCGAGATGTCCGGCGGCCAGCGCCAGCGCGTCGCGATCGCCCGGGCCCTGGCCACCGGCCCCGAGCTGCTGGTCTGCGACGAGCCGGTGTCCGCCCTGGACGTCTCCATCCAGGCCCAGATCCTCGCGCTGCTGGCGGACCTGCAGGCCCAGCGCGGCCTGGCGATCCTGTTCATCTCGCACGACCTGGCCGTGATCCGGCAGCTCAGCGACGAGGTGCTGGTGATGAAGGACGGCGCCGTGGTGGAACGCGGCCCGGCCGACGACGTGTTCGACCGCCCCGTCGAGCCCTACACCCGCGAACTGCTCGCCGCCGTTCCCACGCTGCCGGTGTACCCATAGTGCCGCCGGTTCACCGTTCCGCGACGGTCCGGGTGTCGTAGGCCGCACGGGACCGCTCAACCTCGGCCACGTTCTGCCTGCCCCAGGCGATCATCGGCTGGACCGCCTCGTGGAGGGTGACGCCCATCTCGGTGAGCCGGTACTCGACGTGCGGGGGCATGACCTCGAGCACGGTGCGGACAAGGATGCCGTCGCGTTCGAGATTTCGCAGGGTGACGGTCAACATCCGCTGGCTGATGCCGTCCAGGCCGCGCTTGAGCTCGGTGAACCGTCTCGGCCCCGCGTCCAGCATCGAGATGACGAGCAGCGACCACTTGTCGTCGATCAGCGGGCGGCATCCGCTGCGCATGGTTACCTCCAGAGAACCGGGGCACCGGAATGTGCCTGATTGCCCGGTGCGTGACATCCGTCAGAGCATGAAGGGACACCTGACGAACACCTCACACACCGAAGGATAGGCATGTCCACCTACGTCCTCATCCATGGCGCGTGGCACAGCGGGGCGGTCTGGGACCGTGTCGTGCCGCTGCTGCACGCCGCCGGGCACACGGTGCTCGCACCGACCCTGACCGGCTACGGCGACCGCATCCACCTCCTCGGCCCCGACGTCGGGCTCGACACCCACGTCGACGACGTCGTGCGCCTGCTCGACGACCAGGACGGCGTCGTCCTCGTCGGCCACAGCTACGCCGGCATGGTCATCACCGGAGCGGCGAACCGCGCACCGGACAGGATCGCCCGGCTCGTCTTCCTCGATGCCATGGTCCCCCGCGACGGCGAAAGCGCCGTCGACGTGATGCCGGCCACCCGGCACCTGATCGACCAGGCGGCACGGACCGGCACCCCGTGGCGCCTGCCGCCGATGTCCCGCTCCTTCGGCGTCACGGACCCGGCCGACCTCGCCTGGCTGGACACGATGCTGTCCGACCAGCCGGTCCGCTGCCTGCGACAGCCGGTCGCGTTCGACGACCCGGCCGCGCTCGCGATCCCGCGCACCCACATCCACTGCACCACCGACGCTCCGCCGCGCCGGCCCGTGCCCCCGCAGGACGAGGTGTGGGAGCTGCCGACCGGCCACGACTGCATGATCACCATGCCCTCCGAGCTCACCGCGCTCCTCCTCAAACTGCACTGAGAACCGCGCCGAGGAGCACCCGGGGACGTCCGCGTCAACGGTTGGCTTCGCCCGGGAACAGGAGCTAAGTAGGCTTTGAGGTGGATCGGATCCTGCGCGGAGGTGTCTGATGCGAGACGGCGGGATGCAGCATGGCCGCGATCCACCAGTTCGGACCGAAATTCTGTACGAGAGCGAGCACACACGGGTCACCCGCCTGTTCGTCGCCGGGCGCCCGGTCATCCGCAAGGAGTCGTCCGGACCGGACGCGCACCGGCAGATGCGGCACGAGGTGGCGATCCTGGGGCGGCTGCGCGGCGTGGTCGGTGTCCCGCAGCTGGTGGACGCACCGCGGTCCCCGGCGTCGCTCGTGGTGGAGGACGTCGCCGGCACGTGCCTGGCCCGGTCGGCGAAGCCGCTGGCGGCCGATGACCTGATCAGGCTCGCGGTGGAGCTGGCCCGGACGGTCGCGGGGATGCACCGCCGCGGTGTGATGCACCGCGACATCACGCCGGCGAACATCGTGGTGTCCGGCGAGGGCGCCCCCTGCCTGGTGGACTTCGCGCTGGCGACGTCGATCGCCGAGCTTCGTCCCGGGTTCACGCACCACAGCGAGATCACGGGGACGATGGCGTATCTGGCGCCGGAGCAGACCGGGCGCACCGGCCGCTCGGTGGATCAGCGGGCCGATCTGTACGCGTTGGGCGCGACGCTGTACGAGCTGGCGACAGGCGCGCCGCCGTTCGGCTGGGGCGACCCGCTGCGGCTCACCCATGACCATCTGGCTCGGGTGCCGGTGCCGCCGGCGCAGGCGAACCGGGCCGTCCCGGCGCCGCTGTCCGAGATCATCATGCATCTGCTGGAGAAGGAGCCGGACAAGCGGTACCAGACCGCGCAGGGCGTGCTCTACGACCTGGAGCGGCTCCGGGACGCCCGCCCGCGCACGGCGACGATGCGGGTCGGCGCGCGCGACGTCCCGCCGCGGCTGCTGCCGCCGTCACGGCTGGTGTGGCGCGACGCGGAGGTGGCGGTGCTGACGGCGGCGTTCGACCAGGCGCTTTCGGGCCGGTGCCGTGGTGTGCTGATCTGCGGGGCGCCGGGGGTCGGCAAGACGGTGCTGGTCGATGAGCTGCGGCCGGTGGTGACCGGCCGGGACGGCTGGTTCGTGGCGGGCAAGTTCGACCAGTACCGGCGGGACCTGGAATGCGACGCCGTGTACCAGGGGCTGAGGGCGGTGGGCCGGCTCCTGCTGGCCGAGTCGGAGGACGAGCTGGCCGAGGTCCGCGCACGGATCCTGGCGGCGGCCGGCGCGAACGCGGGCCTGCTGACCGCGGTGGTGCCGGAGTTCGCGGCACTGCTGCGGGTGCCGCCCGATCCGGGGGATCCGCTGACCGCGCAGGCGCGGGCGCAGCGGGTCGCGTTCGACGTGTTGCGCGCGGTCGCCTCACGGAAACGGCCCGTGGTGATGTTCATCGACGACCTGCAGTGGGCGGGGCGAACAGCGCTGGGCTTCGTGGACCTGGTGCTGAGCGCGGAGCCGGTCGACGGTCTGTTGCTGGTGGCCGCCTACCGCGAAGGTGACGTGGACGCGATGCATCCGTTGGCGGCCGCGCGGGCCCGGTGGTGCGACCGGCCGGAGGTGCGGCACCTGCGGCTGGCCAACCTGCCGGTCGCCGGCACGATCGCCATGGTGGCGGAGATGCTCCACGTGGACGAGGCCGCGGCGGCGACCCTGGGCGAGGCGATCAGTCCGTACACGTCCGGCAATCCGTACGAGACGGTGGAGTTGCTCAACGCGCTGCGCCGTGACGGTGTGCTGACGGCGGGGGCCAGGTGGCGGTGGGATGCGGCGCAGGTGCGCGCCCACCTGGGCCGGGCGGAGGTTGCGGGCTCGGCGGCGGCGCGGGTCGATGCCATGCCGGCGCAGACGCGGCTGATGGTGGAGGCGATGGCGTGCCTCGGCGGGCGGGCCGAGCTGGGCGTGCTGCAGACCGCCGCCGGCGAGCCGGCGGAGGTGGTGGAGCAGCGGCTCGCGCCCGCCCTCAACGAGGGGGTGCTGGTGTTGGAGCCCGGGGCGCGGGAGGCGGTGCTGTTCCGCCACGACCGGATCCGTGACCTGGTCCTCCGCGGGGTGGAGTCCGGCAGGCGGCGCGGGCTGCAGCTGGCGATGGCGCGGCGGCTGGCGGCGGTGCCGGAGCTGTTCGCGGTCGCGGCGGAACAGTACCTGCCGGTCGTCGACGCGGTCGACGACCCCGCGGAACGGCGCCGGGCGGTGGAGCTGTTCCGGCGGGCCGCCGACCAGTCGACGATGATCGGGGAATACTCGCTGGTGCACGCGCTGCTGACGGCCGCGCTGCGGCTGATCGGCCAGGACGAGACCGTCGCGCTCGTGCAGGTGCACACCGGCCGGCACGCCGCCCTGTACAGCATGGGGCACCTGGAGGAGGCGGACGAGGAGTTCCGCACGATCGACGGGCTGTGCCCCACCGCCTTGGAATGCGCGCCCGCCATGGCGGTGCAGGTACGCAGCCTCACCCACCGCAACCGCTACGTCGAGGCGATCGGGCTCGGCCTGGCGGCACTGCGTGAGCTGGACAGCGCCGTCCCGGCCGCGGACCGGCTCCCGGCCGAGCTCGACCGCCGGTTCGACCTCATGTACCGGTGGCTGGAGCACGAGGACACCGGGGACGAGCTGACCCGGCCCGAGGTCACCGACCCGGTGCTGCTCGCCGTGGCCCGTCTGATCAACGCGATCCTGCCGGCGGTCTACTTCGCCGCCGACCACGCCAGGCTCGCCTGGCTGAGCCTGGAAGCGCTGCGGATCTGGATCGAGCACGGCCCCGCCGGCCTGCTCCTCGGCCCGGCGAGCCACGTCGGCTTCGCCGCCGTGACGATGCGCGGTGACTACGCCGCCGCGCACCGGGCGATGCATCGGATCCTGGCCCTGGGCGAGGCCCGCGGCTACGAGCCCGACACCTCGCAGGTGCGCTTCCTGTCCGCGCTGCTGAGCTGCTGGTTCGAGCCGATCGAAAACGGTGTCCGGGCGGCCCGGCAGGCCCGGGAAGGCCTGATCGCGGGAGGTGACCTGGCCAACGCCGGATACACCTACTACCTGGCCATGGTCGGTCTGCTGGATTGCGTGCCGTCGCTGGACATCTATGTCACCGAGGTGGAGGCCGGGCTCGCCTTCGTGCGGCAGACCGGCGACGAGCACATCGGCGAGTCGTACGACAGCTACCGCCGGCTGGCCGGGGTGCTCCGCGGCGAAAGCGCCGACGGCGCCTGCGCGACGGTCCCCACCGACCGGTACGCGGAGAGCCCGTGGGCGCTGTTCCACCTCCAACTCACCCGCGCGATCGCCGCCGCCGTCCTCGATGATCTGGTCAGCCTGAACCGGTGCACCGCGGCGGCGATGCCCTTGCTGCCGGCCGCCGCCACCTTCTACCCGACCGCCGCGGCGCACGTGCTGCGTGGTCTGGCCCTCGCCGCGCAGGCCCGGGCCGTCAACGGGGGCGAGCGCGACGGCCTGCTGTCCGAACTGGACGAGGTGACGCACTGGCTGGCGGCACGCGCCGACGACGCACCGGCCAACTTCCGGCACTGGCTGCGGTTGCTCGAGGCCGAACGCGCCTGGGCCGTCGGCGACTTCGCTGCCGCCGTCCACGGCTTCGACGCCGCCCGGCACGAGGTGGCCGGCCACGTACGGCCATGGCATCAGGCCCTGATCACCGAACACGCGGCCCGCTTCCACCTCGCCCACGGCGTCGAACACGCCGGCCGTGAACTGCTCGCCGAGGCCCGTCAGCAGTACCTCGCCTGGGGCGCGACCGCGAAGGTCGACCAGCTGGACTGGGCCTACCCGGCGCTGCGACCGCACGACGCGCCGATCGGCAAGCACGACGGTTACCATCCCAGCGACGCGGTCCAGCGCCGCCCCACCATGACGACCGGGACCGTCGACCTGCTCGGCATCCTGTCCGCGTCGCGGGCGCTGAGCTCCGAGACCAGCACCGGCGGCCTGTACTCCCGCCTGGTCCAGGTGCTGTCGGCGATGACCGGCGCCACCGGCGTACACCTGCTGCTGTGGAGCGACGACCGGCACGAATGGATGCTGCCCGCACCCGGCGATGTCTGCACCGTCATCCCGGCCAGCGGCGCCGGCTATGAGCACACGGTGCCGATGTCCGTGCTGCGCTACGCCGGGCGGATGCGTGAGCTGCTGATCGTGGGCGACGCCACCCGCGACGACCGCTTCGCCCGCGACCCGTACTTCGCCGGCCTCGGCTCCTGCTCCCTGCTGGCCGTGCCCATCCTCAACCGCGGCACGCTGCGGGCGGTGCTGCTGCTCGAGAACCGTCTCATCCACGGCGCGTTCACCGCCGAACGGCTCGACGGCGTCAAACTCATCGCCGGTCAGCTCGCCGTGTCGCTCGACAACGCCCAGCTGTACGCGGCGTTCCGCCGGATCGCCGACGAGCAGGCGGCGTTGCGACGGGTGGCGACGCTGGTCGCCCGCGGGGCGGCGCCCGACCGCGTGTTCGCCGCGGTGGCCGACGAGGTCGGCGCGCTCTTCCACGCCGACGGCACGGCGATCCTCCGGTTCGAGCCGAACGGGGAGGCGACGGCGCTGGGCGGCTACGGACTCGAGCAGTCCGCACCGGGTTGGCGCGGCAAGCCCGACCCCCGCACCGCCATGGCGAAGGTACAGGCCACCGGCCGCTCCGCCCGCCGCGACGTGGACCGGCCGGTGCCGGCGACGCCGCCCGAGATCGATCCCGACATCTGCTCCATGGTCGCCAGCCCGATCGAGGTCGAGGGCCGGCTCTGGGGCGTCATGCGGGTCGGCTCGCGCCGCCAACGACTGCCACACGACACCGAGCAGCGGCTGGCCGACTTCACCGGCCTCATCGCGACCGCCGTCGCCAACGCTGAGAGCCGGACCGAGCTCACCGCGTCACGCGCGCGGATCGTCGCCGCCGCCGACCAGACCCGCCAGCGCATCGAGCGCGACCTGCACGACGGAGCCCAGCAGCGGCTGATCTCCCTGGCCCTGCAGCTGCGCATCGCGCAGGCGGCGCTGCCGCCCGAGCTCGACACCCTCGCCGCGCAACTCGACCGCGCCGTCGCCGGGGCGACCAGCGCCGTGGAAGAGCTCCGCGAGATCTCCCGCGGCATCCACCCGGCCATCCTGACCGAATCCGGCCTCGGCCCGGCGCTGCGCACGCTCGCCCGCCGCTCACCGGTCCCCGTCGAACTCGACATGCGCATGGAAGGACGGCTGCCCGAGCACATCGAGGTCAGCGCGTACTACATCATCGCCGAGGCGGTCACCAACACGGCCAAACACGCGAGCGCCTCAGCCGTCACCGTCACCGTCGAAACCGACACCACCGGCGGTGTCCTGCGCGTCGTGGTCCGCGACGACGGCGTCGGCGGCGCCGACTTCACCCGCGGCACCGGCCTGCTCGGCCTCAACGACCGCGCCGAGGCGCTCGGCGGCCGGATCGTGCTGCACAGCCCGCGCGGGGGCGGGACCACCCTGCGCGCGGAGCTCCCGATCACCTCTGCCGGCTGGGACGTCGCCCGCCGATCCGCTCCGCGCAGGACCTGCTCACCGGGCGCCTCCACAGCATGAGCACGGGTCCGCCGCCACAGGCGGGCCAAGCGCCGGGCGATCCGTTACCGTGGGCCGATGCGCGTGGAAGTCGAGGACGTCTTGCGAGCGGCCGCAAACTGCCGGACCGGCCGCTTCACGCACGAGCTTGCGTAGCGCCGCACGGCACCAGGTGATCGACGGCCTGGCGGACCGGGTCCTCGCCCTGCGACTGGAGCACCCGACGCGGGTGGGGATCGATGGTCACTCCGCTGCCGGTAAGACGACTCTCGCCGATGAGCTGGCCGCCACCTTGCGAGGGAAGACGGCGCGGCCCGTGCTCCGGGTCTGCGCCGACCACTTCAAGCAGCACGTCGACCTGCGCACGCGGTATCCGTCCGGCTCGCCGGAGAACTACTACTTCGAGATGTACGACGTCGACGCCATCCGTGATGCGTTGCTGGTGCCGCTCGGTCCGGGCGGCAACCGCCGCTACCGCACGCAGATCATGGATGTCAGCGGGCGCATGAGCGTCGACTCCGGCGTCCAGGTGACCTCCGACGACGCGGTCCTCGTCGTGGACGGCGGCTTCCTGCAGAGGCCGGCCCTGGCACGGCATTGGGATCTGCGGGTCTACCTGCATGTCGACGTAGCGGATGTACTGTCCCGCGGCACCGCCCGGGACCAGGCGTGGATGGACTCGGCGGAGGCCGCCGCCGAGCGGTACCGCACCTACTACATCCCGGGCGAAGAGCTGTACCTGGCCGAGATCCGCCCCGCCGAACAAGCCGACATCGTCATCGACAACCGGCAGTTCGAACGCCCCCGCATCATGCGTGATCTTCCCGATTGGGTTCAGCGCTGACCGAGAGCACCTACCGTCAGGGGCGCGGCCCGGAGTTCCGGGTCGCGCCCCCTGACCGATGGTCCCGTCCGGATTACCGGCCGATCTGCTGACCGTTGTCGGCCCAGGTGTTGTTGCTCCACGTGGGGAGCGTCGACGCGTTCAGGGCCTGGGTGCCGTAGTAGCCGCCCTTGGGCCAGAAACCGCCGCCGGACTGGCGCATGAACTTGTTGTTCGTGACCTTGCCGTTGGTGATCTTGTAGTTGGCGTCGTACCAGTAGAACGAGTAGCCGCCGCCGTTCATCAGGTTGCTGTCGACGACCACGTCGCTGATCGGGCCGATGTCGGCCTTGAGCAGGATGCACGACGTCTGGGTGTGCTGGTTCTCCAGGCGGTTGTGCAGGATGCGGACGTACGTCGCGTTGGTCGACTGGATGACGTCGTTGTGCTGGGCGGAGCCGGAGCCGCCCGGGTCGTGCAGCCACGAGTCCTGCACGGTGCCGCGGCCGTCGATGCGCAGGATGTCGCCGGAGCCGTGGGCGTTGACCCGCAGCAGGCTGTAGCCGGTGCGGCCGATGAGGGCGATGCCGCCGGTCGAGGCGTCCTTGAGCTGGCCGTCGATCTCGGTGTCCTCGATGCGCAGGTTCGCGTTGTCGTCGGTGGAGGTCACGGCCTGGACGTTGGCCACGCGGATCCGGCTGTTGCGGATCGTCACGTTCTTGGCCTTGATCTCGATGTGGCCGTTGATGTCCTTGCCGTCGATGACCGTGCCGGCGACCGTGATCGTCATCGGGCCGGTGTACGGCGTCAGCGTCACCTTCTTACGGGTGTCGCCGGGCAGGCCCTGCGGGTAGCCGGTGTTGTGCGCGGCCGGGTAGCCGGCCACCGTGTAGGTCGGGCTGCCGCCCGCGCCCGGCGTCGTCGAGCTGCTGCCCGTCGGCGTGGGGGACGCGGAGGCGGAGGGCGACGCCGGAGCCGACGTCGACGCGGAGGCCGAGGCGGAGGGGCTGGCCGGGCCGGTGGACGCGGTCGGTTTGACGCCCGTGCTCGTGGAGGTGCCGGGCTGCGCGCTGAGGCCGGGGAGGGCGCCATAGCCGGGCAGGGTGTCCTTGCACGCGGTCAGGCCACCGGTGGCGAGCAGTGCCGCCACGATGCCGACACCCGCGCGGCGCAGCGGGCTGCGGCCGGCCGCGGAGTGCGTGAGGGTCCGTGCGGGCTCGAGCGGAGACCCCTCGGCGGAGTCGTGCGAGGTGGAGTGCGGGTTCATGCTGTGGGAATCCTCCCGGTCAGTCGACATCCGTCAGTCGACGGCCATTGGGCTGTCGGAGCTTTTGGCCTGTCGGAGTTTGTCGGCGTGAAAGTCGGTTGGGGTTCCAAACCTAACTGCAACTTTCTTTTGTCTGCGGCACACGCGTTTATCCATTCCGGCGAACCGGAATTGGCCGCGTGATGACCGGCGTTTCTGCGCCGTCCGAGACCTTGCCGTAACCGTTCCGTTCGAAAGCATGCCACGGCTCGGCGGACGAATGAATCCGTGATCGGTCGATGTCCCCCTACCTTTAGGTTTCTTAAGTCAGGGCTAAGAAGCAGTACGAATAAGAACCACCATGCAAGCCGTGAATCGGGCAAATCAGCGCAGAATCTGAGTGATCCAGATCACTCGCACAGCTATTGCCATAACTACGATCTTCATTTGTGCGATGCCGTGAGCCATACCGCCACGTAGCCGTTTTGCCTGGCACGAGTAGGTGCGATCGCGCCCACGGTCGCTCATTTCCCGGAATCTGCCTGACGGCTTTATCTCTGGACCGCAAGTCGGCCTATGGCACGGTGCCAGGTTGGCGTTCGTCAAGGTTGCGCGGTCCAGAGGCCGGCTGCCCTCGCCAGTGGCGGCGGCCCGCACGTCGCGGGCCACGTTCGTGAAACGTTCACGCCCGCAGCGCGGCCATGCCGTTCGCAGGGATTCAACGCATTGACAGCCATTCGTGCGTCTCCTTATTGTCCGGCCCGCCGTCCGGCAAAGGGCGGGTTTCGAAACCACTTGGAGGCGTCATGGCCGGATCGCTCGGCGAAAGGCACACACTCCGGGCCCGGCTGGCGTTGGCGATCGGCGCGGTCGTCGCGATGCTGGCGGGCCTCGTCGCGGTCGTGACGACCAGCGCCTACGCGGCGGCCGGGTGCCAGGTGACCTACCGGGTCGCCAGCCAGTGGCCCGGCGGGTTCACCGGTGACGTGGCGGTGAAGAACCTCGGCGAGCCGATCAACGGGTGGACGCTGCGGTGGGCGTTCGACGCCGGGCAGACCGTCACCCAGGCGTGGAACGCGACCGTCACCGCGTCCGGCGCCCAGGTCACCGCCCGCGACGCCGGGTACAACGGCGCCCTCGCGACGAACGGCACCGCGTCCTTCGGCTTCAACGGGTCGTGGACCGGCAGCAACCCGGTGCCGGCGTCGTTCACGCTCAACGGCACCGCCTGCACCGGCAGCGTCACGTCGGCCACACCGAGCCCGAGCACCAGCACCTCACCGAGGCCGAGTACAAGCACGAGCCCGAGCCCGAGCACGCCGCCGCAGCCGGGCGACGCGATGACCGCCGTCGCCGCCATGCAGCCGGGCTGGAACCTCGGCAACAGCCTGGACGCGACCGGCGCCGACGAGACCTCATGGGGCAACCCGCGGGTCACCGCCGCCCTGCTCGACAACATCCGCGCCCAGGGCTTCAACAGCGTCCGCATCCCGGTCACCTGGGGCCAGCACCTGGGCGGCGCGCCGAACTACACCGTCGACGCGGCCTGGCTCGACCGGGTCAAGGAGGTCGTCGACTGGGCGCTCGCCGACGGTTTCTACGTCATGATCAACGTCCACCACGACTCGTGGCAGTGGATCAACACGATGCCGGGCGACCGGACGAACGTCCAGAACAAGTACAACGCCCTGTGGACCCAGCTCGCGGCGGCGTTCCGCGGCTCGTCACCGAAGCTGGTCTTCGAGAGCGTCAACGAGCCGCAGTTCACCGGCGCCTCCGGCGACGCCCAGAACGCCGAGCTGCTGGCGGTGCTGAACAAGGAGTTCCACCGCATCGTCCGCGCCTCGGGCGGCAACAACGCGACCCGCCTGCTCGTCCTGCCGACCCTGCACACGTCGGCCGACCAGGCCCGCATCGACGAGCTCACGACCACGTTCAACCAGCTCAACGACCGGAACCTCATCGCCACCGTGCACTTCTACGGATACTGGCCGTTCAGCGTCAACGTCGCCGGCGGCACCAGGTTCGACTCCGCCGTCGAGCAGGACCTGGTCGGGCAGTTCGACCGGGTGGCCAACGCGTTCGTCGCCCGCGGCATCCCGGTGATCATCGGCGAATACGGGCTGCTCGGCTTCGACCGGCACACCGGCACCATCGAGCAGGGCGAGAAACTCAAATTCTTCGAGTACCTCGGCCACTACGCCCGCACGAAGAAGCTCACCACGATGCTGTGGGACAACGGTCAGCACTTCGGCCGGACCTCATTCGCCTGGAGCGACCCGGAGCTGTTCGGGCAGATCAAGTCGAGCTGGACCACCCGCTCCGGCACCGCCTCGGCGGACTTCGTCTACGTGCCGAAGACCGGCTCGATCGCGGCGCAGACCCTGACGCTCAACCTCAACGGCACCACGTTCCAGAGCCTGCGCCAGGGCGGCACCGACCTGGTCCGCGGCACCGACTACACGGTCTCCGGCAACCAGCTCACCCTGACCGCGGCCACGCTGACCAGACTCGTCGGTTCGCGTCCGTACGGCGTGAACACGACCCTGCAGGCGCGGTTCTCGGCCGGCGTACCGTGGCGGATCAACATCATCACGTTCGACCCGCCGGTGCTCGCCGGCGCGACCGGCACCACGGCGGCGTTCTCGCTGCCGGCCCAGTTCCGCGGCGACCAGCTCGCCACGATGGAGGCGAAGTACGCCGACGGCAGCAACGCCGGACCGCAGAACTGGACGTCGTTCAAGGAGTTCGACGTGACGTTCGCCCCGGACGCCGCCACGAACACGATCACGCTCCGCCCGGCCTTCTTCGCCGAGGTCAACGACAACGCCAGAGTCACCCTGACGTTCCACTTCTGGAGCGGCACCAAGGTCACGTACTACGTGACGAAGTCCGGCAGCACCGTCACCGGCAGCACCGCCTGACCCTGCCGCCGGCGAACCGGCCCGCCGCCGCGGCACCGGCGGCGGGCCGTCGCGGTCACCCGCACCGCGACGCCCGGGTACGGTGCGCCGGTGAGCGGATCGACGGCGCAGCCGGACCCGGCCCAGCGCACGAAGGCGATGCTGGTGCTCGCCGAGCCGGACCTCGGCGCGAGCGCGTTCCGGCTCGGCGCGGCGCAGCGGGCGCTCGACGCCGGCTGGCCGGGCACGATCAGCGAGCTGCTCACCGTCCTGCGCGGCATCGACGAGCCCGGCCGCGGCGAGGTGGTGACCGACCACGCCACCGCGCTGCGGGAGCAGCCGCACCACGGCTATCTCCTCGCCGTGGAACGCGCGCTCGCCGGCCGCGGGGTGCGGGTCATCGGCCGTACCGTCGAGACGGCCCATTCCCTGCGGGGCGTGCTCACGGTCGACCTGGCCGCGTCGGTGCCGGCGTTCCCCGGCAGCCGCCGGTTCGACGTCGTCTGGGAGAGCACCGGCGGCTGGTCGTTCCGCCTCGACCGGCGCGGCCGGTCGGTGTACTGGCAGCAGGGCCTCGTCCCCGAACCGGCCGCGGTCGCCGGCTGGATCGCCCGGGCGCTCGCCGGCGACCTGTCGCTGCCGGCACGGCAGGGCTGGCACCTGGAAGCCGGCGAGCTCATGACGGCGCTCGGGGCGCACGGCTCCCCCACGCCCGCCGACCCGGCGGTGCCGACCCGCACGTCCCCGGTCCGGCCCGGCGACCTCGACCAGATCCTGCGGCGCGGCTTCGACCGCACGCTGCCACCCCCGCCGCGGGTCGGCGACGACGTCTACGTGCCGTCGCGGTTCTGGCGCGACCTCGCCCCCGGCGCCGAGCTGCACGGCGGGCTCACCCCGATCGTCGAGGTGCGGGAACGCCCCGGTGAGCTCGACTGGTACGAGGTGGGCATCACCGTCGGCGAGTGGGAGGAGCACTTCGGCTGGGACTGGCTCGCCGGGGCGCAGGCCGAGTTGCGGCGGGAGCACGGCGACGCCCGCGCCAGCCTGGAGGGCTGGTAGGCAGACACTGGCAACGCCGCCCGCCAGCGCGTGTCACTGGTGCCATCGGGGACGCGCTGCTACTCGCCGCCGACGTGCTGCGCGCCGGCATCGGTGTCGCGACAGCGGACGGCGGGGCGACGACCAGAGCCGGCGAGCTGCTGCGCAGCGCGGACCTGGCGATGTATCAGGCCAAGCGCGCGGGCACGCACCGCTTCCAGGTGGCCCCCGCCGACCCCGTCGCCGTCTGAACCTGGAGCGTCAGCTGTTCTTCGATACGGGTACGACGGCGGCTTCCTGCGTGTCGGAGCCAGGCCAGCGCGCGGTCGGCCCACTGCACTTCCAGCCGCGCGCGTTCGATGTCGCCGGAGTAGGCCAGCACCCGCAGCCCCAGGTGCCGCTTGTGCGCATGCAGGTGGGCGCGGAGCGCGTGCGGGGCGTCGTCGGCGAAGATGAACCGCAGCCGCTCGACGTCACGGTTCGGCGCGTAGACAGGCGGGCCGGTGACCCACTCAGCGAGGACGGATCGACCCTCGTCGGTGATCACGTAGGTGAACTTCTCGAGGTTCTCGCCCACCACGCCCGCATCGCGGGTGATGAGACCGAGCTCGGTCATGCGCTTCAGTTCCGGGTAGATCTGGCTGTGCCGCGCGCTCCAGAACCACCCCAGGCCGGTGTCGAATTGACGGGACATGTCATACCCGGTCCCAGGCCCGGTGGACAGGTGACCCAGGATCGCAAGACGCAGAGACACCGGCAGTCCGATCAGATGGTGGTCACTTGGCGGTCTACCCCAACCAGCGTCGACCGGGACGAACAGGACGCGGCACACCTTGCCGCGTCCCTCGCCGCACCAGGATGCCGCCATCCGGCCCCGGCCGGGATCGTCACGCGGCACCGACCGGGTCAGGTCGTGGAGGTCCTGGCGCCGGTCAGCCACTCGGCGAGGACGGCGGCCTGGCTGTGGTCGACGTCGTGGGTGGCGGTCAGCAGCGTCACCTTGTCGTGGTCGGCGATGTCCCGGAGATGGTCTGCGGCCTCCTGGCGCTCGGGCTCGCGCAGTTCGGTGAGGTAGCGGCGGCGGAACTCGTCGAAGCGGCCGGGTTCGTGGCCGTACCAGCGGCGCAGCCCGGTCGACGGGGCTACGTCACGCAGCCACTCGTCGAGCTGCGCGTCCGCCTTGCGCATCCCCCGCGGCCAGACGCGGTCGACCAGCACCCGCCTGCCGTCGCCGGGCGACGATTCCTCGTAGATCCGGCGGTACGTGATGTCCCTGGTCATGGCAGCACTCCCCCACTGCGGACGCCGTCTTCCCATCATGCGCCCACGCGACGGGGATCGTCCCGTCGTCCGGTGCCGGATTCCATCGGCTCGGTCATCGGTGTACGAGCCGCCGGGCCGGGTAGCGGTCGGGGGTACGGGTACATCCGCAACGGTCGGAGTGACCAGGGATCATGAGCGTTCAGTATGCAGCGCCTGGTGCCAGGGAGTCGGTGACGCCGCGGCAGGAGGGCGCACCCTGCGAGGATCACGTGATCGTGCTCTTCGGCGCCACCGGGGACCTCGCCAGACGCAAGCTGTTACCCGGGCTGTTCAGCCTGGCCAGGGCGGGTCTGCTGCCGGCCCGCTATCGGATCGTCGGATCGGCGCGCTCCGCGCTCACCGACGACGAGTTCCGCCGGCGCGCCAGGGACGCGGTGGCCGAGTTCGGGATGGCGGAGCCGGCCGGTGAGGCGTGGCACGAGTTCGCCGAGTCGTTGTCCTTCGGGGCGGCGGAGCCGGCGCACCCGCAGCCGCTGCTCGACGCGGTGGCGGCGGCCGAGCAGTCGATCGGCGGGCACCCGCGCCGGCTGTTCCACCTGGCCGTGCCGCCACGGGGTTTCGCCCCCACGGTCGGCATGCTCGGCGACACCGGTCTGGCGGGCAACGCACGCGTCATCGTCGAGAAGCCGTTCGGCACGGACTTCGCCTCCGCCCGGGCGCTCGACGACGCCATCCACACCACCTTCGACGAGTCCCAGGTGTTCCGCATCGACCACTTCCTCGGCAAGGAGTCGGTCGACAACATCCTCGCCCTGCGGTTCGCCAACGGCCTGTTCGAGCCGATCTGGAACCGCGACCACATCAGCCACGTGCAGATCGACGTGCCCGAGACGATCGGGATCGAGGGCCGCGCCGGGTTCTTCGAACAGACCGGAACGTTCCGCGACATGATCGTCACGCACCTGTTCCAGGTGCTGGGGTTCGTGGCCATGGAGCCGCCGACCTCGCTGGCGGCCAAGCAGCTGCGCGACGAGACCACCAAGGTCTTCGAGGCCATGCCGCCGCTGGACCCCGCCCAGGTGGTGCGCGGCCAGTACCGCGGCTACCGTGACGAGCCCGGCGTCGATCCCGGCTCGCAGACCGAGACGTTCGTCGCCGCCCGCGTCGAGGTGGACAACTGGCGCTGGTCGGGGGTGCCGTTCTACCTGCGCTCCGGCAAGTCGCTCGGGCAGCGCCGGCAGGTGGTCACCCTCGGGCTCAAGCAGCCGGCCCTGCGGATGTTCGCGCTGGACCACGGCGCGGCGAGCGAGGTGCCCAGCAACGAGCTGGTGATCGACTTCGACGATCCGGGCTGGATCGCGGCCCGCTTCCTGGCCAAGGAGCCCGGCGCCACCATGCGCCTCGCCGATGCGGCCATGACGTTCCGGTACGCGGACTCCTTCTGCACCCAGTGCGCGCTGGCCGGCTACGAGCGGCTCATCCTCGACGCGATGCTGGGCAACCAGTCGCTGTTCACCCGCGCCGACGGGGTCGAGCGGCTCTGGAAGGTGTCCGGCCCGTTGCTGGACGATCCGCCACCGGTGCAGCCGTACGACCCCGGGTCGTGGGGCCCGGACTCCGCCCACCGGCTCATCGCGCCGCACCGCTGGCACCTGCCGGACGGCCGGTGACGCATCCGCCCGGCCGCCGTGTCCAGGGATCCAGGTGCCGCCGGCTGAGGTCAGGTGCGACCCGATTCCGGTCGGGGAAGCCAGGTTTCGCGTGGGTCGTCCGGTACGGCCGGCCAATCCGGAGCCAGTTCGTCCACTGCGGCGTGCAGGGCGTGCAGGCCCGGGTGGTCGGCGTCGGCGCGCCAGGTCATCGTCCAGGGGAACAGCGGGATCGGCGCGACGATCGGGCGCAGCACGCCGCCCGGCACCGGCGGCTGGGTGCTCATCACGAGGATCGGGCCGTTGCGGTCGACGAAGTGCTGGGCGAGCTCGTCGACGCCGTGGACGTGCGGGTGCGCGCCGGCCACGTCGATGCCGAACGGCGCGAGCAGCTGCAGCATCGCGTGCTCCCAGCCGGGTGTGGCGTGGCTGCCGGCGCGGATGCACACGCCGGCGCCGCGCAGCGCGCGCAGCGGGACGGCGTCGTGCCCGGCGAGCGGGTGATGCTCGGGCAGCAGCACCGCGACCGGTTCGTGCCGGACCGGGCGGTGCCGTAGACCGTCGACGTGGTGCGGGGCCCGGCCGAACGTGACGTCGAGGCGCTCGGCCAGCACCAGCGGCACGGCGTCCTCGGTGCCGGTGTGGAAACGGGCGAAGAACTCCACCTGCGGCGCGCGCCGGCGGGCGGCGGCCAGCACGAGTGCCGGGGTGAGGCCGGCGCCGACGACGTCGACGGTCAGCGAGCGCGGCTCACCGTGCAGCTCGCGCAGTGTGGTGTCGTGCAGCGCGAGCAGCTCCCGGGCCCGGGTCAGCAGCGTCTGCCCGGCAGGGGTGAGCACGACCCGCCGGGTGGTGCGGTCGAGCAGGCGCACGCCGGCCCGCTCCTCCAGCCGCCGGACGTCGCGGCTGAGCGCCTGCTGCGCCAGGAACAGCCGCCCCGCGGCGCGGGTGAAGTGCAGCTCCTCGGCGACCACGACGAAGTGGCGCAGCAGCCGGATGTCGAGGTCCTCGGGCACCCGTCCGTTCTACCCGATTGACACGCGTACCGCGTCAATCGGCGCTGAACAGGTGTTGGAGTACGGCGCACCGCCCGGGCCACGATCGGATCACCGAAGACGGGGGTGGTCCTGCGGTGGGCGCACGAGGCGCGGTGACGATGCAGTACGCGGCAGCGGGGGCGCTGACCGCCATGTGGGGCGCGTCGCTGCCGGCGATCGACGCCCGGCTCGACCTCGGCGCCGGCCGGCTCGGCGCGGTCCTCATGGCGGTCGCGGTCGGTGCGCTCGTGGCGATGCCGGTCGCCGGCCGGCTGGCCGACCGTTGGACCGGCCGGCGGCTGCTGCGGCTGGCCGCGCCGGGCGCGGCGCTCGCCCTGGCCGGGCCCGCGCTGGCCGGCTCGGTCGCGCCGCTCATGGTTGCCGCCGCCGGGCTCGGCGTGCTGCTCGGCGTGCTCAACGTCGCGTTGAGCGTGCAGGCGGTGGCCGTCGAACGCGCCGCCGGCCGGCCGGTGATGGCAAC
Source organism: Dactylosporangium sp. NPDC051087 (assembly GCF_055586325.1). Classification (NCBI taxonomy): domain Bacteria; kingdom Bacillati; phylum Actinomycetota; class Actinomycetes; order Micromonosporales; family Micromonosporaceae; genus Dactylosporangium; species Dactylosporangium sp. NPDC051087. The sequence continues at coordinate 92,652 of NZ_JBVJIJ010000034.1, read as the reverse complement.
CATGCACGGGATCTGGACGCTGGGCGCGGTCGCCGCGGGCGCGGCCGTCACCGCGGGACTGCACGCCGGCGTCGACGCGCGGGTGCTGCTGCTGCTCGGGGCGCTCACCCTGGCGGCGGCGGTGACCGTGGCGGGACGCGCGCTCGTCGAGCCGCCGGCCTCGACAGTTGTGCACACACCGCCGGGCGCAGCGCAGTCGCCCTTGGTCGTCGTCGCGCTCGGGTTGCTCGGCGCCGCCGCGTTCGTCGCCGAGGCGGCCGCGACCGACTGGGCCGGGTTCCACGCGACCCGCGTGCTCGGCGCGGACGCCGCGACGGGTTCGCTCGCGTACACCCTGTTCTTCGCCGCGATGACCGCCGTCCGCTTCGTCGGCGACGCGGCCCGGTCACGGCTCGGCGCCGGGCGCACCGTGCGACTGGCCGGCTGCACCGCCACCGCGGGCTTCGGCCTGGTACTGCTGGCCGGCGAGCTTCCGGCGACCGCGCCGGCCCGGCTCGGGTGCGCGCTGACCGGCTGGGCCCTCGCCGGCGCCGGGACCGCCGTGGTGTGGCCGGTGGTGACGAGCACCCTCGGCGCCGCCGGCGGACCGGCACGGCAGCTGTCCGCCGTCACCACCATCAGCTACGGCGGCGGGCTGGTCGCGCCGGCACTCATCGGCTTCGTCGCCTCCCAAGCGTCCCTCCCGGTCGCGCTGCTCATCCCGGCCGCGCTCACGGCGGTGATCGCGGCCGGCTCCCCCGCCGTGCTCGCCGCCACGGCATTCCCTGTGGCCTGTCGCATCCACACGGCCGCCATGTGGCCGCACATTCGAACCGGAGGGTCGTTGCCGGCGTCCGGTGGCTCCCGTACGCATGACGGTGAATGCCCGTCCGACATGGAGGAGAGCCATGCCCTCGGAGACGTATCCAAGGCGGTCACGCATAAGCTCGGCAATGGGAGCTGAGTCGCCCAGCCCGTCTCCCGAGGACACCCAGGCGCCGCCCAACGGCAGGCCACCGGCGACGAGAGCCGCACTGCTGCGGGTGTACAGCCCGGCCGGCGGCGATCACCTCTACACCACCTCGGCAGCCGAGCGGGACGACGCGGTCGCCAAGTACGGCTACGTGGAGGAGGGCACCACCTGCCACGTCTACCCGACCTGACAGCACCGCCGACCCAGACGAACTCGCTGTTGAGGAGAGCCTCATCCCGGTCCAGATGACCAGACGCGCGCGCTACTTTGTCGATGTCCACGGACACCGTCTCGACGGCGGCATGAGCGACGCCGTCCGCGACAACTGGCAGTGGCACGACATCCCGGCCGCCGTCGTTCAACAGATGGCGGCCTTCGAAACGCAGTGGGGTGGGCTGCTCCTCCCACCGGCACCGCGGTACGACGGCGGCTGCGCCATTCGCCGGCATCACGGTGTTCGAGGTTCCGCCATGCCTTCGCAGCCGATATATTGTGCCGCGTGGAAACCCCACTGCGTGAACCCACGTTCCTGATCCTCACCGCCCTCGCCGGCGAGCCGATGCACGGCTACGGCCTGATCGCCGAGGTGGCCAAGCTGTCCGGCGGCCGCATCTCGCTGCGGCCCGGCACGCTGTACGGCGCGCTGGACCGGCTGGTCGACGCCGGCCTGGTGGGCGTCGACCACGAGGAGATCGTCGACGGCCGGCTACGCCGCTACTACCGGCTCACCGAGCCGGGCAGCGAGCTGCTGGTCGACGAGACCGAACGGATGCGCCGCAACGTCGAGGCGGCGACCAACCGGCTGCGCGCCGCCAAGGCCGCGCCCCGCCTGAGTCGAGGACTTGCATGAGCCCGTCTGAGAGCCGTCCGCAGGAGCGTGGCCAGGGACGCCCTGCGCCGACCGAGCTCGAGCGGCGCTATGCGCGCTGGGCGGCGCTGTTCTACCCGGCCGGCTACTGGCGGGAACGTGGCTCGGAGCTGGTGGACACCTACCTGTCCCTGGCCGCGCCCGGCCGCCGGAGGCCCTCGCTTGCCGACGTGGCCGATCTCGCGGCCGGTGGGCTGCGCCGGCGCCTGCGGACCGTGCCCGGGCTCGGCGCCGGCTTCCAGCTCGCCGGCCTGCTCGCGCTGACGACCGCCGCCGCGTTCGCGAGTGCGTGGGCGGTGCTCGAGGTGATGGCACCCATCAAGTTCTGGTCCCGGTACAACGGGCAATTCATGTCCCTCGGATTGGCGGTGTGGGCGGTCTGGCTGCTGGCCGCTGTCGCGCACCTCGCCGCTCCCGGCCGGTGGTACCGCCGCGCGGCGGTCATCGCCGTGCTGGTCACCGCGGGTGTCGCGGCGGCCGGGATGCTGACCGGGATCATTCGCCCGCCGCTGATCGTGCTGCTGCCTCAGCTCGCCCTCGGCATCGTCGCGCTCGGCGCCGACGCAGGGCACCGCCGGTGGGTCCGGCTGGTGCCGCTCGTCGCCGCGGCATCGACCGTGCCGGTCGCCGTGGTCACCGAGGCGCGCCTGGGCTTCTGCTGCGACTACTACCTGCCCGCCGCGGACGCGTTGCCGGCCGCCGGGGTGACGCTGCTCATCGGTGCGACGCTGCTCGCGCTCGGCTTCGCCGCCCGGCACGACCTCCGCGGTGTCTGGGCGCTGCTGTTCCTGCTCACGCCGATCGGCATGCTCACGCTGAACCCGATCGGCGCGATGCTGGACGGCTCCGGTCCCGGCCGGCCCATCGTCCCGGTGTGGTCATCCATGGCCGCCGCCGCGGCTCTGGTCGCCGTGGCGGGGCCGGTGCTGCTGGTCCTGGCCCTCGCCGCGGGAGGCCGGCGTTCGGGAGGTGCCCGGTCGCTGCCCGTCGCGGCGGCCCGGTGCCCGACCTGCGGCGCCCCGTCGAACTCCGCGTAGCCCACGACCCCTGCGGTCGAGTCCGCCTCGACCACGCCCACCGCGACCTGCAGACCGCCGACCCGGCCACCACCACCGTCAGCGACATCGCCGCACGGTGGGGGTTCCCCGACCACAGCCGGTTCTCCGCCGTCTACCGCACCACCTACGGCGTCACACCCTCGGCGACCCTTCGGCAGAGCCGCCACTGACATCAGCAATCAGCGTGCCGGCCCGGCCGCGGCGGGTGGCGGACTCGGCGCGAGTCAAGGATCAGATCGGCACACTGCTCACCTTCGAGCGGAGTGAGGGGTCGGCAAGCCTGCGGTTGATCGGCAAAGATGCCGAACATGGATCATCCTGTTCCTGCGCCGTCTTGGGCCGTCACGCTCATCTGTGGTGCGTCAGGCGTCGGTAAGTCGCGCATCGCGATCGCGCTGGCTCGCCGGTACGGTGTGCCGATCGCCGAGGTCGATGACATGGTGACCGCTGTCAAGGCGTTGACCAGGCCCGAGCAGTTGCCGACGCTGCACCTTTGGGACACGGACCCCGCAGCTCGGCAGTGGACGGCGGCGCGGATCGTCGAGCACACGATCGCCGTGGCGGAGTCGATGCGGCCCGGAATCGAAGCCGTCATCGCCGATCACATCGAGTCCGCGGCGCCGGTGGTCATGGAGGGCGACTACCTGCTGCCGGACTTCGCGGCCGCATTCGGTGCCAGGGTCAGGACCGTGGTGATCTCCGAGCCGGACGAGGATCAGATCGTCGCGAACTACCTCGCTCTCGAGCCCAGTACAGCACAACGGGCCCGCGCCGTCGTGAGCACGCGCTTCGATGCCGAGTTGTCGATCCGGGCCGCACGCGCCGGCGTCCCGGTCGTTCCCGCACGGCCCTGGCCGGACAACGTCGACCGGGTCGATGCGGCGCTACGACGCTGACTCGACAGCATTGCGGACGCCGCGGCCCGAGTCGACAACCGGGTCGGGGATGGATCGCGGGGAGAATGGCGGCAATGCTTCTGGAGGAGTGGTGATGCGGCGATTCAAGGGCAAGGTCGCGCTCGTTACAGCGGCGGCACAGGGCATCGGGCAGGCCGTCGTACGGCGGATCGCTGCCGAGGGCGGTGCGGTAGTCGTCACGGACCTGCGGGAGGACGCGGCCGCAGCGCTGGCCGACGAGATCGGCGCGGAGCACGCGCTCGCAGTCAAGGTCGATGTCACCTCACGCGCCGACGTCAACGCCGCGGTCGCCGCGGCAATCGAGCGGTTTGGCCGGCTCGATCTGGTGGTGAACAACGCGGGCGGCTGCATCGTCACCTCGATGCCCGAGGACACCTCGGCCGAGGACTGGCACCGTCAGCTCGACTTCAGCCTCGTCAGCGCCGCCCGCTGCATTCAGGCGGCCATCCCGCACCTGGTGAAGACTCGCGGCAACGTTGTCACGATCAGCTCGGTGAACGGTATCGCGGCATTCGGCAACGTGGAGTACGCCGCGGCGAAAGCCGGCCAGATCGCGATGTCGCAGAACTACGCCGCCCGGTACGGTCCGCTCGGCGTGCGTTTCAACGTCGTCGCCCCCGGTACCGTCCGGACACCGAATTGGGACTCCCAGCCGGACACGTTGGAGATGCTCGAGCCGATGTACCCGCTCGGCCGCGTCGGTGAGCCAGAGGACATCGCCGCAGCGGTCGCGTTCCTCGGCTCCGACGACGCCGCATGGATCACCGGACACACCCTGCCCGTAGAGGGTGGCGTGCTGACCGGCCCCAACCCGATCGACCTGAGCCCGCCTGACACGCTTCACAAAGGCCTTTAGCAACAACGAGGGACCTGGCCACAAGCGGACAGCGGCAGATCCGGGCGCCTGATCCTGGCGAGCCGTACGGCTGCCGGGAAGACACGGCTGACGGCTCGGCTCGGCGGTGTTGCGTTCAGGGGCATCAGCCGATCGGATGGCTGAAGGCGACGATCGGCTATTTCCATGTGCGGCGGGTACCCTGCGGCGCTTAGGAAGGAGGCATGGCCAACGAGGTGACTGTTCCCCTGCTGCCGTGCGCATCCGTTGACGACATCGAAGCCTTCTACGGAGTTCTCGGTTTCCGCACCACGTACAAGCAACGCAAGCCCAACGCGTGTGTGGGGGTGCAGCGGGAAGACCTGCAGCTGCAGTTCTTCGAGATCGCCGGGTTCGACCCGGAGCAGTCCTATGGCTCCTGTCTCGTGCTCACCGCGGACATCGAGGGACTGCACCGGGCATTCGCAGCCGGCATGCGCGCCGCGTACGGCAAGGTACTGGTGTCCGGAACGCCGCGGATGACCCGGCCCAGGGCGCGGAAGAACGCCGACGGGGTGGGCGGATTCAGCGTCATCGACCCGGGCGGCAACTGGATCCGCGTCTTTCGCAACGCCGCCACCGCGCCCTTGCCGGCCAGCACGCCGGCCGGGCGGCTGGCCAAGGCCCTGGCGAATGCTGTCGTGCAGGCCGATTCCAGGGGAAGCGTCGGACAGGCCGTTCGGATCCTCGACAGCGCGCTGGCCCGCCCGCAAGCCGGCGACGACCCGGTCGAGCAGGTAGAGGTCCTGGTCTACCGCGCCGAACTCGCGATGGTGCTGCACGACCCAAAGACCGCGGCCGAGATGCTGGCCCGCGCCCACTCCGTCACGCTCACGAAAGACGAATCCGAAAGGGCGGCATCCGCATTCGACAACGCCACCGAACTCGCAACAGCACTGCGGTGACTCACCATACGAACGCTTCTCTCGTCTCGGCATGAGCGAGCGCTGCGGCCGTGGCTCGACGTGCCAGACCCGTTGCGCGACGGTCTCGTGGCGGCGGCCGCGTGAGACCTGCGGCTGCCGGCGAACCGGCGGTGCGAACGGCAGCGTCCGCGAAGGCGTCACCGGGTGCCGGCGCACCCTCCACGCAGGGGCGACGCCGTCACTCGGGACGCAGGTCGTCGGGGTTGTCCAGGATCAAAGACGACTTTGAGCGGCGGCGCGGCGCGGTTGTCAGTGCACTCACTGCCGCTTGGGGCGAGCCGCAGGCCTATTCGTTCGATCGCGACTTCGACCGGCTCATCGCCGGCGAAGCTCTGCCGACGGTGATCCAGGACCTCACGTACTGCTCGTTCGGCCATCACGCAGACACATGGCAGCGCGGCGACCGTACGGTATGCGTCGTCCTCGGCCAGTTCGACAAGCACTTCCCGATCATGGTCCTGCTCGCGGTCATCATGCAGCCGCTGCCATGACCCGTAGGCCGTCTCTCGCCACAGCGGCATTGATCAGGTGAACTCGGTTGCCATGCGCGCCCCGAACACATTCACAGTGGATCTACCCTCGGGATTGACGAACGGCGTCCAGCCTTCGCGGCACGGGTCCTCGCGGGCCGACGACGATCGTCGTTGTCGGACGGAAGAGGTGGGAGCAGTGGAGGTCGACGACGCAGCGTTGGCGGCGCTATGCGCGACGCTCGACCCAGGCGTCGCGGCGACCTTGGCCGGTTTGGCGCTGCCGTCGGTGCGGATGCAGCCGGCCGACGCGTGTGAAGCGGACGCTGCGGTGACCCGCTTCGGGGGTGTGCCGCTCGTTGGCATGGACTTCGCCTGGCCGACGAAGGACGACGGCCAACCGCTGAGCCTGATCGGCCAGTGGCGTTGCGACGAGGTGAACCGGTGGATCGGTGCGGACCTCCTACCGGCCGACAGCCTGCTCTGCTTCTTCTTCGACGTGGAGGAACAGGCCGGCTGGGGCCTTACCCCGCAGGACGTCCGCGGCTGGCTGGTCACTGTCACCGAGTCCGCCACCGCTTCCCCTGCACAGCCGCCCGTCGGCGCGGTCACCTTTCCTGCCTGGTCTGTGGAGGGCCGCCCGGTACTGACGATGCCGGATTCGAATGAACCTGCGATCGAAGCCATCTGGGCCTGGACCAGTGAAGCATCCGTGACCTACGAACGCCTCTGGCTCGTGCCGGACCCGGTCGTGTCCACCGCGCCTTCGGATGGTCGGATCCGCAACAGCATCCAATGCATCTCGACTGCCAACTCGTCAGCAACGGCATCGAACTCACCTCGGCCGGCTCCACGCGTCCCGGAACTCCAGACCGACGCCGCGGACTGGCGGCTGCTGTGGCAGGTGGACACCGACTTGCACGGCCTCGGGATCGAGTGGATGTGGGGAGACATGGGCAAGCTGTACTTCTGGATCCGTAATGAGGATCTTGCCGTCGGCCGCTTCGACCGAGTCTGGGTTTTTGTTCAGGGCTGAGGCCGAACGACTCGGTTTCCGCTCATCGGCCATGAGCGAGCACGCGGCCGTGGTTCGACGTGCGGGGCCCGCCGCAACGATGCGTGACGATCTCCGCGGCGGCGGCCGCGCGAGACCTGCGGCAAGTCCGAACGTCCGATCCCGATGAGCATCGCGTCGGTGTCAAGCAATGCGATCAGCCATCACTCGACCAGAATCGCGTCCGGCAGGCGTGCGTTGCGAAACGCCACTACTGGTTCCACTTCCACGACCACCACGATCACGAACCGGTGGCCGCGGACTTCCTGGAGTTCATCGCCGAAGAAGCACTGAAGAGTCCCGCCGATCGCGTCATGGAACGCCGCGCTCTCGATGATCGCCGTCCTTGACTGGGGTGTCGTCTCCGCGAACGGAACCCGGTCCGGCGAGGCCAGTGGTCGAAGCTATTCATCGGACTCGTTGGGCGATCCTCAGCTCAGTCAGGTACCGCTTGACAATTTGGCCCCCGTAGTCCGCGTCGATCAGCCGCCCGATGCAGCCCAGCAGTGCGTTCCGCTGCACGTCCGGCAAGGCACGATGTCCGGAGTAGGTCAGCAGCAGATCCAGGTAGTCAGCTGTCGAGTACGGCAGCTCCCACTCGTACCGGTAGAACGTCGCGGGCCCGAATCGCCCTGACGATGTGAGCTCCCGATCGTCTTCGACGATGTCACGAGCGGTCTCAAGACGCAGGCCCGGTGGGGTCGACGGATCGAAGCGCTCATAGCACTTCTGGGTCTCGACGAAGAATGCCTCGGTCCAGGTGCCGCCAGCGATGTGGTGGGTTCCCACGGTGGCCAGCAGGCCACCGAGACGCAAAGCGTCAGCCGACTTCGACACCCGCACCGCGGGGTCGATCCAGTGAAACGCGGTAGCGGAGAACACCACGTCGAACGGTTCACCGGGCAACGGCCACTCCTCGAACGCCGCCGTAACGACCTCCACCGCGTCGAACGCGGCAAGATTTCGCCGAGCCACAGCCGCCATGTCCGTGCCCAGCTCGACAGCCACGATGCGGTGGCCCCGCTCGGCCAGTGGCACGGTCGCCTGCCCGGTGCCACAGCCGATCTCCAGCACCTTTGCCCCCGGCGCTACCCCGGCCGCAGCGAGATCATCAAACATCTGCACCGGGTATCGGGGGCGGGCACGGTCATACCGCGCGGCGTCCTCGTTGAAGGTCTCTCGCAACCTCACGTAGTCAATGCCGTCGCTCACCACCAGAGAATACGAGCGCAGCTCCTACGGCAGGCAATGCACCGGGAACGGAGGCGGCCATGACCACGATTCTCGACGACCCCTATCAGGCGTTCGGGATGTGGCCGACCGCAGTCTTGAGCAGCGAACCAGCCGCCGCCACCGGGTCCTTCGTCGTCGAACTCACCCGGATCTCGATGTAGTAGCCGCGCGCCCACGTGTCGCCGAAGCCGACGCCCGCCTGTTCCTTCGCCACGAACGCCGCGTCGCCGACGCCCGCCAGGTCGGTCGCCGGCGAGTCGAGGCCGGCCTTGGCCGCGTCGACCGAGGCCTTCGTGTACGGCGCCCGCGCCACGCTGACGTCGACCGACTGGGTGCCCTTCTGGTAGCTGCAGAATGCGGCCGAGCTCTCCTGCTTCGACAGGCCACTCAGGCCGCTCGCGGCGGCCGCCTCGTCCAGGCTCACGAGGACGCACGCGTCCTTGATCGCGCCGCCCGCGGCCTCCGCCGTGGTAGCCGGTACAGGAGCCGCGGCCGTCGTCGTGGTGGAGTCACCGGACTGGGCGGGCGCCGACGACCCGCCGCAGGCGGCCAGCACCAGGGCACCGGCGATGAGGCCGACCGTGCATGTGACACCCGAACGTAGGTTCATGGAGGGCAAGGTATCGACGCCTGCGAACCCTGTCCGGTCTCGGTCCCATTCCGGACTTTCCGACGAAGCGCTTCGGTCAGCGGCCGTGTTGCACCGGGTAGTGGATGACGACCGCACCACCGGTGGCGTGTTGGCGACATCGGCGGCCACCTGCCGGCCCTGCGGAGACGCCCTCGCCGCGGTCATTGCCGCAGCGTCGGCGAACTCGGCTTCGAAGACCGCGAAGTACGGCGTCGTTCCCTGTACCGCTGCCACGTCGAAGCTGTAGCGCCACGCGAGCAGGCCGGGCATACGCGCGACCAGCGGGAGATGGTTGGTCACATAGTAGATCGGGCCGGAGGTCAGGTGGTCGCGGTGAGGGCGTCGATCAGACCGGGGAAGCGGGCGTCGAGCTCGTCGCGGCGCAGCTCGACGGTGTGGGTGCGGCCGGCCACGACGGTGCGGGTCAGGCCTGCCTCCCGCAGCGTGCGGAAGTGGTGCGTCATCGTCGACTTGTGCACGCCGAAGTCCCAGTGCGTGCCGCATTTGCCGTGCGGCAGGCCGTCGGCGAGGGTCTGCACGATGCGCAGGCGGATCGGGTCGGCTACCGCCCGCAGCACGTCGACCATCGTCACGTCGGCGATGTCCGGCATCGCGTCGTCCTCCCGCGCCATGCCCCCCACCCTACAGTTGGATATCCGTCATACCTTCGCTTATGTTGATGGTATGACAGATGTCCAACAATCTGGTTCGGCGCGCTGGTCCTGGGACGCCGACGGCATGGTCACCGTGACCCTCGACGACCCCGGCCGCACCGCGAACATGCTCAACCGGCGCCACCACGAGGGGCTCGACGCCTGCCTCGACGACCTCACCCGGCAGCTCGACCGGCTGCGCGGCGTGGTGCTCACCTCGGCGAAACGCTCCTTCATCGCGGGCCCCGACTTCGTACCGGCCGAGATCACCCCGGACGAGGCGGCCGGCACCTACGACCTGCTGACGCCGCTGCGCGACCAGGCGCGCCGGCTGGAGACCCTGGGGCGGCCGGTCGCCGCCGCACTCAACGGCTCCGCGCTCGGCGGCGGCTTCGAGTTGGCGCTGGCCTGCCACTACCGGGTCGGCCCGAACGACCCGTCGGTCGTGTGGGCGCTCGCCGAGACCGGCATGGGCATCCTTCCCGCGGGTGGCGGGACGGTCCGGGCCACCCGGATGTTCGGGATCACCGCGACGGTACTGGAGATCGTCGGACCGGGCACGACGTATCACCCCGCGCAGGCGCTGGCCGCCGGACTGGTGGACGAGCTGGCCGACGACGTGGTCGCCGCGGCGCGGGCCTGGGTGCTGGCGCAGCCGGCCGGGCATTTCGTGCAGCGGTGGGAGCGGCCCGGCTACGAGATCCCCGGTGGGACCGCGGAGCCGCCGGGTCTTGCCGAGGAGGTGCGCCGCCGCTCCGCGGGGTCTCCGGTGCGTGCGCTCGCCACGGTACTGGAGGTGGCGGCGCGCAGCGCGGCGGCGCCGCTGGACGAGGCGTTCGAGGTCGAGACGGCGGCCTGCCGGGCGTTGCTGAGCGCGCCCGAGATCCCGGACCTGGCGCATCTCTTCTTCGCGATGCGGGCGGTCGCCACGGCACCCGCCGGGCTTCCCTCGCCCGGCCCGCTGGCCGGCACGCGCGAGTTCCCGCAGCGCGTCGCCAACCCCCTGGCGGCGGTGTTCTTCGCCCCTGACGCCCCGATCGTCGAGATCACCGACGCCGCCCTCATCCCCGAGGTCCGCGCGAAGGGCGGCATCCCCGTGCTGATCCACGGCGGCCACGTCTCGTTCGTGCAGACCCTCCTGGACGCCGGTCCCGACCCGGCCGCCATGGCCGCCGCCGCCCGTCACGCCCTCGACGACGGCCTGCGGATCGACCCGGCGGGCGCCGACGTCGCCTCGGTGCTCGCCGCCGGCTTCCCCGCCTGGACCGGCGGCGTCCTGCACGCCGGCGGCGTCCGGTGAGGTACTCCCTCGTCGAGCTGGCTCCGGTCGCGCCCGGCGGCGGCAAACGGGAAGCCCTCGACCGGGCTCTCACCGCCGCCGAAGAGGCCGAACACCTCGGCTTTCACCGTTTCTGGTTCGCCGAGCACCACCACGTGACGGGGTACGCCGCCCAGGACCCGGCCGCGCTGATCGCGGCGGCCGCCCAGCGGACCTCCCGGATCCGCCTCGGCTCGGGCGCCGTCCTCCTCAACCACTACAGCGCCTTCAGCGTCGCCGAACGCTTCCTGATGCTCGAGTCGCTCGCGCCCGGCCGCGTCGACCTGGGGCTCGGCCGCTCCACCGCCACTCCCCTCATCGACCACGCGCTGCTCCGGGACCGGGACAGCCGGCCCGCCGACGACTTCCCCGACCAGGTACACGAGATCATCGGCTACCTGCACAAGGCGTTCGACCGCGCACACCCCTTCGCGGCGATCGACCTCACGGCCGGGACCGAGGGCGTGCCGGAGGTCTGGGTGCTCGGCTCCTCCGGCGCGAGCGCCGGCCTCGCCGCACGGCTCGGCATCGGCTACACGTTCGGCGGTCACATCAACCCGGGCCGGGCCACCCGCGCGCTCCGCCTCTACCGGGACGCCTTTACGAAGACACCCTTCGGAACCGGTGCGGCACAGCCGATGCTCGCGCTGAACATCGTCGCCGCCGACGACGAGGCGGCGGCGCACCGGCTGACCTGGCCCGCCCGTGCTCTGCGGGCCGGTGGACGGGACCGGCCCATCCCCACCGTCGAGCAGGCTCGGGCGGAGCTGAGCGCCGCGGCGAAAGCGCAGCCGAGCACGATCGTCGACGGCGTCGTTCCGCCGCAGATCTCCGGAACCCCGGCGACCCTGCGGGCCCAACTCGAACCGGTGATCCGCGAATCGGGCGCGACCGAGGTCATGGTCCAGGACATGCTGACCGACGCCGCGGCGCGAACCCGGTCACGCCAGATCATCGCGGAAGTCCTCCAGGCCATCGCCATCTGAACCGGGCGGGTCACCGGAGACGCTGTCCCTGCGGTTCGAGGTCCGGCGCCTCAGCACGGACGGGATCGCTGGGCAGAGACGGTGAGCGGCGGGACAGCAGCCATCCGGTCAGTGCGGCGGCGAGGCCGGCCAGCCCGGCCGCCGCGAAGCCACCCGCCGGGGTGGACAGGTCGACGGCCACCCCGACCAGCGGGGAGCCGAGTGCGAAACCCGCGCTCAGTGCCGAGGACTGCAGACCCGTCGCCTCGCCCCGTGCACCGGCCGGTGCCAGCCGGCTCACCGCGTCGGCGACCGTGGACAGCGTCGGCGCGGTGAGCAGCCCGGCACCGACGACCGCCACGCACAGCCAGGGCCAGCCGGAGGCGAGCCCGGCGGGGATCGTCACGAGCCCGAGCAGGCCGAGCAGCAGCCACGTGGGCAGCGGCCGGGGCAGCACGCCGTAGACCAGCCCGCCGGCGACGGACGCCGCGCCGAACACGGCGACGACCGCGGCGGCCCAGGACACCTGACCCGCTTCTCTGAGGCTGGCGACGATGGCGAGGTCCACGCCGCTGAGCAGCGTCGTGGTGCCGAACGCCATGATCAGTACGGCCATCATGCCCGCGCCCAGCCATTCCCGGCGCGGGGGGCGTCCAGCCGCGGCGGCGTCCACCTCGCTCTCGGCGCGTACCGGCGGGTCGAGCACGGCGATCCCGACGCCACCGGCCGCGATCGCGGCGCCGACGCCCCACGCCACCACATCGGGGGACGTCAGCGCCGCGCACAGGATCACGACCGACGGGCCGACGATGTACGACAGCTCACCCTGCACCGACTCCAGCGCGAACGCGGCCCGGCGCTGTCCCGGCGTCGTCATCGCGGCGATCGCCTGCCGGGTCACCGACTGGGCCGGCACCATCAGCAGCCCCGCCGCGAAGGCGGCGCCCAGCAGGACGCCGTACGGCAGGATCGGCACGCTCAGCCAGAACACGACCTGCACGACGGCCGTGACGATCAGCACGACACGCACGCCCCGCCGGTCCACGACGCGGCCGAGCAGCGGCCCGCCGAGCGCCAGTCCGGCGGTCAGCGCCGCCGCGACACCACCCGCCGCCGCGTAGCTCAGGTCCAGGCCCAGCACGACGTACAACGTCAACGCCATCACGTCGGCGGTGATCGCGGTCCGGGCGAGCAGCGAGATGCCGAGCAGCGATGCCATCCCTGGCACGGCGAGCACCTGCCGGTATCCGGTCACTCGTTTGACGCTAGGTCATCCGGTACGCCATAGGAATGCCTCATTCTGTTGGAGCAGGCATAATGGATGCTTATGGCAAGGGAGCTCGAAATCGTCTTGCTGCGGTCGTTCGTCACCGCCGTCCGCGCGGGCAGCATCAGCCGCGCCGCGACAGCGCTCGGACACACCCAGCCCGCGCTCAGCCAGCAGCTGCGCAAGCTGGAGAGCGTCGTCGGCCGGCCGTTGCTGCACCGGTCACCGTCCGGCGTCACGCCGACCCGGGCGGGTGAGGAGCTGCTGCCGTACGCCGAACGCATCCTCTCGCTCTCCGCACAGGCGCTCACCGAGACCGGGCGCGCGCTCACCGGGCACTGCGGCGTCGGGCTGCTCGAAGACCTCGCGGCGTCCCAGCTGCCGCAGGCCCTCGCCGACCTGGCCCGGCTGCACCCCGGGGCGACCCTGGAGGTGCTCAGCGTCTCCACGGCCGCGATCCGGGAGGCGTACGACGCAGGCCGCGTCCACCTCGTGCTCGACGAGGTGCCGGACCTTCCCGCGCCGCCACGGTGGACGGTGCGCCGCCCCCTCGTCTGGGCCGTCGGCCACGGCGTGGACGTCGCCGCCGATCCACTGCCGGTGGTGTTGTTCTCGAACACGTGCGCGTGGCGCACGTCGGTGGTGGAAACGCTGGACCGCACCGGCCGGCGCTGGCGGGTCGCGTTCGAGAGCAACAGCCTGATCGGCGTGCTCGCCGCACTGCGGGCCGGGCTCGGCGTCGCGGCGCTCATGCCCGCGAACCTCGAACCGGCGATGGCCTGCCACGACCCGGACGCCTTGCCCACCCTGCCGGACGTCGAGCTCGGTCTCGCACGACACCCGAGGACCGACGGCGACCCGCTGATCGACGCCGTGGAGACCGCGCTGCGCCGCACGATCTGACCCCGGATTCCGCATCACGGACGACGCCGGAGGTGGGCCTGACTCGGGTGCTACGCGCCCGTTCCCGGCACCGGGAGCGCGACGGTGGCGGTGCAGCCTGCGCCGGGCGCCGACGTGATCGACAGTGTTCCGCCGGCGGTGGCCGTCGCCTGTGTCAGCAGCGCGAGGCCGATGTGGCCGTCCGGCGGCGCGTCGCCGGGGGTGAACCCCGTGCCGTCGTCACGGACCCGCAGCACGACCTCCCGGCGGTCCGCGGTGACGGTGACGGTGATCCGCGAGGGCGTGCCGTGCCGGACCGCGTTGCGGACCAGCTCGAGTGCCGCCTGACTGAACAGCACCTGGTGCGGTCCGGTGATCAGGCCGGCGGCCGCCGCGGACACCTCGACGTCGAGCGCGACGGTTTCGCCGGCGTGCTGCCCCAGCAGCCCGGGCAGGCTCTCGGCGAGATCGCCCGGCGGGGCGGCGGGCAGCAGCCCGCCGGTGAGCGCGCGGAGCTGGGCGATGCTGATCTGCACGATCTCCCTGGCCGTCGCCATCCGGGCGCCGCCGGCGTCGAACCTGGCCGCCGCGGCGTCGGACAGGACGATGCCGGCGGCGGCGAGGTTCTGGATCGGGCCGTCGTGCAGCGCCTGGGCCAGTTCGCGGTGGTGCCGGTCGCGCACGGCGGCGGCGGTCGCGGCGAGATCGGCGCGCTGGGTGGCCAGGCGGCGGGAGCGGCGCGCGGCGTTCACCGTCAACGGCAATGCGGCGGCGGACGCGCCCAGGACGATGAGCAGCAGCGGGGTGAGCTGCAGCCGGGCCGCCTGCCACATCGCGGCGCGCTCGCCGGTCGGCACGTACGCCTCCAGGCTCAGCAGGTTGTCGCCGGCGTCGCGGAAGGTGGTGAACACCTCCAGCAGCCGCGTGCGGTGGTCGGCCTCGAATCGGTGCTCGATGTCGGCGGGCACCGCCAGTACCGCCGCGTCCCCTGTACGGCCGACCGGCGCAGGAGCGGCGAGCGGGCCCTCAGCGGCCCGGGTGAAGCCTTCCAGCTGCGGCCGGTCGGAGATGACGATCCGGGCGGTGCCGCCACTGATGACCCACACCTTGACGCGGAAGAGCACGCCGGAGCGCAGGAGCGGGTCCAGCTGCTCCAGCAGGCGGGCACGGTGGGTCCCGTCGGAGGTGCTGTGGTCCGCGGCGGACAACGTGTCGATCACCGTGGCGCTGACGGCCGAGGCGGTGCCGATGGCTGCCTGCACCGACGCCGTACGGGCGGCGCTCACCATTCCCGGGCTGGCGCCCGCGACGGTCACGACGGCGATCAGGGCGGTGACCGTGAGGTGGCGCAGCACGGACTGCCGCCAGGGCACCCCACCGCGGCCGGTCACGGATACCGCTTCGCCACGGTGACCAGTCCGGACTCGATGGCGGCGGCGACCGCGGCGTGCTGGCTGTGCACCCCGAACTTGGCCAGGATCGTCTTGATGTAGTCGCGGACGGTGTGCATCGACAGCCCCAGGTCGTGGGCGATCTTCCGGGCGTCGGCACCGGCGGCCAGTGCGGCCAGCACCTCGCGTTCGCGTGGGGTCAGTTGCGGTCCGGCGCTGTCTTCGAGGCGGCGCCGGGGTGCCGGCACGCCGCGCAGCACGCCGAGCACCGCGTTCAGGGCGTCGTCCTTGGCCAGGAACGCGTCCGCGCCGGCGCGGTACGCGGCGGCGGCGAGGTCCGCGCGTGGATGCCCGGTCAGGACGACCAGCAGTGCCGCCGGCCGGATCGCCCGCAGCTCTTCGACGACGGCCAGGCCGCCGGCGTCGGGCAGGTGCAGGTCGACGATGGCGACGTCGAAGTCGTAGACGGCGGCCTTGGCCAGCCCGTCCCGCGCCGTGTTGGCCACCGCGACGCATCGCAGGTCCGGCTGGGCGTCCAGAGCGAGGGCGAGCACGTCGGTGAAGATCCGGTGGTCGTCGACGAGCAGCACCGTCCGCTGCCCTCGGGCCGGCGGGCACGTGCCGGACACGGCGGGCGCGGTTGCCGTGCTCATCGCGGTCTCCATCCCCTTGCCGAGGACACCCCCAATTTTGGGGGGGTCGGCCGGGGTCGGCCCGGCCCTACGGTACTTAGGCAAGCCTAACGTAATCCTCACGCGAACTCCCCAGCGAAGGACCACCCCTTGTTGATCACTTCCATCACGACCCGGCGGCGGGCGCTCGCGGCACTCCTGACCGTTCCCGTGGCGGCGCTGGCCGCGTGCGGGGGCAGCGACACCGGCACCGGCTCGCCGGCACCCACGGGCTCGTCCGCGCCGGCGCTGGACCGCAACGCGACGCTGACCCTGTACAACGCGCAGCACGACACGCTGACCAAGGCGTGGGTGGAGGCGTTCACCGCCAAGACCGGGATCAAGGTCGAGATCCGGCAGGGCAGCGACCTGACCATGGCCAACCAGCTGGCCGCGGAAGGCTCCGCGTCACCGGCCGACGTGTTCCTGACCGAGAACTCCCCCGCCATGTCGCTGGTCGAGAACGCCGGCCTGTTCACACAGGTCGACAAGGACACCCTGGCGCAGGTCCCCGCCGAGTACTCCCCGTCGACCGGCAACTGGGTGGGCATCGCCGCCCGCAGCACGGTCCTGGCCTACAACCCGACCAAGATCACCGAGGCCGAGCTGCCGAAGTCGATCATGGATCTGCAGGACCCGAAGTGGAGCGGCAAGTTCGGCGCCGCCCCGAAGGGCGCGGACTTCCAGGCCATCGTCTCGGCGATGCTCGAGCTCAAGGGCGAGGAGGCCACGAAGACGTGGCTGGCCGCGCTCAAGACCGGCGGGCAGGCGCACACCGGCAACAGCGCGGCCATGAAGTCCGTCAACGTCGGCACCTCCACGACCGCCGTCATCTACCACTACTACTGGTACGGCGACCAGGCCAAGACGAAGGAGAACAGCAACAACGTTAAGCTGCACTTCTTCGGCGGCCAGGACCCGGGCGCGTTCGTGTCTGTGTCCGGCGGCGGGGTGCTCAAGTCCAGCAAGCACCCGGCCGAGGCACAGGCGCTGCTGCAGTACATCACCGGCAAGGACGGTCAGAAGCTGCTGGCAGACAGCACCGCGTTCGAGTACTGCGTCGGCAAGGACGTGCCGTCCAACCCCGCGCTGAAGCCGCTCTCCGAGCTCGGCGCGCCGAAGGTCGACCCGTCGAAGCTCAACAGCAAGAAGGTCGTCGACCTGATGACCACCGCCGGACTCATCTGACGCACCGCCCGAATCCGGTGAGGAACGCTCCAGCCGTGACCCCAGCTGTACCTCCAGTTGTGACCGCTGCCGGGCCGACAGCAGGCGCAGCCACGCGGCGACTCCGGTCGCTGCCGCCGCTGCGCCTGCTCGTGCCATGTCTGCTGATCGCGGGCTTCGCCCTGATCCCGCTCGTCGTCATCGTCTACTACTGCTTCGACGTCGGCTGGCCCGTCGTCGAACCGCTGGTGTTCCGGCCGTTCATCGGCGAGCTGCTGGCCAACACGGTCCTGCTGTGCGCCACCGCGACCCTCTGCTGCCTGACGGCCGGCGTGGGCCTCGCGTGGCTGGTCGAACGCACCAACCTCCCGGGCCGCGGCGTGTGGCTGGCGTTGCTGGCCAGCCCGCTGGCGATCCCCGCGTTCGTGAACAGCTACGCGTGGATCAGCCTCGCCCCCGAACTGCACGGGCTCTGGGCGGCCACGCTGATCACCGCCCTGTCCTACTACCCGTTCGTGTTGCTGCCGGTCGCCGCCGCCCTGCGCGGGCTCGACCCGGCGCTCGAGGAGACGGCCCGCAGCCTCGGCCTCGGCCCGGTCAGGGGGTGGGTGCGGGTCGTGCTGCCGCAGCTGCGCCCCGCGATGCTCGGCGGCTCGCTGCTCGTCGCGCTGCACCTGCTCGCCGAGTTCGGCGCCATCGAGCAGCTGCAGTACGCCACCTTCGCCACCGCGATCATCGCCCAGTACGAGTCGACGTTCGCGTCCACGGCGGCGAACGCGCTCGCAGCCGTGCTCATCGCCTGCTGCCTGCTGTTCATCACGCTGGAGGTCCTGGCCCGCGGCCGGGCACGGGCCGCCCGGCTGGGATCCGGTGCCGCCCGCACGGCCACACCGGTCCGGCTCGGCCGGCTCACCGCCCCGGCCGTCGCGGTGCCGCTCGCCGTGGTCGGCCTGGCCGTCGGCGTGCCCGTCTACAGCGTCACCCACTGGCTCGGCTACACCGGCGCCGCCGGGTTCGACATGTCCGAGCTGCTCCCGGTACTCGCGACCACCGCGAAACTCGCCGCGTTCGCCGCGGCCGCCACCGTCGCCGCCGGGTTCCCGCTGGCGTGGCTGTCGGTGCGGCACCGGAGCCTGATGACCACCATGCTGGAACGCAGCACCTACCTGGCCAGCGCCGTCCCCGGCGTCGTCGTCGGCCTCGCCCTGGTGACCGTGTCGATCCGCTATGCCCGGCCGCTCTACCAGACCACCGCCGTCGTGGTCGCCGCATACGTGATGCTGTTCCTGCCCAGGGCGATGGTGAACCTGCGCTCGGCGATCGGCCAGGCACCCCCGGCGCTCGAGGAGGCGTCGCGCGGGCTCGGCCAGTCCGCGTTCGCCACCTTCCGCCGCGTCGTCGTCCCGCTCACCGCACCGGGCGTGCTGTCCGCGGCCGCCCTGGTGTCGCTCGCCGTCACCACCGAGCTGACCGCCACGATCCTGCTCGCACCGACCGGAACCCACACCCTGGCCACCGAGTTCTGGTCCGCCGCCGCCGAGATCGACTACCCCGCAGCCGCACCGTACGCCGTCTGCATGATCGTCCTGTCGCTCCCGTCGGCCTACCTGCTGCTGCGGCAATCCTCCCGAGGAGTCACACGATGACCGCCCTGTCCGTGCACGGGCTGTTCAAGCGCTACGGCCGGGTGCCCGTCCTCAACGGCATCGACCTCGACATCGCCCGGGGATCCGTCACCGCGATCCTCGGCCCGTCCGGCTGCGGCAAGACCACCCTGCTGCGGATCGTCGCCGGATTCGACCGCGCCGACTCGGGCACCGTCACCCTCAACGGTACCGACGTGTCCAGCGGCCGCACCGTCCTGCCGCCGAACAAACGCGACATCGGCTACGTCGCCCAGGAAGGTGCGTTGTTCCCGCACCTGGACGTCCAGGACAACATCACCTTCGGCCTGCCGTACCTGAGCACCGGCAGACACCAGCGGCGGCACCGGGCCGCGGCGTTGCTGGAACTGGTCAGCCTCGATCCGGCTCTCGCCCGGCGGTACCCCCATCAGCTCTCCGGCGGCCAGCAGCAGCGGGTCGCCCTCGCCCGCGCGCTCGCCCGCAAACCCTCGCTCGTCCTGCTCGACGAGCCGTTCTCCTCCCTCGACACAGCCCTCCGCGAAACCACCCGGACCGCGGTCGCCGCCGCGCTCAAGGCCGAGAACGTCTCCACCCTCCTGGTCACCCACGACCAGGCCGAGGCGCTGTCCATGGCCGATCACGTCGCCGTCATGACGGACGGCAGGTTCACCCAGACCGGCCCGCCGCAACAGCTCTACGCACAGCCGGCCACCGTCGACGCCGCGCTGCTGCTCGGACCCGCCAGCGCCCTCGACGGCAAGGTCGACAACGGCCGGGTCGTCTGCCCGCTCGGCGCCCTGCCCCTCACCCAGCCCTGCCCCGACGGCGACGCCACGGTCCTCATCCGCCCCGAACAGTTCCAACTCTCCGACGCCGGCACCTCGACCGACGCCGCGGCCACGGTGGTCAGCCGCGAGTTCTTCGGCGCGGACATGGTCGTCACCGTGCGGCTCGCCGGCGGTGCGACGATCCGCGCCCGGGCCGCCGGCACCACCGCACACGACCCGGGCCGACCGGTCACCATCGCTGTGCACGGACCCGTGCACGCCTACCCGATACCGGCGCACCGCTGATTTCGGGATGGGCCGTCTTGATTCCCGTCGATTACCCGGCGTCGATCTGCCGCCACCGGCCCGGGGCGTTGAGGCGGTGCAGCCGGAACGCCTCGTCGTGGTAGCCCTGTCGCGCATCCTGCTCGGATTCGAAGGTCAGCTGCGTACTGCGGGGATCGGTGGCCGTGACGGTCCAGCTTCCGTCCGGCCGCCGGTCCAGCCGGATCCGGAACGTTTTATGGGATTCGGCGGCAGCGAACTCCCAGTACGCCACTGATTCGGATCCAGTCCGCGTTTGCGGAGGTACGAGTCGAGCGTCCCCGGGGCGGATTCCGGCCATGTCGACCGCCGGCTCGGCTCTTTGGTCCGCCGGCCTGCCGGCCGCCCAGCGCTCCAGCTCGGCAGGCTCGACGAGCAGGAACGCGGCCAGGATCCGGGTCGCTTTCGACAGCCCGTAAGCCGCCGGCAGGTCGGGTTGGCCGGGAAGAGCGTCGCAGTAGCCACCGACCAGCGGCCCGAGTTCCAACGCGTCGAGACGACCCGACATCAGCTCCTCCCGCACCGGAAGGATGTGGTCGAACCAATCTTCACCCGTTGCTCCGGTGAGCTCCTCGTCCTCGCCGTGCCGCCCGAAACGAAGGACCACCACGTCGGCATCGGCCGTCATCGTCACGCCGTGCACCGCATACCGATCCGCGACGTACGGTGCGACCACCTCGACCGGCAGTGCCTGGCGGGGAATCCGGAACCCTACCTGACGAAGCCCGCTGTTGTGGAAGTACAACCAGCCGTCGAAGTGGCGCTCAATGAACTGCTCCATCTTCGAGCTGTAGTCGTCCCAATCCACCGAGGCGACGAAGTAGGTCGACGACACGAGCGGCTGCCCGGGCAGCATCTCGAGCACGGACCGCGTGCTCTCGTCCAGCTCACGGTCCACGGTCTGAGCCTCGATGTAGACGTAGTGCCGCCATTCGCGGCGAGAGTTGCCGCGGTACCTGCGTGAGCCCACCGGCCCATTTTGCCGGAGGGTGCGAACCCGTCAACACGGCCGCTGGATCGCGGTACGCGAGGCGCCGACGTCCCGAGGAGATCGATGCGCTCCTGGCTGTGAATGGCATGCCTGGCTGACCGCGGCGTGGCTGCTCGGCGTGGCCCGGCGGGTCGAGTGGCGGGAACGCATCGAAGGTCTGCTGCTGGCCGGCGAGCTGGTCTGTTCAGGTCAGGGTTACTGCTCTGCGCTCGCCCGGTTCGGCTAAGGTCGGGCCGTGTCGACTCCCCTGCGCTGGCGGCTGCTCGACGAGGAAACCGGCGCCGCTCTTACTGAGTGCGCGGACATCGACGGGCTCTTCGTCGACCGGGTGTTCCCGGTAGAGCCGCTGTACGAGCGTTACACCCTGCTGAGCTGCGCGCCGTCTGGACCCCTGCTCGCCGCGACCAACGGGACGGGACCGGCCTGGTTCGGCAACTTCGTTGTCGAGGGTGCGCACGTCCCCGGCCGCCCGGTGAGCAAACGTTGTGATTCCGGATGCGGGGGGTGTTTCGACATCGTCGAGGAGTTGCTCGACGTCCGTGTCGTCGAACATCGCCCTTCCGCGGACGGTTCCGGCTTGGTCGACATCGACCTCGAAGGCCATCGCCGCGTCGAGGACAACAATGAAGGCGGCACCGTCGCTCCCGCAGTCTTCGGTTATCGGCTGATCGCATGGTCGGGGACGGACGAATCTCACCCCGAGACGCCGGCCGGCGAGTGCCGGGACGTTGCGGGTCTGTTCCATGAGCGGCCTGAGATCTGGCCGCCGGGTCCACCGTTGACCTTGCTGGGTTGCCGGCCCGGACTCACCGGTTCCTTCGAGGCCGCGCTTGCCCATGTACGCGTTGACGGCACGACGCACAAGATGGGCTGGGGACAGCGGGTATTCGGAAGTGTCGTAGCGGCCCACCCGTCCGACCTCGGTGACGACCTGGTCGATATCGCCTTGAGCGCGCGAATCCCGGAACCACTGGCGGCAAACGATCGTCCACTCTGGGACACGTGGCGCGCAGGCGGCCCCAACGAGCCGAACCAGTGGGCAGAACTTGATCGCAGCGACCGCTATCTCTGGGTGCAAGCCGCCGCGCTCCACCGGAGGCATGCCCCGGACAAGCCCGAGGGCACGGTTTACCACCTGGACGGACGCTACGTCACCGACCTCGACGGGTTCTTCTGCGCCATCGGCGAGGCGATCAACGGCCCGGGCGGCTGGTTCGGCGGCGACCTGTTCTGGTTGCACGAGAACGCGGGCACCGGGGACGGCGGCGCCACCCCCGGCTTCCGGTTGATCTGGCACGACTCCGAGGTGGCGCGCACCCACCTGATCCCCGGCTACGACCGGAAGAGCTGGGGCCCGGCAGTCACCTTCGACAACCTGGTCCGCTGTCTGACCGAGGACGGCGTGCAGCTCGAACTACGCTGAAGAAGCGCGACTGACCGTGGCCAGGACCTCAGGAGTGCAGTGGCACGATCTTTCACCAGGACTCGCCGTCCAGGCCAACTGAGTGCATGCCGGCCAACACTGCGAATTTTGGTCAGAGCATTCGTCGGGTTCGGCAACGAATCAGCGGTCCCCGCGTGCGCTCAGGCGGGGCAGCCGTTGCCGGAGCTGCGTCGCGTCGTCGAGGATGGCCGGGTCGCCGGACGGTGGTTCCGAGGGTTCGAGTGGGCCGCCCCCGTCGTCCGCCGCACGACGGCCGGTTCGGGCGAAGTACACCTGGTCGGCGACGGCTCCGAACGGCTCCGCGAGTTCGATACCTCGCTGGGCGAGGATGTCTGCCAGCGTGTCCGGATCATCACGGAACCGTTCGAAGGAAAGCCGCCCGGTCGCAACCACAAAGGTCCGGAAGTCGGTGAATCCGTCATCCCCGAGCGACCCTTCGACCAGTTCCACCGCTGCCATGTGGATCCAGGTGTACAGCTCATGGTTCGCCGCGACCAACCGCCGGTGAAAGTCGAGGACCTCGGCGTCGGGCAGGCCGACGAGAACATCGCGCAGCGCTTCGGCCTGCTCATCCGTGTCCTGGGCGGAACGCTGCAGGGTCCCGTCGATCGTCCGCCAGAACTGTTCGTCGTCCATCGCGTTCTCCTACTCGTCGCCATGGGCGACGGCAGTGCCGGTCACCGGTTTCCGGCTCGCCACGGCGACGCAATCCTGCCATGACACCGGCGGACCAAAGGATCATTTGGCCGACGATCTCGGCGTACTGCCCAGCTCACTCCCGGCAGGCCGGCGATGAGTGCGATTTACCGGTCCCGCCAGGACAACGGAGAGAGGTGGGTGGCTGCTGCCGCTATTCGTCGGGTCGTTTCGGTCCTGAGGTCGCGGCGCGCCGACTCGATCCAGCCGTCGACGCGTTGCACACGGGGCCACGGCGGTACCGGTCGGCCGGTACCGCCGCGACCGTGGTCATTGCGCGAGGACGGCGTACAGGAAGCCGACGATGATCAGGATCGCGACGACGCCGATCAGGACCAGCGCCGAAGCGCCCGGGTCCTGGGTGCGCCTGTCGTCACGTCGGTCGGTGCCGTCGCGGTCGTCGCGGCGGTCTGGAGAGTCGGGGTACACGGTGGCTCCGTTCCATGGCAGCGTGCGGCGGCAACGCTTTCGATCAGGTGATGGGCCGCTGACGAACAGCGGCCGGAAGGCGACGCGTGAGCGGCCGGGAAGGCCGGAGGGCGACGATCAGTGCGACGGCAGTGGCGGCGCTCGGCCCGCGACCGAGGCCGCCCACCACCGCGCGGGTGGCCGGACGTCGCGTCGCTGCGCCGGGTCGGGCCGGGCAGGGCCGGCGAGCGCACGACGGGCGCGCACGACGGGCGGTCGTTCGCCGATCCAGCGCCGGCACAGCAGGCCGGCGACGGCGCCGACGAGCCCGTACGCGACGCCGCCCGCGAACAGCAGCGTTGGCTGCGAGCCGGCGCCCCAGCCGGACGACACCAGCTCGCCGCCGAGGAACGACACGACCGACAGGCCCGCCGCCCAACGCGCTCCAGGCCCGCTCGGCCGGCGTACGGAAGCCGTGACGGACCCGATGCCGACGGCGGCGAGGAGGAAGGCCACGACGATCGCCGCGGCGGCCTGGTCGTCGTGGACGTGGCGGACACCGGCGGCGATGCCGTGCGCGGCTCCGTGGCTGTGTGCCAGTAGGCCGGCGACCACCACGTCCGCGGCGAGGCACGCGACGACACCGGCGGCGACGGCCGCCACGGTGTCCACATGCCGGACGGCGCCGCGGAGCGGGTCGCCGTTACGTGCCACGATCAGGCCCTTCGGTCTCCGACGGGAGCCGCCATAGTAGCGCCCCGGCGACCGCGTTCGTCCAGGCAGCCTCAGGTACGGTGGCAGCTTCCGGGTTCAGGTGAGAGGCATCCGATGCGTCGTCAGGGCAGCATGCAGCCGCTGTTGTGGCTGTTGCTCGCCTTGAGTGTGATGGGCTACACGGTCCACCCCGTCGTGCTGCTGCCGGAGCGTGCGCCCGCGGTGACCGGACTGGTTGCCGCCGCCGGCGACTGCGAGCCGGATGCCGCGCGGACCTCCGGACGCCCGGCCGCCGACCATTCCCCGGCGCGGACGGTGGATCCGCTCGCGATCGATGCCGGCACCGCGCGATGCCACGAACTCACGCCGCCGGCGGTCGGTGCGCCGTCACCGGGATCGACGGCGGTGCGCCCGGCGGTCGACCGCGCCCAGCTGCAGGTGTGGCTGCACTGATCGAAGAGGCGCTCCACGTCCACCCTCTTCGTCACCGTGCCGGGCCTTGTCGCGCCCGGCACGCCGCCTGAACGGAAGCGTGCATGGCAACCGGGCACGACCACCACACCACCGGACCGGCCGCGTCGCGGCGCATCCGCGTCATCATCATCGCCGTCATGCTGCCGGTGATCGCCGCGACCTTGGCGGCGATCGCCGTGCTCTGGCCCCGCACCGAGCCGCCCCGCGCGGACGGCGACACGGGCAGGCGCCATCTCGGCACCGTCACCCGGGTCGAGGAGCGCGCCTGCACCCCGGACGAGATCGTCCAGACCCCGACCGGCATCGCCACCAGCCGGTGCGGCACGGTGGACGTCCGCGTCGAGGACGGACCCGACACAGGCCGCACCATCCGGACCTCGGTGCCCGACGGGCCGCAGGCGCCGCGCGTCTCGGTCGGCGACGAGGTCGTCATGCTGCTCGTCGACACGCCGGACGGGCCGGAGGCTCAGCAGTACACCATCATCGACCACCAGCGCGGCAAGCCGCTGATCTGGCTGGCCGTCCTCGGCGCCCTCGTGATCGCGGTGTTCGGCCGGTGGCGTGGGGCCGCGGCGATCGCCGGGCTCGGGGTCAGCTTCGCCGTCTTGCTGCTGTTCGTCGTGCCCGCCATCGCCGCCGGTCAGCCGCCCCTCGCCGTCGCGGTGGCCGGCTCGGCGGCGATCATGCTGGCCGTGCTGTACCTCACCCACGGCATCTCGGTGCGCACGTCCGTGGCGGTCCTGGGCACGCTCGCCAGCCTCACCCTCACCGGCGTGCTGGGCGTATGGTCGGTCGAACTGACCCACCTCACCGGCAACGGCGGCGAGAACGCGACCACCCTCGCCATGTTCTTCCAGGCCGTCGACCTGCACGGACTCCTGCTCGCGGGCATCGTCATCGGCTCGCTCGGCGTGCTGGACGACGTCACCGTCACGCAGGCCGCGGCGGTGAGCGAGCTGGCGGCAGCCGACCCCGGCATGACCCGGCGGCAGGTGTACCGCGCCGCGACCCGCGTCGGCCGGGCACACATCGCCGCGGTGGTGAACACGCTCGTCCTCGCCTACGCCGGCGCGTCGCTGCCGGTGCTGCTGCTCATCTCGGCCGGCAACCAACCCTTCGGGGAGACGATCACCAGCGAGTTCCTCGCCCAGGAGGTCGTCCGCAGCGTCGTGGCCACGATCGGCATCGTCGCCGCCGTGCCGATCACCACCGCGCTCGCCGTGCTCATCTCGGTCGAGCGGCAGACGGCACCCGTACCGGAGCGACCGGCGGCCTCCAAGCCACCGGCCGACGACCCTTGGCGCGACGACGACGGGGACGACCTGTGGAGCACCGCACGCCACGCCGGGTAGCCGCGCCGCCTAGATGTCGCCCCGCAGTGCCGTCCGCCGCCCCTCGGCGATGAGCTCGGCCGCGCCGGTGGGCTCGACCGCGCGTCCGTCGCGGGCGTTGAGTTCCTCGAACGACTCCCGCTCGGCGGCGACAAGGTCGGCGAACGAGTCGAACCGCTCGCTGAGACCCGGGTACCAGGAGGCCCAGACGTACGCCGCCCACTCCCCGTCCTCGTCGACGTCCGAGGGATCGAGCAGCCAGTAGCAGGCGTCCGCGTCGGCGGACACCAGCAGCACCCGCGCCATCAGTTCGTCGTCCTCGTCACCCGTATCGCACATCTCGGGCTCGAGGTCCCGCAGCCAGCCGACGTCGGCGGTGGTCCGCATCGTCCACACGAACGGCCCCATCTCGAGCCATCCGTCGGAGGCCGCCAGGAACGCGCGGTACCCCGGCGGGAGCGCGACCCCGAGCCGCGTCTGGACAGCGGCGAGCGCGTCCTCGCCCGCCCCCGCGAACCCGAGCCACCCACCGGCCCGCCGCTCCTCCCCCAGCCCATGAAGCCGCTCGGGATCGGCGACGCGGAGGAAATCGGCGCTGTACGCGGCGAGGTAGGCCCGCCACTGCTCGGCCGTGCGGGGCCGCTCGATCGAAGTCACGCCCAACCCTAGGACGTAGAAGGCGCGCGGATCAGGTGCCGGACCACACCGGCATCAGTTCACCGTCCGTGCCGTACTACAGGAACGGCTGGAGCTCGGGCGACGAGGCCAGTGCGTGATGCAGCACGGCCGGGTTGGCGGTGGCGGCCAGAAACGGCTGGGAGCCGAGCAGGTCACCACAGCTACGCAGCGGAGACGGCTGCTGGCCCGATGCGGTGGCGGGCGGTGGGCGTGCGTGCTTGCATGACCGGGTGGACGGCGCGGAACAGTGGTTTCAGCGAGGCGATGAGCTCGCGGACGAGGGTGGTCCGGCCGAGGCACTGGCGCTGCTGGGTGCGGCGGTGGCGGCGGGGCACGGGCCGGCCCGAGTGCGGCTCGCCGCGTTTCTGCTCCAGCAGTACTCGGATGCCGGCGCCGCGTCCCGCACGGAGGCATTGCGGTTGCTGGACGAGGCGGTGGCGGCCCGGGTGCCGGGCGCCCGGAGCCTGCTCGGGGTCACGCTTTGGGACGACGGCGCGCTGGACGACGCCGAGGATTGCCTGCGGGCCGCGGTCGCGGACGGGGACCCTGACGCGCCGACGAACCTGGCCGGCCTGCTCCATCAGAGAGGTGACGACGCTGCGGCATTCGCGCTGCTGAGGCAAGCGGCGGAGCGTGGTGACGGGGTGGCCTACCGGATCGTGATGCGGCTGCTGCCGCCACAGGGACGGGCCGCTCAGGAGATAACCATTGCCTATGAGACGGCAAGTTCCGCGGAGGATCGACCGGTGTGCGTCCTTGTTCCCGCTGGTATGTGGGAGCTTGACGCCTCGGTGCTACCGGCCGACTGAGTGTTCTACCGGTGCGTCGCGTCGGGGAACCGGTCGGGGACCGGGCCGGTGTCGAAGGGCTGCGACGCGTCCAGCCAGCCGACGTTGAGCCGCTCGTACCGCGGACGGTAGTCCAACGTGCGCGCCGTCCGAGCGCCACCCTGTCGTGGTCAGCGTCTCCGTGCGCGTAGGGCGTCAGATCCGCGAAGCAGGCCACGAGGCAATATAGGCGCTCCGCGTAGCGTTGAGGGCATGCCTGTTCAGCTCAACCACACCATCGTCCACGCGCGTGACCGGGAGCGGTCGGCCCGGCTCCTCGCCGAGCTGCTGGGCGTCGCGGAGCCGGTTCCGTTCGGGCCGTTTCTGGTCGTCGAGCTCGCCAACGGCTGCTCGCTCGACTTCTCGCAGGAGGCCGGCACCGTCCATCCCCAGCACTACGCGTTCCTCGTGTCGGAGGCGGAGTTCGACGAGATCTTCGCCCGCATCGAGGCGCACGGGCTGTCGTACTGGGCGGATCCGCACCACCGGCAGCCGGGAAGGATCAACACCAACGACGGCGGCCGCGGGCTGTACTGGGAGGACGCCGACGGTCACAACCTCGAGATCATCACCGTGCCGTACGGCGGCTGAGGTCCGGGCCTACTGCGCGGGAGCGTCTTTGATCAGCGGCGATCCAGCACGGCGCTGAGGAACCGGGTGTCCAGCCACGGCGGCGTCGCCTGCCGGCCGAACGGGTCGGACAGGTCCCGGCCGTATCGCGCCGCGACGGCCGTCACGGCTTCCTCGCCGACGCTCCAGCCGGCCGCTCGCAGCTGCTCCGCCGGATCCCGGCGCTGCTCGGTGTTGATCAGGGACCGCATCTGGACCCCGGACCGTTCGCTGAGCTCGTCGAGCGCCGCCCGGTCGGCGGCGAGGTGGTCCACCTGGACGATGCGGTCCAGCGCGAGCCGGCTCCCCGGCACGGAGTGCTCGTCGATGCGCCGCAGCAGCTGCTCCTCCGCTGCCGCCGGCAGGTACGCCAACAACCCCTCCGCCACCCAGACAGCCGGCGCGGAGGCGTCGAACCCGGCGCCGGTCAACGCCGCCGGCCAGTCCTCGCGCAGGTCGGCGCCGACCGGGACACGGACGCACGCGGGCCCGGCACCCGCACGGTCGAGCACGTCGTCCTTGAACGCGACGACCTGCGGCTGGTCCAGCTCGTACACGGTCACGCCGGACGGCCAGCCGAGCCGGAACGCCCTGGTGTCCAGGCCCGCGGCCAGGAGCACGACCTGCCGGACGCCACCACCGACCGCCGCGAGGACGACGTCGTCATAGAACCGTGAGCGGACCCCGATGTAACGCGAGCCGTGCAGATGCAGCGCGTCCCGGTCACCGACCTCGGCGCCGGGCTCGGGCCAGCACACCGGGAACGCGACCGGAGACTCGACGGCGTGGATGAACGCGGCGCCGAACGGGTCGTCGATCAGCGCGTCCGGACGCGACGATTCGACGGTACGCGCCGCAGCAAGGCCGAGGGCCGTGATGCCGGGCCCGGTGGTGACATCCCAGCTGCGGTGTTCTGCCATGTCTCGCACCCTTCCTCGCGTGCCGGCGAATCTACACGGTCCCGTCGCCGTGAAAATGTCGGCCGGCAGCGCCTACTGCATGGCGGTCGCGGGCGGGTGTTCGTAGGATTCCGGGCAGCGGAAGACGTACAAGGCGTAGCCGCGGCCGATCGACACGTCGGTGGGGCCGGACGAGGCGTCCGGCGGCTCGTCCACCGGTCTCCAGCTGCCTCCCGTGCCGTGCCATTCGCTGGAGTCGGCGGTGAACAGCAGCGTCATCGCGGTGCCACACTCGGCGCAGTTCATCGGATGCGGGTCGGTCAGCGACCAGTTCGCGAAACCGTTCACCTTCCAACCGGGAGCCAGGGACAGGTCGTACTGGTAGCTGAGCCCGGTCTCGCCCTCCCACGCGGCGATCCGGGCGTCGAGCTCCACCGGCAGCAGCCGGCCGTACTGGTACTCGCGGATCTGCTCTGGATGCACGACACACGGGGTCGGCAGGTAGGCGCCGCTCACGACGGTCGGCTCAGGGGCCACGCTCAGGGGCTGTGTCACGTCGGCGCTGCGCCGCCAGTACAGCCTCACCCTCGGGTTGTAGCCCTCGTCCGGATGATCGAGGGGGCACCACAGCACCTGCAACAGGTCGGCGTCGTCCGGGCCGGTGAAGTCGGGGACGTCCCGCCGGTACAGCTGCGCCACCGGTACCAGCGGAATCAGCTCGTCGATGCGGTCCTCCGGCTCGGAGTGGTCGTAGGGCGGCAGCTCGGCCCGCTCCTCGTCGGTCAGCTCGTACCGGGTGCCGCCCGCGGCCGCCCGGGTCCGCGCCGCCGCGTAGATCTCCCGGCTACGACGGACCGTCGCCGGCGTCCGGAGCTGGAAGACGTAGTGGTCCTGCCCGTCCTCGCATACCGGCCAGGGCTCGTCAGCCGGCCACAGCAGACGACCGCCGACCGAACTGTCGACGGTCGTTGGGTTGCCGGGCCGGGGATGCAGCCGAGTGGCCGTTGCCGCGTACCCGGCCAGCTCCGGAAACAGCACCGCCAAGTCCACCCGGCGCGGCGGCGTCGTACGAGTCATGCCGAGGATCGTAGGGCGACTCGATCGAATGGGCCCTGCCCGCACACCAAGTGGCGGAGCACCTCGAGCGGGACTAATCCACGTCGTACGAGGCGGCCATCGGAAAGGACGCCAGCTCGTTGAGGCTGGAAGGGCGCAACGAGATGCCTTCCAGGGCCAGCAGTTGCCCCGTTGGGCTCTCCACCACCGGTATCCAGAGCGCGAAGGTTCCGTCCACGACGGTGATCCAGTTGCCGGAGTACTGGCGGCGGACGGTGCAGTCCTGGCATCGCTGCACCGACACCCGCAGGTCTGTCGGTCCCTTCATGTCGACCTCGAGTACCGGTCCTTCACCCCGCACAGCGGCCACCGTGTAGCCAGGAATCACCGGCAACGCCTGCGGCGCCGACGCGAAGGTGGCCTTGCGCCACCGGTACTGCGAGGTGTCGTCGTAGGCGATCATCAGCGGTGCGGCCGCGAGACCGATCACGACCGCGAGCGCGCTCACCACTCGCGGCGCGCGTTCGGCGGTGCCGGCGCTGACCGCGCAGTACATCACCAGCACGACCAGTGACCAGCCCAGCCGCTGCTCGGACACCGCTATCGCAGGTCCGCTGGTGAGCGCGCCGATCAGCAGCACGCCCCACATGGCCAAGGGCGTGACGAACACCCACCACCAGTGCCGCCACCGTGTCTTGCCGTCCCCGGCGATCCACACCGTCAGCCATCCGATGACCGCGAGTGCGGCCACGATCATCGGCCCGTACACGACGAACACGACGACGTCACCGGACCCGCCCCCGGAGGGCACGTCTTCCGTGAAGGCCAAGACCGCCCACACCAACGGCAATGCGGCGCCGAGCCCGAGCAGCGTCGACTGCCACCACTTGACGGGCACCGCGCCCCCGCGATCCATGGCGTCAGCCTGCCAGCCGGGGCCCGGCCGGGCGAGAGCCGGACCGATACCTGCACGACGTCCGGCGGCGGTACACTCGACGGGGAGATCATCTTTGATGGGTCGCATCTCATGGGCGTGCGGAGCCGGTGCCGGTTTTATCGGGATCGTCCTGGCCTTGTAGCGGCCTCCTACCTGCCTGGCGGCGAGCTCGCCGACGCCCTTGTCGGCGCGGAGGGCCGGTCGGCCAAGGCGAAGATCTGCCTGTCGTTCCTCGCGCGGGTGCGACTGGCCCCGCTGTACGTGCTGATGGTCATCGCCGTCAACGTCGTCCTGAACCACGCCGTCAGTGCGGAGGTCCGGGCCCAGATCGTCCTCGCCAACTCCACCAACGTGGCCAACCTGCAGAACCACCGGATCTGGACGCTGGTCACCAGCGCCTTCGTGCTCGACGAACGGGTCGGCGTGCTGGCGCTGATCCCGCTGCTGGTGCTTCTGTCGGTGGCCGAGGTGCTGTGGGGGTGGCGGCGGCTGCTCGTGGTGTTCTTCGGGTCCAACGCGGTGACGAGCTGCATCGTGTACGGGCTGCTGCTGGCCGGCGTCCGCGGCGGCTGGTTGGGCGGCGCGATCACCGTGGCCAGTGACGTGGGCACGAGCTACGGCTCGCACGCCGTCGCCGGCGCGCTGGCGCTCACCCTGCCGGTGCGTGCGCGGCGGTACCTGGTGCCGCTGGCGATCGCGATCGTCGTCCTGCCGTTGCTGAACGGCGGCACGTTCACCGACATCGGGCACCTGCTGGCCGTCGGTCTGGGGTTCCTGGCCGGTTGGCAGCTGCGGCGGCGTCCGCTGGCCGGGCACCTGCCCCGCCCGGCCCGGCGGCGCGCCGACCAGACCATGGCCTACTCGTTCGACGACGTGACGGGGGCTCGCGCAGCCCTGATCACCGCGCTGCGCCAGCACCGTCCGGTGCGCCTCGACGACGCCGTGCTCGCCTGGACCGACCGGGCGGACCGGATCCACGTGCAGGAGACCCGGGACATGGACGCGATCGACGGCGCCCTCGCCGGCGGCGCGTGGGGGGTGGTGCTGGGCACCTTCGTCGGTCTCCCGCTGACCGGTCTGGTCATCGGCGCGGGCGCGGGCGCGGTGGTGGCGCGCCGGCACGACACCGGCCTCAGCGACACCACCGTCGAGCGGACGATGCGGGCCCTGCCGACGGAGCGGAGCGCACTGCTGCTGCTGAGCGATCCCGCCGGCCGGCCGGCACTGACCAGCGCGCTCGCCCGGACCGGCGGCACCCCGGTGCCCGATGTCACCCAGGACAAGCAACAGTCCTGACCAGCGGTGGTACTCGATCGTCACGGTGCGGCACGCTCCAGCGGGGTGGCGAGTTCGGTCCGTTCCCGGTCGACCGCCGCACGCACCCGCTCGCCGTCCACGGCCACGCTGACGGCGTAGGCGAAGATCACGAGACTGAAAACGATCACCACGAGCAGGTCGATCCAGCCGGGCAGCCACAGGCGCGCGCCGCGTCCGTACCGGCCGAGGAAACCGATGACGGTGAGCCCGACGAGCCAGGGCCAGATCCACGACGACCCACGCCAGTCGATGGCGGGCCGCGCCCGGTCTGGGGTGTGCGCCACGGTCATCGCGAAGAGTGCCAGCCCCGCGCCGATCGCCACCAGGAGCTTCCAGGTCGCCTCGAAGCCGCCCCAGTAGATCACCAGGTTCGCCGCGACGAAGGCCGCGGGTGCGGTGACCCCGGCGGCGGGCACCCGGTAGGGGCGGTGGCGCCGGGGGTCGCGGCGGCGCAGCGCGGTCAGCGACACCGGCGCGAACGCGTACATGATCGCGGTCGCCGACGTGACGAGCCCGACGAGCGACTGCCAGCTGGGGTACGGCAGGAAGGCCAGCTCCCCCGCGACGAACGCCAGCGCGATCGAGTACAGCGGAACGCCGCGGCGGCTGACGTAGCTCAGCGCCTGCGGCAGGGTGCCCTGCCGGGCCAGCGCGTAGGAGAGCCGGGCCGACGCGCCGAGGTAGACCAGTCCCGTCCCCGCGGGCGAGACGAACGCGTCGGCGTACAGCAACCCGGCCAGCCAGCCGGCGCCCGCCGCGGCGGCGATGGTCGCATACGGGCCGAAGTCGCCGGCGCCCACCGGATGCGCCCACCCGCCGGCGAGGTTGCGCGGGTCCAGACCGCCGATGAAGACGATCTGCAGCAGGATGTACAGCACTGTGCCGATCAGCATGGCCAGGATCACGGCGCGGGACAGGTCCCGCTGCGGATCGCGCGCCTCGCCGCCCAGCTGGATCGCCTGTTCGAAGCCCTGCAGGGAGAAGACGACACCGGCGGGCAGCGCGGCGAAGATGCCGTGGGCGCCGTACGGGCTGAATCCTCCGCCCGCGGTGAAGTTGGACGGCTGGAAGGTCAGCGCGGCAATGACGACGATGGTGAGCACCGGCACCGCGAGCTTCCAGCCCACGACGGTGGCGTTGCTCCTGGTGAGCCGCCGCACCCCCAGCACGTTGATCACGGTGAACAGCAGCATGAGCAGGGTGGCGAAGCCCAGCCCGGCCGGTGACAGCGTGCCGTCGGTGTGCAGGAGGCCGAGGTGGTCGCGGACCCATGCGATGTTGTTGAGGTACTGCAGGCTCGCCTCCACCTCGATCGGGGCGATCGTCACGGCCTGCAGCCAGGCGGCCCAGCCCGCGGTGAGCCCGGCGAGCGCGCCGAACGCGAACCCGGGGAACCGCGCGGTGCCGCCGGCGACCGGGTACGAGGTGCCGAGCTCCGCGTGGACCAGGGCGAGCAGCGCGAGCATCCCACCGGCGAGCAGCCAGGAGATCAGCGACGCCGGCCCGGCGGCCTGCGCCGCGGTCAGCGCGCCGAGCAGCCAGCCGGAGCCGATGATCGAGCCCAGCGACACGAACGTCAGGCCCCACAGCCCCACTTCGCGCCGCAGGAAGCCGGAGCCCGCGGGCATCCGGCCGGCCGTGCCGCCCGCATCCTGCACGGCGCACCTCACCAGGTCGGCGGCGGGCCGTGACACCGCGCCGGCGGGTGGGGTCAGCCGGCCCGTTCCGGGCCAGATACCGCGGTTCCGCCCACCCGAAACCCAGGCCCGGCGGGAACTTCTGCTCGCTTCCGTCCGAGGAAACCCGTTGCCAGTGGCCGGCATCCGGCGTCTGCTGGTTCGGTCACCAATCACGGGAGGCAAAACGCATGTCGCTGCCCACTCCTGCGCTGCACACCGCTCGCCTTCGGCTGCGGCCCTTCGATGAAGCGGACGCGGACGACCTCTTCGCGCTGCACAGCAGCGCCCACGTGCTGCGCTACTGGGACGCGCCGCCATGGAGCGACCGTGCGCGCGCCGGGCGGTTCATCACGGCCTGCCGGCAGATAGAAGGGGAGGGCACCGGGGCGCGGGTGGCCGTGGATCGGGTCTCCGACGGGGTGTTCATCGGCTGGTGCGGCTTGAGCCAGTGGAATCCGGACTACCGCAGCGCGTCGCTGGGGTACTGCTTCGACGATGCCGCATGGGGCCACGGCTACGCGACGGAGGCCGCGCGCGCTCTGCTGCGGTGGGCGTTCGACACGCTGGACCTGAACCGCGTCCAGGCCGAGACCGACACGCGCAACGTGGCGTCCGCCCGCGTGCTGGAGAAGCTCGGGTTCGTGCGTGAAGGGACGTTGCGGGAAGACTGCGTCGTGAACGGTGAGGTCTCCGACTCGTGGGTCTACGGGCTGATCAGGCGAGAATGGCGGCCGTCGTCCGAGCCGGTGTCGCCGTCAGCGCCGTGAGCATCGGTACGATCCACAGATATCCGGACAGGTGAGCGGGGGCGCTGTGAGCAGGACCAGGGTGTTGGTGACGGGGGCGAGCATCGCGGGGCCCGCGTTGGCGCATTGGCTGCACCGGCGGGGTGCCGAGGTGACCGTGGTGGAGCGGGCCCCTGAATTGCGCCCCGGCGGGCAGGCGGTGGACGCCCGCGGGGTGACCAAGGACGTCATCGGGAAGATGGGGCTGGACGCGGCGGTACGCGCCGCCCGCACCGCAACCGCGGGCGCTCACACGGTGGACGTGGACGGGGCCGTGCTGGAGACCTTCCGGGCGGACGATCACGGCGGCGACGGGTACATCGCGGAGATCGAGATCTTGCGCGGGGACCTGTCCCAGGTGCTGTACGACGACACCCGAAACGACGTCGAGTACCTCTTCGGCGACCGGATCGCGGAGCTCGCGCAGGACGGCGAAGGCGTCGACGTGACCTTCGCGGGCGGCGACCGGCGGCGCTTCGACCTGGTGATCGGGGCGGACGGGCTGCACTCGGCGCTGCGGGCGATGGTCTTCGGGCCGCACGAGCGGTTCGTCCGCCACCTCGGGCTCGTGCTGGCCTTCTACAGCGTGCCCAATGAGTTCGGGCTGGACAGCTGGTTGATCGAGTGCCAGGACAAGGAGTCCGGACGCACCGCACTGCTGCGGCCGATCCAGGACGCCACCCGGGCGATGGCCATGTTCTCGTTCCCCGCGGCCTCGTTCGACGTCGACTACCGCGACGTCGCGGCCCAGAAAAAGCTGCTGCGGGAGCGGATGACCGGCTTCGGCTGGTTGACGCCGCAGATCCTGGCGCACCTGGACGACACCCCGGACTTCTACCTCGACCAGGTCGCCCAGGTCGTCATGGACCGCTGGCACAGCGGCCGGGTGGGGCTGTTCGGAGACGCGGCGTTCAGCTCGTCGCCGATGTCCGGGCAGGGCACCGGGCTGGCCCTGGTCGGTGCCTACCTGCTGGCCGGCGAGCTGGCCGCGGCCGGGTGGGACCCGGAGGCGGGGTTCGCCGCGTTCGAGGGGCGGATGCGCTCGTTCGTGGAGGCCAACCAGGAGATCGGCCAAATGCACGTACAGAGCCTCGACGCCCCGGGGCCGGACGCCGAGCCGGCGCCGGAGCCCGACATGGAGGCGCTCACCGAGCTGGTCGAGCGCGCGATCAACGGCGTCGAGCTGCCCGACTACGACGGGCTGCCGGACTCCCGGGCCTGACGACCCGCCGGGCCGGGCCTCGGCGCCGACGACTGACCCACAGGTTCAGGCAGGTGTGATTCATGGCGGTGGAGGCGGGGGCCGGTTCGTGGGGTTGAAGAGCCGGTCGGCCGCTTCGGCGCTCATGGGGTGGGCGAGGTGGTCGCCGCGGGCGGCGTCGCAGCCGAGGTCGTTGAGAGCTTCGAGTTGGTCCCGGTTGCGGACGTCGGTGGCGGCGACGGTACGGGCGAGGTCGTGGAACATCTCGATGAGCCAGGCGAGGGTCGTGCTGGTCGAGGCATAGGTGGGGAGGTAGACGTCGAGGCCGTGCAGGAGGCGCGGGTCGAGGTTGACGGTGCTGATCGGGGACTCGGCGAGGTGGGCGGGGCCGCCGGTGTTGTTGACGGCGAGGTGGATGCCGGTGCGGGCCAGTCCGTCGACGTTGAACGCGATGTCGTCGCTCGTGTCGTGCAGGGCGTCCTGCTCGACGGTGAGTTGCAGCTGGCCGGGTGGAAGGCCGCTGGCGTCGAGCGCGGCGGTGACGGTGGTGACGATGTGCGGGTCGCGGAGATGGGCGGTGGCGCAGTCGATGCTGAGCATCGGTGGTTGCGGCGTCGACTGCCACGTCGCGGCCCGTACGCACGCTTCACGCAGGAGGCCGGTGCTCAGCGGGATCAGGACTCCGATGCGGTCGGCCAGGTCGAGGAACTCGCCGGCGGGCACAGGCCCGAGAGTGGGGTGGTGCCAGCGTGGGAGTGCGTGCATGCCGGTGATGGTGTTGTCGTGCATCCGGATGATCGGCTGGTAGGCGAGGGTGAGCTGGCCGCCCCGTACGGCGTCCGGCAGAGCGTGGGTGAGTTGGTGGCGGCGGACATCTCGCGCTTCGCGGGCCGGCTCGAACAGCGCCCATGATGTCGCCGGGTTGTCACGGCGGGCCCAGGTCACTGCCATCGCCGCCGCGCGGAGCAGGTCACCCGGGCCGCTGTCGCCGGCGGGTCGCTCCACGATGCCCGCTCGCGCGGTGATGGACAGTGTGTGACCGTGGGCCTGAAACGGCTGCCGCAGCAGCCGCAGCGCGGCGTCGGCGGTCTTGACGGCGTCGTCGGGTCCGGTGGTGTCCTCGGCGACGAGGGCGAAGGTGTCGGCGCCGAGGTGGGCGAGGTAGTGCTCCCGATCGGCGGCGAGGCCGCGGAGCCGTCGTGCGGTGTCCTGGAGGAGCCGGTCCGCGACGACGGTGCCGTAGATGTCGTTGATCGCGGCGAACCGTTGCAGGTTGAGCAGGCACACGCCGATGCGGGTGGCCGGTTTCCGGGCGATGACCGTGTCGAGGTAGGCGTTGAGCGCTGCCCGGTTCGGCAGGCCGGTCAGCGGGTCGTGCAGCAACGCGTGCCGGAGCTGGTGCTGCAACTGCTGCTGGTGGGCCCGCCATGCCTCACGTTCGTCCCTGCCGATGTCCTCCGCCGCGGCACGGACCTGGTCCCGCAGCGCGGTGGTGAAGCCGAGGGCCAGCTGTTCGATCAGTCCGGTGAGCCGGTCGGCGGGCGCCTGTCCGGTGAGCCGCAGATCGGTCAGGAGACGCTCGCCCAGGATGCGCATGCTCGCGGCCATGATCTGCGGGTCGGCCATCGTGTTGCGGACGAGGTCGCCACCGACCAGGAAACCGGCGTGCGGATCGGCGGCAGGACCGGTCAACGCGGTGCGCAGCCGCACGGTCAGGTCTTGCAGGATCCGCGAACGGCGTGCCCGTCCACCGGCAACGAAATTCGTCCTGGGCAGTGCCCGTTCCCAGACCGCCGCGAACGCCGCGACCAATGGCTCGGATGGTGTCACCACACGCGATACCTCCAGCGAAGACCATCGCTGGCGGGTGCGTTTGCCGTCGACTGTGACATGAAGGCGCCCTTCCACGCCGCAGCGGACTGAAAGTCGGCGGAGTCCTCCGACAAAACATTGTCGACGCCACCGGGAGGCGAGTACCAGCACGTCCCTCGAACGGGTGAGCACCGCCGTCTATGGGTCGGTGGTCTTGCGGGCCACACCGCCGAACGCCGAACGCTGCGCGGGATCGCCGGCGTCCTCGGGGTCGGGGTGCCAGTCGCTGATCGGCAGCAGACCCGGGTCCACCACCTGCCACCCGGCGAGCAGGTCCACGACCTGGTCAGGTGTACGGACGTGCAGGGATGTAGGGGTGTGCTGGTAGAGCAGTCGCACGTTCTCCTGCCCTGCCGCGTCGTCGGCGGGCACCGCGTGCGAGATCGCGACGCAGCTGCCGGTGACGGTGGCGTCGGCGAACTGGCGGAGGATGCCGGCCGGGTCGTCGGTGTCGGCGATGAAGTGCAGTACCGCCACCATCAACACACCGACCGGTTCGGAGAAGTCCAGCAGCTCGGCGACCTCGGGATGACCGAGGATGTCCTGCGGCCGCCGGACGTCACCCTTGACGGCGGTGGCGTACCGGTTGCCGGTCAGGATCCGGCGGCTGTGCGCGACAGCCACCGGGTCGATGTCGACATAGACGACCTTCGCGTCCGCGGCGGCGTGCTGCGCCACCTCGTGGACGTTGCCCAGCGTCGGGATCCCCGAGCCGATGTCCAGGAACTGCCGGATCCCCGTGCCGGCCAGCCACCGCACCGCCCGCCCCAGAAACGCGCGGTTGTCGTGCGCGAGCTGGATGATACCCGGCCACACCCGTTCGGCATCCTCGGCGAATCGGCGGTCGACCTCGAAGTTGTGGAACCCGCCGAGCGCATAGTCATAGACCCGCGCCGCGTTCGGCGTGGTGATGTCGACACCGTCAGGCACCCACTCCGGCACCATCGCTGGCCCCTTTCCTACCGCTGTCAGGCGCACCGGCCAGTTCGACGATCACCAATTTCAGGTGTGCAGCGAACGCATGCCGGAAACGCGATTGCACGCCTCCGGCAAAATGCACGTGCATTCACGATAAAGGTTAGGGAATAGATCGTTCCACCCCCGATCCGGTTGGACGTGCGCATCGGTGCGACCCATCAACCACGTCGACAGGTCCGGACGGCCGGTCACCCAGCCCGCCACCTCCGCCGCACGGCGGCACAAGTCCGCGCGTCCAGCCAATGGCGTGAGGCCACCGCACGCGATCCCGCGACCGGCCCGCCCAGTGCCTCTCGTCAACCAAGGTTGACAGGAATTTCGTGTCAAGTTAGGTTGACACGCATGTCGACCCTGACTGATGCAGCTGTCCTTGACGTGGTCGTCGTCGGCGCCGGGCCGACGGGCCTGATGCTCGCCGGCGACCTCGCCGCCGCAGGCGTCCGTGCGGTCGTTCTCGACCGCGCGGACGAGCCGGTCCAGATCCCGAAAGGCAACGGCGTCGTCGGCCGGGCCGCTCTGGAGTTGCGGCGGCGCAAGGTCCTGCGGGGCACCGGGCTGCGGGTCGTGCGGCCACCGCGGTTTCGCTTCGGCCCGTTCACCCTCGAGCTCGGCCTGCTGCGCAGTCCGCTGCACGTGCTCCCGGTGCCGCAGCACCGGCTGGAAAGCCTGCTGGCGGAGCGCGCCGTGCGCCTCGGTGCCACGGTCCTGCGCGGGCACGAGGTCACCGGGTTCGAGCAGGACGGCGACGGGGTGACCGTCCAGGCCACCGCCGAAGGCTCGTCCGTCGAGCTGCGCACGCGGTACCTCGTCGGCTGCGACGGCGCGCACAGCTTCGTGCGCAAGAGCCTCGGCATCGGCTTCCCCGGCATCACCAGCACCGACATCTCCCGGCTGGCCCGGGTCACCATCCCGGCCGGAGCCGCGGCCCGGGTCGGCAACAGCATCGACCTGCGCGGCATCGGCAAGCTCGTGCCGTTCCAACCCAACCGGACCGGACACGGATCGATCACCATCGCCCCAGTGAATGCACTCGACCGCTCCGCCCCGGCCGACGTGTACATCGTCAGCACGCACGAACCGCGCGGTGACAGCGAGCCGACCAACGAGCTGAGCGACGACGAACTACGGGCCAGCCTCCGCCGCGTCCTGGGCGCCGATCTGCCGTACACGACGGCCTCTGCCGCGAGGAGCGTCGTCGCGAACAGCCGGCACGCGGAGCGGTACCGCGACGGCCGGGTCTTCCTCGCCGGCGACGCCGCGCACATCTTCAGCGCCGGCGGATCGGCCATCAACGCCGGCCTGCTCGACGCCGTCGCCCTCGGCAAGGCACTCGCCGCGGTACTGCGTGACGCGGCGCCGCAGAACCGGCTCGACGCGTACCAGTCGGAGCGGCGCCCCGCCGCGCAACGCACCCTCGCGCTCACGCGCCTGCAGGTCGCGCTCGAAGCCGGCGACGAGACCGGCGACGCACTCCGCGACATGCTCGGCGGGCTGGTGCGGGACCGCGCCACCGCCCGCCGGATCGCGACGCTCATCGAAGGCTGAGCGGAGCCGGTTCGCTGCGGGCGTAGCGGTCGAGGCTGCTGGCCGGGGACCCGCTGCTCTACCGTTCGGTCATGTCCGACGCCCTACTGGTGCATGACCTCGTCGAGCGGCTCACCGACTGGCTGCGCCGGCTGATGCCGGCCGGCGCGCGCCGCGACGCGCTCATCGCCGTGCTCACCGAACGGTTCGGAGCCGTGGACACCCCGGTCACCGGCACCGACTGCGCGGCCATCGAACGGTGTGCGTGGACGGTCTCCCGCCATCTCGCGCTCACGTTCGAGCCCGGCGGCACCGGCCGGCCCGACACCGAGTCGCCGGGCTGGCCGGATCCCGACCCGGACGTGGTCCGGGCCCGGGCCGCGTGCGTTTCGCAGGTGCGGCGGCTGGCGGACGGCACCTGCCTCATCAGCGTCGACGACCTCGACGCCATCGGCCTCGCCCAGCCGTATCTCGACGCCGCGTTCGCCCTCGCTCAGGGCTCGGCCCGGATCCTGCTCGACCTGCGTGCCAACGGGGGCGGCGACCCGGCGACGGTGGCGCACATCGCCGGCCGGTTGCTCGGC
Source organism: Dactylosporangium sp. NPDC051087 (assembly GCF_055586325.1). NCBI lineage: Bacteria > Bacillati > Actinomycetota > Actinomycetes > Micromonosporales > Micromonosporaceae > Dactylosporangium > Dactylosporangium sp. NPDC051087. Next base: position 51,635 of record NZ_JBVJIJ010000034.1, on the reverse strand, counting down.
GACACGCCGACGCAGCTGTCCGAGGTCGTCTACCCGGACCGGCGGCGCCAGTGGTGGACACCCGCCCTGCCGGCCGGCACGAGTCTGCGGCAGCCGGTCGCCGTCCTCGTCGGCCCCGGCACGTTCTCGTCCGGCGAAGCGCTCGCCTACCACCTGCAGGCGCAGGGCAGGGTTGTCGTCGTGGGTGAAACCACGCCCGGCGCCGCCGATCACATCACGCCGATCCGGCTGGCGCCGACGGTGCTGGCGTTCCTGCCCGAGGCCCACGTCGTCGACAGCGTCACCGGCACCAACTGGGAGGGCACCGGCGTCGTGCCCGACGTCGTCAGCCCGCCCGGCACGGTGATCGAGACCGCGGTGGCAGCGCTGCGCTGACGGCCCACGGCGACCGCACCTATGACTTCGGCCCTCTTGTCTTATAGTCTTACTGTCGTAGGACAACAGAGAGGCGGGCCGGCGTGATCGAGTTCGTGCTGGACGGCCGGTCGAAGGTCAACACGTACATGCAGCTCGTCCAGCAGGTCAAACAGGCCCTGCGGGTCGGGCTGCTGGCGCCCGGCGACCGGCTGCCGAAGGTCCGCGACGTCGCGCAGTCCCTGGCCATCAACCCGAACACGGTCCTGAAGGCCTACCGGGAGCTGGAGCTCGAAGGGCTCGCCGAGGGGCGGCCGGGGGTCGGCACGTTCGTCACCGGCACCCTCGCCGGAGACTCCCTCGCCAACCAGGCAGACCTGCGCACCGAGCTGCTCGACTGGCTGCGCCGGGCCCAGGCGGCGGGCCTGAGCGACGAGGACGTCACCGCGCTCGTCGACACCACGATCCGCGCCGCGCGGCAGGCCGACGCACTGCTGGAGGAGCTGGCATGAGAGGACACGAGATGGAGCACGTGCTGGAGGCCGACGGGCTCGGCAAGCGGTACGGGGCACGCTGGGCGCTGCGGGACTGCACCCTGCGGCTGCCGGCCGGCCGGGTCGCCGCGCTGGTCGGGCCCAACGGATCCGGCAAGTCCACGCTGCTGCATCTGGCCGTCGGCCTGCTGCGCCCCGACGCCGGCGCGGTGCGGGTCTTCGGCAACACGCCGTACGAGAACACCGCCGCCCTCGCCGACATCGGCTTCGTCGCCCAGGACACCCCGCTCTACCGCGACTTCACCGCCGACGAACTCGTCACCATGGGCGGCAAGGTCAACCGGCGGTGGGACGCCACGCTCGCCCGGACCCGGCTCGCCCAGGCAGGCATCCCGCCCCGGATCCCGGTCGGCAAGCTCTCCGGCGGCCAGCGCGCCCAGGTCGCCCTCGCCCTGGCCCTCGCCAAGCGGCCCCGGCTGCTGCTGCTCGACGAGCCGGTCGCCAGCCTCGACCCCGTCGCGCGGCGCGAGTTCCTGCAGACGCTGATGGGCAGCGTCGCCGAGTCCGGCACGACCGTGCTGCTCTCCTCGCACATCCTCGCCGACCTCGAGCAATCCTGCGACCACCTCGTCGTGCTGAGCTCCGGCGCCGTGCAGCTGTCCGGCGCCGTCGACGGCATCGTCGGCGAGCACCGGCGGCTGATCGGCCCGCGGCACCACGGCGAGCCGATCGGCGGTGTGGCCGCCGTCGTCCGGGCCCGCCACACCGACCGGCAGTCGACGCTGCTGGTGCGCGTCACCGGCCGGGTCGTCGACCCGTCGTGGACGGTGCACGAGCTGACCCTGGAAGACCTGATCCTGGCCTACCTGTCCGACGGCGTCACGGAGGCCACCCACGAGGCATGGGGAGTCGCGGCATGATCTGGCTGACCTGGCGGCAGCACCGCAAGCAGGGCCTCTACACGCTGCTCGGGCTGGTGGCCCTGGCCGCGTTCATCGTGCCGACCGGCCTGGCGATGCGCCGCGACCTCGACCGGCTCGTCGGGCAGGGCTGCGCGAACGGCGGCGAGCTGTGCGACCTCGGGCTCAAACAGTTCATCGACACCTACAGCCCACTGCTCTACGTCGCGGTACTGCTCCTGGCCGTGCCGCTGCTCTTCGGCCTGTTCTGGGGCGCGCCGCTCGTCGCCCGCGAGATCGAGCAGGGCACCCACCGCATGATCTGGACCCAGGGCGTCAGCCGCCGGCAGTGGGCCTGGACCAAGGCCGGCCTCCTCGGCGGCGCGGTCGCCGTCCTCGCCGCCGGCTACGGCCTGGGCATCGCCTGGTGGTTCAAACCCCTGCAGTTCCGCGAGAGCCGCTTCACCGAGGTCTTCTTCGACGTCCAGGGCGTCGTCCCGGTCGGCTACACGCTGTTCGCGGTCGCCCTCGGCCTGTACGCCGGCACCCTGCTGCCGAAGGTCATGTCCGCGATAGCGGTCACCCTGCCGGCCTACATCGCCGCACGGGTCGCCGTCGGCCTCTACGCCCGGCCACGCTTCATGGCGCCGCTCACCCGCAGCCTCGCGATCGACGACCACGTCGACCTGATGGCCGGCGCCTGGCTGATGTCCACCGAGGTGCGCCAGGCGGACGGCACCCGCGTCGCCGGCGGCATGATGGTCTGCCGGCCCGAGGTCGACGGGGGTCTGTGCGCCGCGGCCCGCGAGATGGGCCTGCACCCAGGGGCCTACAACTACCAGGTGTACCAGCCCGAGAGCCGGTTCTGGACCTTCCAGTGGATCGAGACCGGCATCTTCGTCGCGGCCGCCGCGCTGCTCGTCTGGCTCGCGATCCGCCGCGTGCGCCGCATCGCCTGACGCCGCCGGTGGGTGTGCGCGGACGCCCGCGCACACCGGAACCCGATCAGGGGCGGGCCAGGATCTCGCCGTACAGGCTGGACGGCCCGCCGTCGGGGATGCCGCCTACCTCATGAACGGTGGCTGCTCCGACGATGCCTTCGACTACTTCCGCGGCTGGCTCGTCACGCAGGGCCGCAGCAGCTGGGAGCGCGCCCTGCGGGACCCGGACACGCTCGCCGAACTGGGCATCGACCCGGACGACGACTTCCTGCTGTGCGAGAGCATGCTCAGTGTCGGGAAAGCGGCGTTCGACGAGGACGCCGACTTCTACGACGCCGTCCACGCGGCCCGGGCCGAGCTGCCCGCGGACACGTTCAACGGACCGTTACTCGGCGACGACTTCGACCACGAAGACGACGACGCGGTGCACGCCCGTTACCCCCGCCTGGCCGAGATCTACCTGTAGCCGAAGACGTACCGGGCCTACCGGCATCAGTGCCGAACGCCCAGTCCTGCACGCTCATGCCGCCGAGCGAGCGCCGACGCGCCGCAGTACGCGGACTGCTCAGTCGGTGGCCGGAGCGTCGGGTGCGTGGAGCAGCACCTCATGCATTCGGCGGCGCAGTCCGAAGACCGCCACCACCAGCAGGGCGGTGAGCGCCACACGGGCGACCAGCAGCGGGATCATCCACTGCAGCTGCACCTCGAAACGGTGCCCATCGAGCAGGCTCACGTGCGGCAGCGCGAGCCCGGCCGCGACGGTGGCCACGACCCCGAGCCGCCACGCGACGACCGGGCGGGTCGCCAGGACCAGCGCCGGATCGGCGCCGCAGCTGCGCACCAGCGCGGTGCACAGGTAGTACCACACCGCGGCGAAGAGCAAGTGGCCGTAGAACAGCAACGTCTCGTACATGCCGAGGCGCTGCCCAAGTTGCAGCTCACCCAGCGGCGGCGCCGGCAGTGCCGCGCTGACGTGCAACAGCGCCGAAACGTCCGCTACGGCAACGAACACGAAGATCACGGCCGTGGCGAGCACGAACCACATGGCGTTGTCGAGCCGCGCGGCGACGCCGCCGGCGACGGTCCGGAACGTGGTCACGCCCACCACCCGTGCACCTTCAACGACAGCCGGGTGGCGGCGGCAAGGTCGTCGGTCACTACCGCCCAGCCGTCCCCTGTCACCACGGCCTGGGCACCCAACGCCGCCGGCCGCCGGGTACGGTTGCTGCTCAGCCACTCGTCGAGCTGACGCCCGCCGTCGAACGTCACGATGGTGACCCGATGGTGCCCCTCCAGCGGGCATGCACCCGTCTCCCTCGCTCCCGGTTCCGAGGGCACCTTGTCGACGCTGACACAGCCGATGGCGGCCCCGATCTGAGCCACGGTGAGTCGCGGCCGCGCGACCACGTTCTGCGTCACCCACCCGCCGAGCCCAGCGACCAGCAAGGTCCCGGCCATGATGAGCTCGGTCTTGATCGAAATCACGCGCGCGACTGTAGCGACCGCCGCCATGGTCGGCAACGCCGCCGAGCCACGGCGCCGAGGCGACGACACTGTGACCCCTCTCAGGGTGTCGATCGCGCCGTACGCGTCTGGGATCCGATCCTCGGCCGCCCGGTCGGCGGCACCTTCACCGAGCCATTGCCCAGGCGACCGCAGCAGTCCTGCATGTCGAGGACGGCATGTTCGGCTGACTCGCCGATGCCCCCACCGACGTCGCACCGCGAGGCCACCAGGTTCGTGCTCGTCGGTTATCGCACCGTCTGCGAGGCGTTCGACGACCTACGGCAGCTGCGGGATGACGTTACTTGGTGAACAGGGCGTCCCATCGATCGGTCGTCATCAGCATGACCATCCGTCTGCCGCCGTCCTCGTCCCAGATCCACGAATCCGGATCAGCCAGCGTCGCCGCTACCTGCGTCGGCGACATGGGTGCGGCGTTCGTCCACACCCCGTCGTCAGGCTCGCGGATCTCGACCCAGTCGCGTTCCATCAGGTCGGCCACGACCTGGGCAAAGTGCGGGATCAACGACCGCACTGCCGCCTCTGATATCGGCGGCGCGGTAGCAGCGTCACCGGTTGCCGCCCGGTGCACGAGGAAGTTGTGGTAGTAGATGACGCCGTTGAGGTACGTCTCCTCGATTGCGAGGGTCATCACCGCGCACTGCTCCAGTGTCAGCTCATCCCACACGCTCACAACGCCATGGTGTCACCCCGTCGCCGTCGACCGACCGCCGCCGTGGGCTATGCGTCTCGGGCGCATGCGCAGCCGTACCCACTCATGGCCGGGCTGCGGTCGTACCGCCAGTCAACAATTGGCCGCGATCTGCGCAGCCGATCAGTCCAGGGGCTGCGGATGGTGTCGAACCGGCTGGGGCGGCAGCAGCGCGTCGGTGAGCGTGGAGGTCAGCCAGTCGGCGTAGTCGTCTACGGACCAGCCACAGGTGGTGGTCAGTCGTTCGAAGACCTCGATCGACGTCAGCGCGAAGACGATGTCTGCCGCGCGATCGGCGTCGAGGCCGGGTCGCAGGACGCCGGCGGCGGCAAGGATGTCGGCCGGGCCGCGGGTGCCGATGCGGCGCTGGGCCTCGGCCTCCTGCAGCAACGGGCCCAAGCCGCCGGCCGCCGCGCGCAGCACCGCGTGCACCGGGGCGATGCGCTCGGCCATGGTGGCCACCATCCGGGCGTAGAGGTGCAGCTTGCGCGCTGGATCGGGCTCGGCGATGATCGCCGCCACCGCCGGTCGCTCGCTCACCGTGACCGGCGCGGCGTCGCCGGCCAGGCTCGTGTCGTACACCAGCTTCGCCAGACCCGCTTTTCCGCCGGGGCAGGCGGCGTAGAGCGTCTGGACCGCGACCCCGGCTGCGGCGGCCACGTCGCCCATCGTGGTGTCGGCGTAGCCACGGGCGAGCATGAGCTCCCGGGCCGCATCGGCTATCCGCTGGCGCGTGCCGTCGGACTGCTCACGGCGCAGTTCGCTCTCGTACCGGCGCTTGGGCTTGTCCGTCATCGGACACCATGTTGCCAGACTTTTGAGTGGAAGCCATTCTATTCAATATAACCCCTTCTACGCGAGTGGAGTCCGGCCGTGCGCACCTGGTCGTTCGAAATCGTGCGAGCCCTGGCAACGGCGCTCGTCGCGCTGTACACCGGCGGCGTCTTCTTCGTGGTCATCGCGCCGAGCGTGACCCGCCTGCCCGCCGACGCCTACACACGCTGGTGGCAAGCCATGAACCGCGACATGGGCCGGACCATGCCACCGTTGCTGCTGACCTGCCTGGGCCTGCTGATCCTCACCGCGGTGCTGGGCTACGGCCGCTCGAAACCCGCCTTCGTCGCGGCAGTCGTGGCGATCCTGCTCATCGTGGTCACGATCGGGCTGACCGTGAGCCAACTGGAGCCGCTCAACGCCATCGGCGACGCCTGGAATCCTGACGCCCCACCAGCCGACTGGACCGAGGTCCGCAGCCACTGGCAGCGACTGCACCTGGTGCGAACCCTGCTCGCCCTGCTGACCCTCGCGACCCTCCTGACCGCCCACGTCGTGGAGCGGGTGACGACACCGCCGAGCGCCGCACTGGCCCAGACCCGAACCCACGAGCCGGTCATTCGAACCGCGAGCTGACCGAAGCGGCAGGGCAGCGCCGGTAGAGGCAGCCGGTTGCGTCCGGAATGAGGTCCGGCAGACTTCCGCGAAGCGGCGGCCGGCTGGTCGGCAGAGGATCGGGCCGCCGTCGAGTCGTACCGGTTCGCGCTGTGGCGAGATTTCTTGGCCGCCTGGCCCACTGCGATCGCCGCGGACGACATGGTCGAGGCGTTGAGCGAGTCCGCCGAGGATTTGCAGCCGTACCTCGACATCTGGTCCGCCACGCCCGCCGTGACCGCTGCACCACCTGGCGTCGTTCGTCGACTGCTATGTGGTGCCCGTTCACGATGACCTCGGACGCGTCGAGGCATGGATGACCGGCGGCGCACCGCTGCGCCTGCTCGACACCGCCCGCGCCGCGGCAGCCGAAGCGACCGTCATCGCCGAACTCGACCCGGCCATCGCCAGGATCCGCGAGTACCTGGCCTATCGCGCACGGCAATGACCCGAGTCACCGCGGTGAACCTGCCGAGAAACGAGCTGTGCGTCGACCGCAGCAGTGGTCACCCGACCTGACATGCCCTCGTGACCCGGCACGCCGGCCGGATGTGCCGTTGGCCGAGAGGTAGCGGCGGGATCGCGATGGTGGTCAGGTGCTGTAGGTGCCGTCCCACGGCGCCGCGCTCACCGACATCCCCGCGATACTCGCCACACGGCCCCCGGTCGTGGAAACGCTCCGGTTCGCACCGACCTGACCGCCCACACGCCGGCCGTCTTCACGACGCTCGAATCGCCCAGCACACGCGGAGCATCCAGCGTGGGCGGATCCTTGGGCGTGCGTCGTCAGTCCGGGGCCATGTCGACGCCGGCGATCGCGGCGAGGTCCGCCTCCGGTATGCCCAAGGCGCGAGCGATGTTCCGGACCACGACGGGGTGTGGACTGCGAATCCCCGCTCGCAGACTGGTGATGGTCACGATCGAGTACCCCAGTCTGATGGCGAGGTCCTTCGCCGAGATCCCGCGGTTGACCATCAGCTTGTGCAGCACCAAGCCGAACGGGTGCGGCTCCGCGGCGCCCGCCCGCCCGAGCGCCGGTCCGAGCACCATGTCCCCGATCTTGGCCTGGAACCGCAGCAGCCGGTCACCCTCGAACCGGACCAGTGCGAAGAACGGCAGCGCCCGGCCCTTGTCGTCACTGAGTTTCCCCGGTACCGACACCTCATTGAACCTGTTCAACTGCGTGGGCAGGTCGCTGGCGAACTCGCGGGGACGGACGGTCTCCACGTCCGTGACCCGCCAGGCACCGTTCCACCACGGGAGTTCGGTCAGCAGGTCGCTGAGGAAGGGGGCCAGCACGGACCTGTCGACCGGCTCCGGGCTTTCCGGCACACCGATCCACCCTGGCCAGTACGTCAAAGCTTTCAGCACCGCAGGGCTCAGCACGCGACCGGCGACATCCACCGTCGCAGGGTAGTTCTCAGTGGGTCGGGTCGACCGCGAGGCGCAGCGCCGGTGAGTGTGTCGCCGACGCGAAGGCGTGGTCGAGATCGGTCAGGGGGAAGTGTCCGCCGACGAGGTCCGCGAACGGGAAGCGGTCGTGCTCGGCGGTCAGGAACGCGACCGCCTGACGCAGGTGCTCGGGACGGTAGTTGTGGACCCCGGTCACCGTCAGCAGGTTGCGGACGATCCGCTCCGGGTCGACCGGGACCGGCGGGCCCGGCGAGACCGACCCCGCGAGGACGGCGTGGCCGCCGATGTCCAGGGCCGCCAGGCAACCGGCGACGGCGGCCGCCGCACCGGACAGCTCGAAGGCGACGTCCACGCCGGTCGGCGGGGTGGCGGCGGCCACGGCGCCGAAGCGGGGTGCCAGGGCGCGCCGGGCGGGAGACGGGTCGCAGAGGGTGACCTCGGCGCCGGCTGAGGAGGCCATCGCGGCGGCGGTGACGCCGAGCAGGCCGGCGCCGGTGACGAGGACGCGGCGGCCGGCCAGGGGTGGCGCGGCGGCCAGCATCGCGGCGACCGTCGCCGTCGCGCACGAGGCGGGCGCGGCCACGGTGGCGGGCAGGTCCTCCGGGACGGGCACGATCGCCGTCCCGGCGGGCAGGACCGCGTGGGTGGCGAACCCGCCGCTCAGCGTCCAGCCGGACCGCAGCGACTCGTGGCCGAACTTGCGCAGCCGCTCGCATTTCTGCTCGATGCCGCCGGCGCAGCGGGAGCAGGCGCCGCACGAGACGGTCACCGACCACACGACCCTGTCGCCGGTGCGGGCCGGGGCGCCGGGTGCCGTGGCGACGACGCGGCCGACCTGCTCGTGGCCGAGGACGGTCGGGGTCGGGGCGGGGCGGTGCCCGGCGACGGTGTGCAGGTCGCTGCCGCAGATCGTGGCCAGCTCGACCTGGACCAGCATCTCACCCGCGGACAGGTCCGGCGGCTGGTCGGTGGTGACGAGCTGGAACGGCGAGCCTGCGCCGTCCCAGCGGGCGTACCGGACGGCCATGTCAGTGCTGGGTGTCGATGAGCGCCGGGAGCTCGACGACGCTGCCGAGGACGGCGTGCGCGCCCGCGGCGAGCAGCGCCGGCGCGGGGCGGCCGCCGGTGAGGACGCCGACGACGAGGCCCGCGCCGGCGGCGGCGCCGGACGCGGCGTCGGACTCGGTGTCGCCGACGACGACCAGGGCGCCGACGGAGCGGGCGCCGGTGCGCAGCAGCGCGGTCAGCGGCAGGTCGGGCGCCGGGCGGCCGCGGCCGGCGTCGGCGGGGGTGAGCACCGCGTCGGCGAGGTCGCGCCAGCCGAGGGCGGCGACGACGGCGTCGGCGGTGGCCCGGCCGAAGCCGGTGGTGAAGACCACGTGCAGGCCGCGGTCCCGCAGCTCGCGGACCGTCTGCTCGGCGCCGGGGATGGGCTCGCACCGGCCCTCGTCGACGAGTTCGCCGTACGCGTCCTCGAAGGCCTGGTTGAGCCGCTGCGCGGTCGCCTCGTCGGCGATGGCCCGGAAGACCTCGATCTTGGACTGGCCCATGGTCACCCGGACGTGCTCCAGGGCGGCGTCGCGGCCCGGGTCGCCGGGCAGGACCCGCTCGAAGGCCCGCTCGAACGCCTGCTCGACCAGGCCGTCGTCGACGACGGTCGTCCCGGCGAGGTCCAGCACCACGGTCTCGAATCGCATGTTCAACTGTCCTGTCTAGGAGAAGAGGTCGGCGACGATCGCGTCGCCGAGGCCGAGGCCGGTGGTCATGCCGATGCCGGTGGTGACCGACACGACCCGCACCCCGTCCGCCGGGGCGGCGACGAGGAACTCCTGCGGCGCCGACGCGTAGACGCCCTGCCACCGCTGCACGACCGGCAACCGGTCCACGCCGAACAGCTCGCGGGTGACGCCGGCGAGCGCGTCGAACGACGACTCCGCCTGGAACGGGGCGACGGCGCTGCCGCGGTAGTGGGTGTCGCCGACGACGAGCGTCCCGTCGGAGCGTTGGGTGTACATCTGGTTGAGGTCCAGGGCGTGCAGGTCGGGGCGTTCGGCGCTGAGCCGCGCGCGCAGGGCGGCGGCGGCCGGGGTCGCGTTGCTGCCGGAGTACCGCAGCAGCGACCACCCCGTCATGAGCGGATGACGCAGCGGGGCGGGCAGGGTGTCCGGTGCGACGAGGAGCATGTCCAGGCCGCATCGGACCACCTCGGCGGCCTCGGCGACGTCCGGGTAGAGCTGGTCGACGTCGTGGCCGACCGCGACGACGACGGCGCCGGCTCGGATCGGGCCGCGCGACGTGTGCAGCACGCCGCCGCCGGCGCCGAGGGCCGAGGTCCGCCACCGGAAGTCGACGCCGGCGCCGGCCAGGTGCCGGGCCAGGGCGGGGGCCGCCTCCCGCGGGTCGACCTGCAGGTCGCGGGGCAGCCAGCCGCCGCCGACCGCGCCCGTCACCGGCGCCCGGTCGGTCACCTCGGCCGGGCGGAGCATGGTGATGCCCGGCTCGGTGTCGCGCCACTGCTCCAGCACGGCCAGCTCGTCGGCGGCCCGGGCGACGATGACGGTGCCGGACTCGCGGGCCCAGAAGCCGGCCCGCCGCGCGTAGCGCAGCCACAGCTCCCGGGACCGCTCCGCGTACTCGCGCGCCTGACCGGTCTGTGCGGTGATGCAGGCGTGCCCGAAGTTGCGCACGCTCGCCCCGTGGATGCCGGCGGCCCGCTCGACGACGACGACCCGCAGGCCCCGCTCGTGCGCGGCGGCGGCGTGGCCGAGCCCGACGATCCCGGCGCCGACGACGGCGAGGTCGTAGGCGTCGCCGGTCACCGCAGCGCCCGGCGGATGACGGCGGAGATCGCCTCGATGACGAGCACGACGGCCACGAGGATGATGACGAACGCGGTGACCTGGTCGTAGCGCGACACCCGGGTGGCGTCGACGAGGTAGTAGCCGATGCCGCCGGCCGCGACGATGCCGAGCACGGTCGCGGAGCGGATGTTGGAGTCGAAGAGGTACAGCGTGTGCCCGACGAACGCGGGCACGCTCAGCCGCGCGGTCGAGGAGAAGAACACCTGCGTGCGGGTCGCGCCGACGGAGCGGACGGCGACCTGCGGGCCGAGCGCCGCCTCCTCGAGGGAGTCGGCGATGAGCTTGCCGAGCAGGCCGACGCCGACGACCGCGAGGGCGATGGTGCCGGCCTGCGGACCGAGCCCGGTGACGATGATCAGCACGATGGCCAGGATGAGTTCCGGGATCGAGCGGATGATCAGCAGCAGGAGGCGGGCGACCGCGCGGATGACCCCGTTGGGGGCCGCGTTGCGCGCCGCGAGCGGCCCGACGACCAGCGAGGCGAGCGCGCTGAGCAGGGTCGCCGCCGCGGCGATCTCCAGGGTGACGAGCAGGGCGTCGAAGACGTCGGACCAGGTGCGCGGGTCGATCGACGGCGGCCACGTCCGCTCGAGGAGGAACGGGATCTGCCCCCAGAAGCTGAACAGGTCCAGCCATTTCGCCTCGGACCCGATGACGGCGGCCACGACGACCACGACCGTCGCGACGAGCGCCGTCGCGGACCTGATGCGGTCGCCGTTCCACGGTCGGCGCATCGCCGCTTGTACGGCCGCCGCGCGGTCCCCCGCAGCGGGCCCGGCGGAGGACGGCGCGCCGGTGCCGGCCGGGCGGGGCAGGCGGCGGGCGAGACGGGCGCCGAGGCTGCGCCCGGCCGGGGCGGCGCCGAGCAGCTGGGCCCGGATGACCGTGGACACGATCTCGAACAGCACGCACAGCGCGAAGATGACCAGCGCGAACGCCATCGCCGCGTGGTAGTTCAGCGACTCCAGCGAGATCCGCAGGTCGTAGCCGAGGCCGATGATGCCGGCGTAGCCGAGCAGGACCGAGCCGCGCAGGTTGATGTCGCTGCGGTGCAGCGTGGTCGCGATCCACGACGGCAGTACCTGCGGGAAGACGCCCGACCAGAACTCCTGCGCCCGGGAGGCGCCGGTGGCGCGGATCGCCTGGCGCGGTCCCTCGTCGATCTGCTCGATGGCGTCGGCGAAGAGCTTGGAGATCATGCCGATCGAGTGCAGGGCGATGGCGAGGATGCCCGGCAGCGAGCCGAGCGTGAACAGCAGCACGAACAGCATCGCCAGGACGACGTCCGGGACGGCCCGGGCCACGACGCCGATCGCGCGGCCGATCGGCACGAGCCACGGCGCCGGGCTGGTGTTGCGGGCCGAGACGTACGCGATGGGCAGCGACAGCAGCGCGGACAGCACGGTGCCGCACAGCACGACACCGAGGGTGATGCCGATCGACCGCCACAGCTGCGCCGCCGGCGGGAACTCCAGCGGCAGCATCCGGTCGAGGAACGGCCCGACCTTGTCGGCGCTCTCGGTGAACGCCTCGGCGGTGAACCCGATCTCGCTGAGCGACCAGACGGCGAACGCGAACACCGCGAACAGCAGCCCGGCCGCGACGAGCTTGGACGGGGCCGGCGGCGGGCGCCGCACGACCCGGTCCAGGTCGATGACCGGCATTTCGGGGGCGCTCACTGCACCTCCGCCAGTGACGCGGTCATCCGGCCGTAGATGCGCATCGCCGTCTCCCGGGTCAGCCCGGCCGCCGGTGTGTCGAGCACGACGCCGCCGCTGCGCATGCCGACGATCCGCTGCCCCCAGACGAGCGCGAGCTCGACCTGGTGCAGGCTGCAGACCACGGTGAGCTGGTCCTCGGCGGCGATGTCGCGCAGCAGCGCCATCACCTGGTCGCTGGACTCCGGGTCGAGGGAGGCGACCGGCTCGTCGGCGAGCAGGATCTCCGGCCGCTGCATCAGCGCCCGGGCGATCGCGACCCGCTGCTGCTGGCCGCCGGAGAGGGTGTCGGCCCGCTGGTACGCCTTGTCGAGCAGGCCGACCCGGTCGAGCTGGGTGAGGGCGAGGCGGCGCTGCTCCCGCGGGTAGGACGCGATGCCGATGCGGGGGCCGCGCAGGCCGGCGAGCGCACCGGTGAGGACGTTCTCCAGGACCGTGAGCCGCCCGACGAGGTGGAACTGCTGGAAGACCATGCCGATGCGGCCGCGCAGCCGGCGCAGGTCACGGCCGCGCAGGCGGGTGAGGTCCTCGCCGAGGACGCTGATGTCGCCGGTGGTCGGCGTCTCGAGGCCGTTCATGTGCCGCAGGAGGGTCGTCTTGCCCGAGCCCGAGAGCCCGAGCAGGACGACGATCTCACCGCGGGTGACCGTCAGCGACACGTCCCGCAGCGCGGTGACCTGCCCATAGGTCTTGCTGAGCCCGTGCACCTGGACCGCGGGCGTGTCGCTGACCGTCATCGTCTACCTCACTTGCCGCAGGCCGCGGCCTTGGTCTGCGCGCACAGGTCGCGGATGATGTCGTACTTGGCGTCGTCGACCGGGGCGAGCGCGTAGAACGTCTTCTTGAAGGCGTCGCTGTCGGCGCCGGCGATGCCCGCGGCCTGGATCTGCTCGATCGTGACGTTCTGCAGGCCCGAGACCAGCTTCTGCTTGAGGTCGGCCGGCAGGCCGTCGGCGAGGGTCATCGGCGCGCCGACGACGAACGTCTTGTTGATGACCTTCAGGCCCTTTTGCGCCTCGACGGCGACGTCCTCGGCGAACCCGGCCTCGCACTCGGAGCCCTGGGACACCTTCAGCGCCGACGCGTCGTGCTTGCCGGCGAAGACCGGGGTCACGTCCTTGGTCGGGTCGATGCCCGCCTTGAGCAGGTTGTAGCTCGGGTACAGGTAGCCCGACGTCGACGTCTGGCTGACGAAGCAGACCTTCTTGCCCTTGAAGTCCTCGATCTTGCTGATGGTCGAGTTCTCGGGGACGATCGCCTCGGAGTAGTACCCGGGCTCCTGGCCCTTCTTCGTGATGATGGACGCGAAGGGCGTGATCTTCGCGCCGTTCTTCTTCGCCGTCACGTACGTGAAGCCGGAGAAGCTCGCGATGTCGACCTTGCCGGAGACCGCGGCCTCGATCAGCGCGGCGTAGTCCGAGGACTCCCGGTACTCGACCTTGAGCCCGGAGATCTTGGCGATGTAGTCCTCGAGCGGCTTGTAGTTCTGCTGCGTGGCTGCGGTGTCCGGCACGACACCGAAGATGAGCGTGCCGGAGTCCTTGGCGAACTTCCCGGACGCGGCGGCCGGCGTGCCGGCACCGGAGGCGGTGGTGTTGCCGTCGTCGTCGGAGGAGCACGCCGCGGTGCCGGCGAGCAGCACGGCCGCCGTCGCGACGCCGAGCATCATCCGCACGGAAATCTTCATGTTCGACCCTTCTCGACCTGCAAGTTCATCGTTCGTGGCAATCCCTGATCAGCGGCGTCAACGTAGGGACCGCAGGTGAACGTGCCGCGAACGAGCCGTAGTTCGCCGGAAACGAGCCACAAAGGTTCGCACCTGTTACCTGACCGTTACGAAACCCCGGGTGTCCAGACGAAGGTCGTCACCGGGGCCTCTGTGGCCTTTCGTTCACATTGTCGATTCGCTCAGCTCGAAGCGGTACACACCTGCGTCGCCGACGACGAGCAGGCTCTGGGTCCCGGGGAGCCAGGCACCGTGCCGGACCGGGCCCTCAAGGCGGATCGCGGCGACCTTGCGCCGTGCCGGCAGGCTCCACACGTGGACCGACCGGTCATCCATGACGGTGGCAAGCAGCCGACCGTCATCGGTGAGCGGGCAGGCAAGGACGCGCGCACCGGCCGCGGGTAGTTCGCCGACGGCGGTCCCGTCGCTGACCCGCCAGAACCGAACGGCACCGTCGTCACCGCCGGCGGCCAGCCAGGTGCCATCGGGACTGATGGTGCAGCATCGGACCCACTGCCCGCGTGCCGTGCTCAGATGGAACTGCGGGCGGCCGTCGGAGAGGCTCCACAGCCGGGTCCCTTCATCGCCCACCGCCACGAGGTGCATGCCGTCCGGCGTCTCTGCGAGATCCCGGACACTGCCGCCGGTGCCCTGCAGTAATGTCCGGTGCTGGCCGGTCAGCAGATCCCAGACGCGGACGGTGCCGTCGCCACCGGCGGTGGCCAGCCAGGTGCCATCGGTGCCGGCCACGCACGCGAGTATCGGGCCGGGATGCCGCAGGTCCAATGCGATCTCGGCCGCGGACTCCGCAGCCCAGGCCCGGACCCTGCCGTCCTCCCCTCCCATGTACACGACCTGACCGTCGGCACTCATCGCGGCCGCTCCAAGGTTCACCGGACCGACCTCGGCGGCGTGCTCGGTCCCGGTTGCCGTGGTCCACAGGACACGCCCCGACCCGCCGGCTACGATCCAGCCCCCGCCACGGGCGGTGGCACAGCGGCGAAGGGCTGTGGCGTCAACGTCGATGACGGTCCGGGCGGTCCAGGTGCCGGTCTCCCAGATCCGGATGGTCTCGTCGGCGCCTGCGCTTGCCAGCCACCGGCCCTCGCCGCCGGCGGCGAGGGTCCAGACGATCGCGGTGTGACCAGTCAGTGGCGTTGGGCCTGCCGCCGCGCCGTCGGCCGGCCAGACACGGATGTCGAGGTCGTAGCCGGCGCTGGCGAGCCAGCTGCCGTCAGGGCTGATGATGCACGCATTGAGCCATGCGGTGTGCCCGCGATGCACCGTGTGTTCACCACCGACCGCCGGCCAGACCCTGACCGTGTGGTCGTTGCCGACCGTTGCAAGCCACCGTCCACCGGGCTCGATCGGGCAGTCCCAGATGGCCGAGGAGTGCCCGGTCAGCTCCGCCATCGGCGCGCCGGTGGCGGTGTCCCACAACCGGACGACCCGGTCGTCGCCGGCCGTTGCCATCCACGTCCCGTCCGGTGCGACTGAGCATGCCCAGATCGCCGGGCCCGGCCGGCCGAACTGTAGACGCACTGTGGCGGCGGCCACGTCCCAGATACGGACGGTCCCATCGGCCGCAGCGGAAACGACCCATGAGCCGTCCGGGCCGAACGCACAACCGCGGACCGCAGAGTGGTGGCCGTCGAGGGTGGCCCGCCGCCTGCTGGTGGCGACGTCCCAGATCACGACGGTCCGATCGTCCCCACCGGTAGCCACGAGCATGCCGTCGGCGCTGACGGCACAACAGCGCACCGTCGCCCTGTGCCCGTTGAGCACGGTCTGCAGCTGTCCTGTCCGCACATCCCAGATCCGAACCATCGCATCGGTGTCGCCGGCGACCAGCCAGTCGCCGCTGGGCGCGCCTGCGCTGGCCCGTACCACCGTCCGTCCCGGATCGACCCGAGCCGCAGTCCCGAGCGCCGTCACCGTGTTCCAGGTCCGGACCGTGCCGTCCTCGCTGGCCGTGATGAGCCAGGCGCCGTCCGGGCTGAACGCGCAGGCGCGGACGGCACCACGGTGGCCCGTCAGCACGGTACGAAGCGTTGTCGTGCCGGCATCCCAGAGCCGCACAGTGCCGTCGCCGCCGCCACTGACCACGGTCGCGCCACTTGGATCGATGGCGCATGCCCGTATGGAGCCGCTGTGCCCGCTCAGCACAGCGCGAAGGATGCCGCGTTCGACGTCCCAAAGGCGTAGGGTGCTGTCACCGCCGGCACTCACGAGCAACGTGCCGTCCGCACTCAGTACGCAGCTGCGGACGGCTCCGGTATGCCCCTCGAACACCTTGGTCTGGGTCCAGTTGGAGGTGCTCCAAAGACGGAGCGAGCCATCACCACCGGCGGTGGCGACCCACCGGCCATCGCCGCTGACCGCGCAGCCACGGACGGTGCCGGCATGTCCGGTGAGCACGGCGAGCGCGGCGCCCGTCGCAATGTCCCAAATCCTCACCGCCTGGTCGTCGGAGACGCTGACCAGCCAGGTGCCGTCCGGCCCGGCCGCACATCGCCGGACCACTGCGTCGTGACCACGTAGGACTGCCTTCTCCGTGCCATCGTGCAGATTCCACAACCGGATCGTGGTGTCGTCGCCCGCCGTGGCAAGCCAGCTGCCGTCCGGGGCCACGGCACAGGTGAGGACGGGACCATCGTGGCCCTGCAGCGTCTCGGTCCGCTGCCCGGTGGCCCAGTCCCACACGCCGACGGTGCCGTCGTCGCTGGTGGTCACGAACGAGCGGCCGTCGCTGCTGACAACGCAGCCGCCGATCGGCGAGCTGTGCGCGTGCAGGACGCGATGCAGCGCTGGATGCTGGGCGTCGGGCATCGGACCTGCACTGCGCAGCTGCCAGCCGTCACGCCCGGCCCGATACGACGCGACCCGTGACTCAAGGACCTGTTGGCCGGCGATACGGCTGAGGAAGGTGTCCACCACCGCCGAAGGGGGATCCATCGGGGTCAGCAGGTGCGCGGAGCGCTGCAGGCCGGACAGGAGTGCGCCGGCCACCGGCCCCGGCGCCAGCGCCAGGTCGGCTTCGACCGCGACCGGGCCCAGCACCTGCAGCTTCGCTGCGATGTATCGCAAGTCGGTAAATGTCGCAGCCAGTTCCTCGTCCCTTCCCGCCTCCTGAAGGTGATATCCGAGGAAGCGCCATAGATACAGCTCATCCGGCGGCAGCTTCCACCATTGCGGGTCCGGCTGAACCGCGTCCAGGAACACTTCGTTGAGCGCGCGCAGGCCGGACTCGCCACTGCGGTTGCGGAGATAGCCACGGATGACGTCGTGCAGCCGCACCGTCGGGGATGCGCCCGGCACGAACGTCACCAGTGACATGTCGGCCAGTCGTTCACAGAGCTGGCGCGACCCACCCGGTCCCACACCGTGCGACCTTCGCCAGAACCGGTCCAGCAAGCCGACGGGAATGTCGGCGTCCTCCGGGAAGATCGCCAGTTCGAAGTACCGCTGGCGGGTGTGATCGTCGATCCGGTCCGTGCTCGCGTCAATCGTCGCGCTCACCGCGCTGCTTCGGTCATCGGCATTGGTGATGTCGAGCGCCGTCGGTCCTTCGGCCTCGAGCCGGCGGACAACGTCGTCCAGCGCGGCGGCGGCGGACCATCCGGAGTTCAGCTGCCGCCGGATGGCGCCGTTTGCAAGGGCGAGCAAGATCGGCCAGCCGCGCGCGAGCCGCGCCATCCGCTCTCCGGCGCTCCGGGGCAACGTGTCCAGACCGGCACCGAGCAGCTCGGCAGACTCGCCTGCAGTCATTGTGCCAACGGTGACGGACGCCAGCGTGTCCTGCACCACCGACCGGTATCGCGTGGTGACGAGCCGCGTGCAGTTCGGCGCGCCATGCAGAAATGGCAGCAGTTGCGACCTGTTCCACACGTCATCGATGATCAGCAGGATGCGCCGGTCACCGATGCAGCGGCCCAGATGGTTGCCCGCGACGTCCGGCACCGACAGGGTCGGCCGGCGGCCCGAGACGATCTCGGTCAGGTCGTTGAGCTTGTCCGCCAGCCCTGCCCCGTTGGTGTCCGCCCCGACAGCGACGTACAACACGCCCTCCGGGAAGAGGCGGCGAACCTCATCGCTGCGTCCCACCTCCTGCGCCAGGACGGTCTTGCCGATGCCGCCCGCCCCGTCCAATGCCGCGCCTAGCCCGACGACGCGGGTCGAACGGTCGCGCAACAGTCGCAAGGTCTGCTCTATCAAGCCCTTACGGTGGACGACCGCTCCGGTCCGCGGCGGAACCATGTTCAATGGGGAATCCTCGCTTTGTGTTCGCTTCGGTGACGGGGCGGCGCGTACGGCACCGGACGGCGGCGACACCAGTTCGGGGTCGGTCGCAACGGGCGGATCGTCCAACTCGTCGACGAACGCCTTCGCCGCCCGGGCCGCCAGCCGGAAATACCACCAACGCCCGCTCTCCCGGGCGTTGTCGAACGTGGTGTAGAGCATTGATCCGGCCTGAATCGACAGCAGGTACTGCGCGCGCCACTCGTCGCCCCACTCGCGAGCGCGCGCCTCCCCTGCGCGATACAGGACCCGAACGGTCTCCACGAGAATCGGCGCCAGCCGCGGCGGCGCGGAGTCGGTCGGGCTCAGGACGTACGTCAGCAGCGCGTCGGCCTGATCCGCGGGCAGGTCGGGCACCACCGGCAGGAGCGCTGACAGCAGCAGCGTGACGAGGTCACGGGTGATCGGCGCGTCCGGCCGGTACTCGGAGAGGTCGACAAACCGCATCTTTCCCAGATCCGGTCGGCCGGTCCTGGGCGTCGGGACGAGGATGTTGTCCGCGTGCAGATCACCGTGGCTGCGGCCGACCAGGTAGTCGATCTCGAGACCGGCGATGAGCGAGTCTGGTCCTGGCATACGCACCGGATTGGGCATTGCCCCGTGCACGGCGTCGGCTTCGGTGCTGATCCAGTCCCGGCCCGGCACCAACAGGCCTGCCGCGGCGGCCCAGCGTTGCGCCGACGGCCGCTCGAGAGTGGCGCGCAACTCGTCGCGCAGGTACGCCGTCGCAGCGCTGGTGCGCATTGCCGGCCCGTCGTGGTTCCACTCCTGCAGAATCAGATCGATGGCAACCTGCAACGCCGAGACGCGATACTCGTCCGGCAGCTCGCCCACAGTTCGGCTGTTCTGCAGGCTTCCGGCCGACTCCTGGAACATGAGATAGCGGCCGTCGCCGACCGGATGCCGCGGAGCCAGCTGATGAACCAAATGCCGCTGGGCGAACTCCTTGGTGTCCTGCCACGCTTCCTGATGCCTGCCGGTCTCCTCGACGGAACGGCCGGCCGGGCATACTTTGACGATCAGCTTTCTCGCCCCGTCATTTTCAGGCGGTCCCGGGTCGACCACGACAGCGACGAGCACCGACTCGGTGTATCCCTGACGTTTCCAGCGCCGGCTGGGCAGCCGAACCCGGCTGTGCTGCCCCGCCGCCCAGTCGGCGAGCGCCGCGGCGGCGACCGGATCGAAGCAGTCGTGCAGGTGCTCCCCTCGCCCCGGCGGCTGCTCCACAGGGTCCGGCGCGCGCGCTGGAGTCACCCCGCTGGTGTAGCAACAGCGACCGGCGCGAGTCAATGCCACCCCTCGGAAGGGTCGATTCATCGGGGAGATCAAGCACAACGTCGGCAACTCCACGCATATACCTCTGGCGATGCCGAACGTGTGACACTCGACTGCGTAGACCTGCACACGTGGGAGGTCCATTGACCGGCATTCATCCCATTACCGACCGGCAGGACAATGTCGCGGCCATTCGCCTGCTCAAGGCCGTCGGCGTGACACACCTCTACAACCAGCGGGCGCAAGCGCTGAGCTTCAGCATCTCGATCGTCCTGGCCGTTGCTGGACTGCTGAGCGGCCCGGGTTCGCGGTACGGCACGGCCATCACCATCAGCGGCACGATCTGGGCCGCTGTCTACGCAGGAATAATGGCGCCTTGGGCCGATCGCTACCTACGGATCGCCGCAACGCTCCAGGAGATGTTCGACACCGATCTGCTCGGCATACCGTGGAACCGCGTCGCGACCGGCGATCGGATCAGGGATGACGAAGTGAGCCGACTCAGCCGGCGCTTCCGCGGCGATGACAGCCGACTACGGGGCTACTACCTCGTAGCGAACGTTGCCGCGCCTTACGACGTGCTTTTCTGCCTCGAACAGAACCTTGCGTGGGGTTCCCGCGTGCGGCTTCGCTTCGCCCACACGATGCTGGGAATCCTGGTGCTGTGGTCCGCAGTGGGCATCCTGTTCACGCTGTTCAGCGGCGCGACGGTGAGCCGGCTGATCACCGCATGGTTCGTTCCGTCGCTCGGCCTTCTACTCCTGTGCCTCGAGATCTACCGTACCCAGATGGACAGCACCCGGGAGCGGCTCCGTGTGCTCGGACTGGTCCGGGCGGTCATGGACGATCCGTCGGCGCCGGTGTTCGCCGCACCTGGCGCAATGACACACTTCGCCCGCCAGGTCCAGGACACGCTCTTTCACATGCGGCGGCTCCAGCCTCGCCTTCCGACTTGGTACTTCCGGCGCTACCACGACCAGGACCGGTCCGATTTCGAAGTCGAGTTGCACGATTTGGAGGCACGGTTCCCGCGGTCCTGAGGAATTGACGGCGGTTCACACAGACCGGGTGGCGGTGGAGAGCGTTACCGAGGCGAGCAGGGCGAGCTTGTCCGCGTCGGTGGAGGCCGGGTCGGGGTGGAAGACCACGAGCATGATGCCGTCGGTCCCGCTGACGTGCAGCTTCTGCCGGTTCAGGCGCAGCTCGCCGACCTGCGGGTGCTGGAACGGCACCAGCACCGCGCCCTCGCGGGGGCGGACGTCGTGGCGCGCCCACAGCTGCCGGAACAGGGGGCTGGCCAGGGACAGTTCGCCGACGAGCTCGATGCAGCGGGGGTCGTCGGTGTCGGTGCCGACGGCGCCGCGGAAGGAGGCGACCAGCGCCGCGGCGGCGGACTCCCAGTCGGGCCACATCGCCTGCTCGGCGGGGTCGAGGAAGACGTCACGCAGCCGGTTGGCGCCGGCGACCATCCGGGGTGACAGGGCCGCGGCGAGCGGGTTGGCGACGAGGACGTCGAGGTAGCGGCCCTCGACGAAGGCGGGGAACGGCAGCATCGCCACGAACGCGGCCGTGCTGGGCGGGACGGTCTCCTTGCGGGGACGCCTACGGCGCGGCCTACCGGCGGCGAGCCCCAGCAGGTAGTCGCGGGCGCCGTCGTCCAGCCGCAGGACCCGGGCGAGGGACTCGAGGACCTGGACCGACGGGGTGCGGTCACGGCCGCGTTCGAGGCGCAGGTAGTAGTCGGCGCTGATGCCGGCGAGCATGGCGACCTCTTCGCGGCGCAGACCCGGCACCCGGCGCACCCCCGTCACGGGCACCCCGGCCTGCTCGGGGGTGACGAGCTCGCGGCGGGCCCGCAGGAACGCGCCCAGCCGGTTCGGTTCGTCGGTCACCGTTCCACCGTACGCACGCTCCCGCGCCGGTGAGGGGGTCCTGCCAGGACCCCGGACGCGTGGAGCCCTTCCTGCGCACGACCGCCGGCCGGATGGTGGACGCCGGACCCTCCCCCACTTTCCCGAGGCGGATCAGATGACGCAGCAGCGTGTCCTTGTCACCGGCGGCTCCGGCTTCATCGCCGGCCACGTCGTGCTCCAGCTGCTCGAGCAGGGCTACCAGGTGCGCACCACCGTGCGGTCCGCGCAGCGGGAGGCGGCGGTGCGGGCGGTGCTGACCGAGGCCGGCATGGCCGACGGCGCCGCGCTGAGCTTCGCGGTCGCGGACCTGCTCGACGACGCCGGCTGGGCGGGCGCCATGACCGGTTGCGACGCCGTGTTGCACGTGGCTTCCCCCGTACACACGGAGAACCCCAGCGACGAGAACGCCGTCATCGTCCCGGCGCGCGACGGGACGGTCCGGGTGCTGCGCGCGGCGCGGGACGCCGGGGTGCGGCGGGTCGTGCTCACCTCCGCGTTCCACGCCGTCAGCTGGGGTCACCCGCACCGCGGCACGGCGTTCACCGAGGACGACTGGACCGTCCTGGACGGGCCCGGCGTCGACGCGTACGCGAAGAGCAAAACCCTCGCCGAACGCGACGCCTGGGACTTCGTCGCCCGCGAGGGTGCCGGCATGGAGCTGGTCGTGCTGTGCCCGGTGGCGGTCGTCGGCCCGGTCATGGGCCGCGACGTCTCCGGCACGAACCACCTCGTGCGGCGCATCCTCGACGGCGCCATGCCCGGCTACCCCGACATGCACATCCCCTTCATCGACGTCCGCGACGTCGCCGCCGCGCACGTCCTGGCCGTCACCACGCCCCAGGCGGCGGGGCAACGGTTCCTGCTCGCCGCCGGCCCGGCGATCCCGATCCGGCAGGTCGGCGCGCTGCTCCGGGCCGACCTCGGCGCCGCCGCGGCCCGGGTCCCGACGCGGACCATCCCGAACGTCGTCGTGCGGATCGGCGCCGTGTTCAACCGGGAGTTCCGCCCGATCGTGCCCGACCTCGGCTACGCGAAGAAGGTCTCCACCGACAAGGCCCGCCGGATGCTGCACTGGACGCCGCGCCCCGCCGACGACGCCATCCTCGCCGCCGCGCGATCCATGCTCGCGAAGGGCATCGTCAAACACTGACAGCGCCGATGTACAGCCGGCTCCTGTTCGGCGGTGCCGTCGCCGACCTGTTCGAGGCCGCCGGCGACGGCACCGCCGCGCAGACCGCCGCACCAAGGGCTGAGCGGCGGCGCGCCTCAGTCCTGCCGGCGCCGGATCCACCAGAAGCAGGTGCCGATCAGCGCTCCGCACAGCACCAGGAAGATCCCGGTCTCCATCCACTGCAGCGGCCAGTAGCGGCTCGCGGGCTGGTACGTGAAGGTCTGGTGCAGGTCGTGGCCGGCAAGGCAGGCGCCGCTGTCGGCGAAGTCGGGCCCGCCGCCCTCGCCCGCGGAACCTTCCAGGCCCGGGAAACAGTCGGGGTGCGCGGCCTCGGTGACGAGGCGGCCGGACGCGTCCTGGATCGGTGGCGCGTCCAGCACCCAGGATCCCTGCGGCACCGGCAGGTTGAGCAGGAAGATCTCCCCCGTGTTGTTGGTGAAGCCGATGCCCTGGGCCTGGCGCACGGTCGCCTGGTCGATCGCGACGCTGACCGTGGCCGGTGGCAGCAGGTGCTGCCGGACGGCGGTGGGGACGACGATCTGGACGACGATGAACGCCGCGAGGGTGACGGCCATGGCCGGGAGGGTGCGGCGCAGCAGCAGGCCCGCCGTGGTGCCGAGGGCGAAGGCGAAGGCTGCGTAGCCGAGCGGGACGATGTCGCGCGACGCGAACGTCATCGCCGCCCACCGGCTGCCGTTGAGGTGATCCAGCGGCGCGGCCCACCAGGTCAGCAGCCAGCTGAAGACCGCGGCGGTGGCGATCGCGGCGCCACCGACGACGACGAGCTTGACCGTGAGCCACCGGGTGCGGGTGACGGTCTGGCCCCAGGCGAGCTGATGCGTGCCGGTCTCCAGCTCGCGGCCGATCAGCGGCGCGCCCCAGAAGATGCCGATCAGCCCGGGGACGGCGATCACGAGCAGCTGCAGGAGCTCGAACATCGGCTCGTAGGCGCGCTGCAGCTGGGAGAGCTGGGCGCCCAACGCCCGCGCGGCCGGGGTCGCCCCGTCGCAGGCGTGCGGGACGGCGCACGCGGCCAGGTCGGCGGCGTAGCGGTCGTGCAGCTGCAGGCCGGTGATCAGGAAGCCGGCCGCGGCGGCGGCGAGCAGGACCAGGACGGTGAGGGCCTGGACCCGGAACTGCCGCCAGGTCACCCAGATCATCGCGCCGCTCCCGTCTCGTCGGCGGGGCGCGCCATGTAGGTCAGCACGAGGTCCTCCAGCTCCAGATGTTCGGCGGACCAGTCCCCGGCGGGCAGGCCGTCCTCGCTGCGCACGACGAACGTCGACTGCCGGTCGGTGTGCTCCGCCGAGACGACCTCGACCCCGGCCGGCAGGTCCGACTCCCGCCGGCGGGTGCACACGATCCTGTGGTGCCGCGCGAGGAGATCGTCGGTCTCGCCGGCGACCTGCACCCGGGAGCCGACCAGCACCACCAGGTAGTCGCAGACCCGCTCGAGGTCCGAGACCAGGTGCGAGGAGAGGATGACGCTGGTGTCGTCCTCGGCGACGGACTCCATGAGGTGGCTCAGGAAGGCGCGCCGGGCCAGCGGGTCGAGGCTGGCCACCGGCTCGTCGAGGATGAGCAGCTCAGGGCGCTTGGCGACGGCGACGGTCAGGGCGAGCTGGGCGCGCTGACCGCCGGAGAGCTTGCCGGCCTTCTGCTTCGGGTTGAGGCCGAGCTGCTCGATCCGGGCCTGGGCGAGCTTCGCGTCCCAGGCCGGGTTCATCTTGGCGCCGAGCCTCAGGTGGTCGGCGACGGACAGGCTCGCATAGGTGGGGGTGTCCTGGGCGACGTATCCGACCCGGGCCAGCTGCCCGGCCCCGCCGTTGGGCTGCCCGCCCAGCACCTCGATCCGCCCCGTGGTCGGTGCGAGCATGCCGCAGGCGATCTTCAGCAGGGTGGTCTTGCCCGCCCCGTTGGGTCCCACCAGCCCGACGACGCGCCCCGGCGGGAGCTCGAGGGTGCAGTCGGTCAGCGCCTGACGCCGGCGGTATCGCTTGCCCAGTGCGTGGGTCTGCAGTATCGCGTTCATCGCTCCTCTTCAGCGCTCTCGCGCAGGGTGTTCTGGAACATCGCCTCGATGCCCGGGTCGGTCAGGCCGGCCGCGCGGGCCTTGCCCATCCAGGCCCGCAGCTCCTGCTGCAGCGGGCCGTGCTCGGTGAGCGACGCGTCGCCGAGCGACCGGGTGATGAAGGTGCCCACCCCCGGCTTCGCCGCGGCCAGGCCCAGGTGCTCGAGCTCGCGGTAGGCCTTGCTCACGGTGTTCGGGTTGATCGCCACCTTGGCGACCACCTCTTTGACCGTGGGCAGCTTGTCGCCCTCGGCCAGCAGTCCCAGCAGCAGCGCCTGCCGCACCTGCCTGACGAGCTGCAGATACGGGGCGATCCCCGATCGCGAGTCGAGGTGGAAGTCGATCACCCGTAATACCGTTTCACTAGGTTACTAGTAAAACCAGATTGCACCGGGTCCCGCGGCGTGTCAAGCGGCGAGCCGCTGGGTGGCAGGCCGGTGAGCACCCGGGTGCACGGCGCTGAGCAGGCGAAATGCCAGTCGCACGGCAGGTCCTGGACAGCGGATTCCCAGGTTCGGTCCCGACGCTGTGATCTCGACAGGGTCCGGCAGCCGCCGGCGTACGAGGTCGCACAGGAGTGAAGATGCAGTCGATGAGGGCTATCAAGCGGGTCGGGCTCGCGGCGGCCGGTGTGGTGACGGCCGGCGTGTTCGTGTTCGGCGCGGCGTCGCTGGCGAGCGCGGAGACGACCGCTCCGTCACCCGGCGCCTCGTCCAGCGCCGGCGCCGATCCGGGCGGCCGGCCGGAGCGGGGAGGCTCGTCGCACACCGAGGTGACCGGCGACGAGCTGGCGAAGGTCACGGCGGCGATGAAGGCCAAGGACTCCTCGGTCACCGTCACCAGCGTCCGCAAGGACCCCGACGGGTCATACGACGTCCTCGGCACCAAGGACGGCACCAAGGTCTTCTACGACGTCACCGCCGACCTCAAAACCGTCACCGAACACAAGGGCGGCGGCAAGGGCCACGGCGGCAAGGGCGGTGGCAAGGGTGGCGATCGGGGCGGCTCGTCGGACACGGCGGTGACCGGCGACGAGCTGGCCAAGGTCACGGCGGCGATGAAGGCCAAGGACTCCTCGGTCACCGTCACCAGCGTCCGCAAGGACCCCGACGGGTCATACGACGTCCTCGGCACCAA
>NZ_JBVJIJ010000034.1:0-25620 GCF_055586325.1 Dactylosporangium sp. NPDC051087 | reverse complement strand
GGACGGCACCAAGGTCTTCTACGACGTCACCGC
Source organism: Dactylosporangium sp. NPDC051087 (assembly GCF_055586325.1). NCBI lineage: Bacteria > Bacillati > Actinomycetota > Actinomycetes > Micromonosporales > Micromonosporaceae > Dactylosporangium > Dactylosporangium sp. NPDC051087. The sequence continues at coordinate 25,587 of NZ_JBVJIJ010000034.1, read as the reverse complement.
CGACCTCAAGACCTTCACCGAGCACACGCGCCCCGCCGGCAAGTAGCGGCCGAGCCGACTCATCCGGCCGTGGACGCGAGGCCGGATGAGTCGCGTTCGCGGCGGCGGCGGACGCGGCGGATCAGGACGAGGGCGATGACGCCGTAGACGAGCAGCGCGAGGCCCCGGACGGTCCAGACGGTGGGCGCGTCGACCGCCGCGTTGGCCGGGAGGGACACGTAGGAGTACCTGCCTTCACCCGGTGGGGGGAACATCTCGATCGGCGCCTCGGGTCGCCGGTCGACGGTGCGCCAGCCGTTGGGGTACGGGACGTCGTAGATCTCGCCGGTGACGGTGAAGCCGGCGGTCTTCCAGCGCCCGTAGCAGTGCACCTCGTCGGGCGTCCAGTCGCCGAGCATGACCGTGCACCGCTCGACCGTCACCTTGGTCGAGCAGCCGGGGAACCAGCCGTTGGCGACGGCGAGACCGAGGGCGACCGCGGTCCAGAAGATCCAGGTCTTGCGCACCGGCACAGTGTGCGTTCCGGGGGCGGCCGTGGGAAGGCCCACTCTCGATCGATCTTCGGTGGACATTGACATGCGTCGCCATCCATTCCATGGTGTCGATAAATTCCTCTACGTCGAAAGGCGCGGGATGGCCGACAGCGAACACAGGTACGTCATCGTCGGGGCGGGACCCGCCGGTGTCCAACTGAGCTATTACCTGCAGCAGCACGGCGCCGATTATCTGACCCTCGAGCGGGAGGACTCGCCGGGCGGATTCTTCCGCCGGTTTCCACGGCACCGTCGGCTCATCTCGCTCAACAAGGTGCACACCGACAGCACCGATCCGGAAATCCGCCTGCGCTGGGACTGGAACACGCTGCTCAACGACGATCCCGAGCTGCTGTTCCCGAAGTTCAGCGACGAATACCTGCCGGCCGCCGACGACCTGGTGCGCTACCTCGCCGAGTTCCAGCGGGTGCACGCGCTCAACGTCCGCTACGGCACGACCGTGCAGCGGATCACCCGGACCGGTGACGGCTTCCTGCTGCGCACCGACCAGGGTGAGGTCCGCGCGGAGTGCGTGGTCGTCGCCGCCGGATGGGGGCATCCGTTCGTGCCGGACATCAAGGGCATCGAGCACGCCGTCGGGTACGAGGACATGGAGATCGACCCGAAGGCGTACGACGACCAGCGGGTCCTGATCATCGGCAAGGGCAACTCCGCGTTCGAGACCGCGTCGGCCATCCTCGGCCGGGCGTCGATGGTGCACCTGGCCAGCCGGCAGCCGCTGCGCCTGGCGTGGAACACCAAACACCCCGGGGACGTGCGCGGCCAGTACGGCGCGATCCTCGACAGCTACCAGTTCAAGACCCTGCACTCGGTGCTGGACTGCACGATCGACGAGATCCGGCCCGTCGACGGGCGGTTCGAGGTGCACATCACCTACACGCACGCCCAGGGCGAGACCGCCGTGCTCGACTACCACACGGTCCTGCGCTGCACCGGTTTCCGGATGGACACCGGCATCTTCGACGACACGTCACGGCCGGAGCTGATCAGGGACGGGCGGATGCCGGGGCTGCGCCCCGACTGGCAGTCCACCAACGTCGACGGCCTGTACTTCGCCGGGACCATCGGGCAGGCCCGCGACGTCAAACACGCCTCGTCGCCGTTCATCGACGGCTTCCGGTACAACCTGCGCACGTTCACCCGGATGCTGCGGGAGCGCTACGAGGGCACGCCGCTGCCGTTCACGGTCGCGCAGGCCGACCCGGTGTCGCTGACCGAGCTGATGCTCGACCGGGTCAACTGGAGCTCGGCGCTGTGGACCCAGTTCGAGTACCTCTGCGACGTCTTCGTCCGCGACGACGCCACCGGCGACTTCCACCACTTCGAGGACCTGCCGGAGGACTACGCCGTGGAGCGGTTCGCGGCCGCCACGCACTGGTACACGCTCACGCTGCGATGGGGGCGCGACGACTACGGCGACGTCTTCGCGATCGAGCGGCATCCCACGCCGGACCGGGCCCGCGAGAGCGCCTTCATCCATCCGGTGATCCGCCGGTACCGCGGCGAGCACCTGCTGGAGGAGCTCCACCTGCTGGAGGATCTGCTGGCCGAGTGGCGCCGGCCCGACCGGCACGTCCAGCCGCTGACCGAGTTCCTGGAACGGGACCTCACCAGCGGACCATGACCTCGTCGAGGGGTTTGCGGGCAAGGTCGGGGACCCGGGCGTCACGCGCCGGATAGCCGACGGGCATCACCACGTACGGCCGCTCCTCCGGCGGACGTTCGCACACCTCGTTGAGGAAGCGCATCGGGCTGGGGGTGTGCGTCAGCGTGACGAGACCCGCGTGATGCAGCGCGGTGATCAGCAGGCCGACCGCGATGCCGACGGACTCCTTGACGTAGTACGGCTTCGGCGTGCGCGGCCCGTGGTGCACCTCGAACACGACGATGACGGCGGGTGCGGTCTCCAGGAACGGCTTGCGCCAGTCGGTGCCGAGCCCGGCGATCGCACCCAGCCACTCCTGCGAGGCACGGCGGTCGTAGAAGGTGCGCTCCTCGGCCTCCGCCGCCTCGCGCAGCCGGCGTTTGCGCGCGGGGTCGCTCAGGACGACGAACCGCCACGGCTGGATGTTGGCCCCGCTGGGAGCGGTCGACGCGGCCCGGATCGCGGCCTCGACCACCCCGGCGGGGATGGGTTCGGCGGCGAAGTCACGCACGGAGCGCCGCTGCGCCATCCGCTCGGCGAACGCCTCCGCCTCTCGCACCATGTCCGCCGGGAGCCTGCGCTCGTGCCGGACCGGGACCGTGGGTAGCGGGTCCGTGTCGCTCACCTGTCGGCCTCCCCTGTTCGGTGGCCGGTCGCCGCGGCGACCGGCCCCTCCAGCGTCGCGGAGTCCGCCAGGATCGGCCTTACGCCGGCGTGCTGACTTCGCGGGCGAGCACGTCCGGCGCGGTGCCGGCGGCGAGCTCGTCGACGACGTCGCTGAGCCGGCCGCGCACCGCCGCCGCGGCCCGCTGCCGGGTCGCCCCGTCGCCGTGCGCGGCGAGCCGCGCCAGCCAGTCGGCGACCACCTCGGCGTCGCCCGCCTCCTCCAGCGCCGGCCGGGCCAGTGCGGCCAGCCGGCCGGCAAGGACGGCGGCCGGCAGCAGCTGTCCCGTGGCGACGTCGACGCCGTGCCCGCCCATGCCGTCGCGCGCGGCCCGCCAGTACGCGAGCCGCATCAGCTCCGGCAGCGGCCGCGGCCCCACGTCTCCGGCGTCGACGGCCTTCCCGGCGACGGTGACCAGCGCCCTGACCAGCGCGGCGAGCGCCGTGGACTCCTCGGCGGTGACGGGCACGTCCGCGACCCGCACCTCCAGCGTCGGGTGGCTCGCCGACAGGCGCAGATCCCAGAAGATCGTGCCGCGATCGACCAGGGCGCCCGCGTCGAGCAGCAGGTCCACGTGCTCGTCGTATTGCCGCGCCGAGGTCAGGAACGGCGGCGGGCCGGCGACCGGCCAGCGCCCCCAGGTCACGCCGCGCCAGCTCGCGTACCCGGTGTCGCGCTCGGCCCAGTAGGGCGAGTTGGCCGTGAGGGCGAGCAGCACCGGCAGGTGCGGGCGCAGATGATTGCCGATCAGCACGGCACGGTCCCGGTCGGGCTCCTCCACGTGGACGTGGACGGCGCAGATCGCGAGCTCGTCGTGCAGCCCGCGGAAGGTCGCGTTGCCGAGATCCTGGCGCGGCCCCTCGGTGATCGGCGGTGGCACGGCCCGGCCGAGCACCGGCGAACCGCTCGCGATCACCCGCAGCCCGGCCGACAGGGCGGCGGACTGCACGGCGGCGCGGGCATCGGCGAGCTGCGCGCCGAGCACCCGAAGGTCACGGCACGGGTCGGTGCGGGTTTCGACCTGCAGTTTGGTGATCTCGCCGCCGACGCGGGCGCCGAGCGCAGGCTTCGCGAGGTCCACCACGGTCGCCGCCTCCGCGGCGACCTCGCCACCGGTGTCCACGACGAGGAACTCCTCCTCGACGCCTACCTTTGCAATGCTCGTCATGCCCCCGCACGTTACGGGACCTCGTCGATGGGACGCCCTTGCCCGCACAGCGTGTCGACGAGACCGGCCAGCAGCGCCGCGCGTTCCGGCATGCGGTCGACGCAGACGTACTCGTCGGCCGCGTGCGTCCCACCGCCGACCGCGCCGAGCCCGTCGAGGGTCGGCACGCCGAGCGCGGCGGTGAAGTTGCCGTCGGACGCGCCCGCGGCGTACGCGCCGCCGAAGTCCGGGATGCCGAGCCCCTGGGCGGTCGCGCGGGCGATCTCCAGCAGCGGCCGCGCGAGCTCCTCCGACATCGGGTACCGGTTGATCCCGCCGCCGACGGTGAGCGTCGCCTCGGGCAGGAACGGCACCAGCGCGCGGATGGCGTCGTCGACGCGTTCGAGCTCGCTCCTCGTCCAGGCCCGGACGTCCACGGCCAGGCGCGCGCTGTCGGGCACCGTGTTGGTGGTGGTGCCGGAGGACAGCAGGGTCGGGGTGACGGAGGTGCCCGCGCTGTCCGTCCCGGCCAGCGCGCCCAGCGCGAGGATCTGGTGGGCCACCTCGACCGTGGCGTTGACACCGCGGTGCGGCTCGACACCGGCGTGCGCGGCGCGGCCGTGGACGGCGAGGCTGTACACGGAGCCGCCCTTCCTGGCCACCTTCACGTCCCCTTCGGGGGTCGCCGCCTCGCAGACGAGGACCGCCGCGGAGCGCCGCGCCTCGCGCTCGATCAGCGGCCGGGACGTGACTGAGCCGGTCTCCTCGTCGCAGGTGAGCAGCACGCCGACCCTGGAGGTGTCCTCGATGAGGCGCAGCGCGGCGAACATCTGCACGATGCCGGCCTTCATGTCGCACACGCCGGGACCCGTCGCGATGTCGCCCAGGACGGCGAACGGCCTGGACCGGATCGTGCCGACCGGGAAGACCGTGTCGAAGTGGCCGAGCAGCAGCACCTGCTGGTCCTCGGCCGGCCACAGCAGGTGCGGCAGGCCGTCGACGACGACCCGCTGCGCGGGCCGGCCGAGGACCTGCGACCCCCACCGGGCGAGCAGGCCGGCGCAGGACCTGAGATGGGGCAGGGAGCCCGGCGCCGACTCGCACGCGACGAGGGTGCTCAGCCGGTCGAGCATGTCCGCCCGCAACCGCTGTGCGGCGTCGAGCAGCCGGTGTCCGCGATCCATGTCATGACAATTGCGGACACCGGCGGCGGTGCTCACCTCTGCTGTTGCTCAGGCGTCCGGGATCGCGTGCCCGTAGCCGACCTCGACGACGCGGCGCGCGGACTCGGTGTAGGCGTCGCGGCTCTCGGGCGCGAAGGTGCCCAGGCCGTCGACGTACCGGTTGAACATGCAGAACGCGGCCGCGATCAGCACCGTGTCGTGGATCTCCACGTCCGTCGCGCCTTCGGCACGGGCCGCCTCGACCAGTTCGGTGGTGACCTCACGGCCGCTGATCTGCACCGCGCCGGCGATGCGCAGCAACGCCCGCAGTTTGGCCGAGACCGGCGCGGTGTCGAGGTCCGCGCGGACCTGGTCGACGAGTGCGTAGCCCTCCTCCAGCTGCACCGCGGCGAACGCCGAATGCGACGAACAGCAGAAGTTGCAGTCATTGCGGCCGGACACATAGGCGGCGATCAACTCCCGCTCACCGGCGGGCAATGCGTTCGGGGCGCGCAGCAGCACCTCGGCGAGATCGTTGAGCGGTTTCGCTGTCTCGGGGCGGAATCGCATCGGTCCGGTGATGCCGGGGAACTGCTTCTCGTCGACCCTGAGATCGATGTGCGCCATGGTCCGTCCTTTCGGGAGCGGCTTTTCGTTGCCGCAGCCACGATCCCATCCGCACAGCAGAACCGACTTCTTCATTCTTGCGCGGTGCGGGAATGGCAGTTTCCGAGTTGCGCCGCGCGATGTCGGCTACGCCGGCGGGCGCTGCAGGACGGTCATCCGGACGGCGAAGCCCTCCGGCGTGCGCTGCAGGCTCACGTGGTCGCAGATCTGATGCGTGATCCACAGCCCGTAGCCGGCCGAGTGCTCGCTCGGCGCGGGCAGCAGCCCCACGAACGGGTCCGCCGGGCCGGGTCCGGTGTCGGTGACGGTCACGACGACACGACCGTCGGCCGCCCACACCCGCAGGCGCACGGGCGGCCGGCCGTACCGGTACGCGTTCACCACGATCTCGCTGACCGCGAGCGTGAGATCGTCCAGCTTCGCCTCGCCGAGGAGGCCCTCACCGGCCGCGCGGACGATCCGGCGGGCGTCGTCGGCCGGCGCGTCGAGCACGTCGGCGGCCGGGCTGAGCCGTTGCAGCGGGTCGGTGACCTCCGGCCGGTGCTGCAGCAGGAACGTCTCCGGGTCGGTGTAGTCCGCGTTGGTCGTGTACCGCTCGTGCGGCTGGGCGGTCCTCGGGTGGGTCCGGTACACGTCGGCGATCACCGCGGCGGGCACGGTCCGGGTGTCGTACGCGCACATGCTCCACAGGGGGAACTCGTCGTAGGCGCGGTTGATCCCCGACTCGTAGCGGGCCCACCAGTCCCAGCTGTCGCCGACCTGCTCGGCGCCCAGCTCACCGACGATCCGGACCTGCTCGGCGCCGGCGGCGACGTGCTCGGCGAGCAGGTTGCGGTAGGAGCGGATGGCTCCCGCGGGGCGGGCGTAGACGTCACCGCCGGCCAGGAACGTCACCGGGCTGCCGGCCGGAAGCGCGTCACGGACCAGCGTGGCGTTGCGCTCGCCGAACGAGACCAGGGTCGGCTCGCCGGCCTCGACGCCGCCGAGCAGGAACGGCAGCACGGTGTCCAGCAGGTGTTCGTCGGAGTCGTAGCAGACCGCCTCGTGCAGGTATCCGCTGTGACCGGCCCCGGCTCCCGTCCTCATCCCGCCGCCTCGATCCGGATCCTGGTCAGCCGCAGCAGCTCGACCAGCCGCGCCGCGGTGGTCAGCGGCGTGCGCAGCACCACGCTCACATCATGCTTCTCCGCGTACCGCTGCAGGTGCAGCAGCCCCCGGTGGTCGACGAAACGCAGGCCGTGCGCGTCGAACACGATCTCTCCGTGCTCAGGTCGGGGTTGTACCCGATCGAGCGCGCCGGGAAACAGCCGGTCGGCGGCGCCGTCGAGCTCGCCGCTGAGCAGCGCGACGGCGGGCGAGCGCGGGTCGCCGCGCAGCGTGAACCGGGCCTCCGTGGCGTTCGTGACCGGGTGCAGGCAGGCCAGCTCGCCGACGGCCCGCTCGCCGGCCTCCGCCCGGTGCAGCGCGCACACGGCCCGCATCGGCGCGACGGAGATGAAGCGGTCGACCAGCGCCTCATACCGCGCGAACGCGTCCAGCTCGGCGTCGGTGCGCACCAGCGCGGTGCAGTCCGCGAACACGCGCAGGCCCGTGTGCCCGGCGGCGAGCGCGGCATCGGTGGCGGCCGCGTAGGCGGCGACCTGCGCGACCGGGTCCAGGGCGGTGCCCGCCGCGTAGGTGGACTCGAGCGACACGAACTGCGCGCCGTCGGGCAGCCAGCCGGGGTCACCGACGCCGATGAACCAGGCCCGCTCCCCCGCCGCCAGCCCGGCGCCGAGGTGCGCCAGCGCGTAGGCACGCAGCTGCCCCGGATCGTCATACGTCCAGCAGATGTGCTGATCGGCGGCCGCGGTGGTCACAGGGACGAGCGTAACTCCCTCCGCGCGGACACACCTATCGACGCCGACAGACTTTGCCGGGTGCCGTTTGCCGGTGACACGGTAGCGGTCAGGAGACGCGGACCTCCGACCCGGCGGCGACGGCCTGGCGCCAGGGGCGCACAGCGGTGGGCGGCATGCCGACGGCCAGGACGCCGACCAGCTTGCCGTTGCTGCGGTACGTGGCAAGGAAACGCCGCCGGCGCAGGTCACCTTCGACGATCTCGACGGTGTCGTGGCCGCGCAGATAGCCGTACGCGTGGATCTTCATGTCGTACTGCTCGGACCAGAAGTACGGCACCGGCGCGAAAGGTCTGCGGGCGGACGGGCGCAGCAGGTTGTGGGCCGCGGCCATGCCCTGCTCGGCGGCGTTCGTGCGGTGCTCGATGCGCATCGTCACGCCGAAGCGCGGGTTGTGCCAGCGGGCGACGTCTCCGGCGCCGTACACCCTGGGGGCGGCCGCGCTGTACTGGTCGCAGAGCAGCCCGTCGGCCACCTCCAGGCCGCTGCCGGCCAGCCACTCGGTGTTGGGCAGCGACCCGACCGCGACCAGGACCTCGTCGGCCTCGACCTGGCCGCCGCCGGCCAGGCGCAGCCCGCCCTCGGCGGTCTCGGCGACCGTGACGCCGGTGCGCAGGTCCACGCCGTGCTCGCGGTGGGCCTCGGACAGGACCCGGCCGACCGTCTCACCGACCGCGTGGGACAGCGGCACCGGCGCGGGTTCGAGCAGGACCACCTCGCAGCCGAGGCCGCGGGCCACGGCGGCCGCCTCGGCGCCGAGGAAGCCCGCGCCGACCACCGCGAGCCGGCGGCCCGGGCCGAGCCGTGCGCGCAGGGCGACCGCGTCCTGCACGGTCCGCAGCACGTGTGCCGCCGTGCCCGGCAGGCGGCGGGGGCGCACGCCCGTCGCCACGATCAGCCCGTCGTACGCGACCCGCCCACCGTCGGCCAGCCGCACCGACCGGGCGGCGACGTCGAGCCCGGTGGCGCCGACCCCGAGGCGGACGTCGAGGCCGAGGGCGGCGACCTGCGCCTCGGTCCGCAGGCGCAGCCGCTCCGGCTCCCAGGCCGAGGCCAGGACCTGCTTGGACAGCGGCGGCCGGTCGTACGGCGGATGCGGCTCCTCGCCGACGAGGGTGAGCGTGCCGGCGAAACCCTCACGGCGCAGGGTCTCCACGGCGGCCAGGCCCGCGGCCGACGCGCCGACCACGACGACGCGGTCCATGGCGCCGCCCGCGCTCACCGCCGGACGGCGAGCAGGTAGATCTCCTCCAGGTTCGCCGCCTCGAGCACCCGCGCCAGCGACATCTGCCGGCCGCTGCTGCGCTCGACCGCCGCGATCAGCGTCAGCAGGTGCATCGAGTCCCAGCCGGCGAGCTGGTCGAAGCCGCCCGCCGCCTCCTGCGACGTCACCCGCAGACCGAGCTCGGTCTCGACGAGCAGCAGGAAGTCGTCGATCGTGTTCATGACGCGTCCGCTCCTAGCTCATTGATGAGGGTCACCGATTCGGGCGGCGCGGCGATCCCCGCCAGATCGTGGCGGAAGGTCGTCGTCGCCCCGTCGTCGCCCACCTTCCGGAAGCCGTTGCGCGGGTAGAAGTCCCGCACCATGCCGTTCTTCGCGGTCGCCCGGTACGTGCCGGACACCGCGTCCGCGCCGGTGGCCCGCGCGTGGTGCAGCAGCGCCGTCAGGCAGGCCTGCTCGATGCCGCGGGAGAACGCGCGGCAGCTCAGCAGGAAGTTGTCGATGTGCAGGCCGCCGCCGGTCCGGCGGAGGAACACCGCACCGACCAGGCCGTTGTCGCCGAAGCGGTCGCCGGCGTGGATCGCCAGGACCGGCGAGTCCGCGGCGCCGAGACGGTCGTGCACGTCGGGCGTCTGCAGGCGCTGCGTGGTCAGGTTGAACTGGTTCGTCCGCAGCGTGATCTGCGAGACGCGGGCCGCCTCCGCCCCGGTGGCCGGGGCGAACCGGACCCGGACGTCCAGCTCCCGCAGGTAGTCCTCGATCGAGTCGAACGTGTCGAGGAAGCTCTTGCGGGCCACGTCCTCGCGGTACCGGGCGGGACGCACCGTGTCCTCGTCGGTCAGCTCGCGCACGTCGAACCAGCCGTCCTCCAGCAGCCGGGTGACGTGCCCGGTCGGCTCGTCGTCGAGCGCGAGGACCCGTACGCCCGGCAGCGCGTAACGCACCAGGCCGCACTCGTAGGCGCTGTCGTCGGCGAACACGAAGCTGTCGACGCCCAGGTTCAGCGTGCCCGCGAGGGCGGCCAGGTTCTCGTGCTTCGGCCGCCAGTTGGCGATCACGTGCACGAAGTCGTCCTGGCGCAGGAGCATCCGCGGGTGCTCGCGCAGCGCCTCGTCGACCGGCTCGATGTCGTTCTTGCTCACCGCGGCCACGAGCACGCCCTGCGCGCCGATCTGCTTGACCACCCGCTGGAACTCGTGGAACGCCTCGCCCCGGTAGCTGTCGGCCACCTCGATGCCAGCCACGCCGTCCTCGCCGAGCACGCCTCCCCACACCGTGCCGTCCAGGTCGAGCACCAGCACCTTCTTGGTCAGCCCGGCGATGTTGCGGGCGAGATGGCCCACCTCACGGGCGTACGCGGCCAGCAGCCCGGACGACAGGTGCGCCTTGGCGTACACGGACATCTGGATCTCGCTGGCGGCGACGTCACCGGCGAGCAGCGGATCGAGGTCCACCGTGACGACCGACGGGAACTCCTCGGTGAGCCGCAGCAGCCGGACGTTGGCCTCCCGCCACAGCACGCCGAGCCGGGCCCGGGACCGGTGGTCGACCAGCTGCATCGTGAAGCGCCGCAGGGACGGCATGGTGTTGAGCACGAGGGTCCCCCGCCCCCGCGCCGCGAACTTCGCCGCCAGCTGCTCGACGAGCCGTACCTTCTCGTCCAGGACCCGCCCGACGTCCGCCGCCCGCCAGGGCACCGGCACCTCGTCGAAGACGATCATCGGGTCCAGCACGCAGAGCACGAGATCGGGATCGGCCGCGTACAGCGCGCTGTCCGGGTCGCCGAGGTCGAAGACGTAGCCGTCGAAGTCGGCCAGGACCGGCTGGCTCAGCAGCCCGTGCCGGGCCAGCTCGGCGGTCAGCACCGGGCGCAGCGCCGACAGCGTCCCGTGCCCGGTGATCGCCACCGTCATGCTCGCCGTGCCGGGGTGCTCACGCAGCACGTCCTGCGGGGCGAGCCGCGCCAGCAGCTGCCCGGCCCGCGCCAGCTCCGCTCCCGGCAGGTCCGCGAGCAGACCCTTGACCCGTGGGTACTCGGCGGCGAGCCGCCCGGCCCGGTGCAGCCGCAGCAGCTCCGCCGAGCCGCCGCCCGGCGACTGCTCGCCCGCGCGGGCCCGATCCTCGAAGACGTCCATCTCACTCCTCGCTGGACCGACCTGCGTCGATCCTCAGCGGTCGGGCTAAAGGGCGGCTAATCGGCCCGTCTCAGCCGGCCTGTCTCAGCAGGCCCGTCTCAGCTGGCCCGGAACCGGCCGTTCTGGTAGTCGGCCGACAGGATCGCGCGTTGCAGGTCCTGCAGGGCCCGGCAGGGCTCCAGTCCCAGCTCCTCCTTGAGGGTCAGGCGCGCCGTCTGGTAGACCTTCAGCGCGTCGGCCTGCCGGTCCGAGCGGTACAGGGCGAGCATGAGCTGGCGGTAGAAGGCCTCCCGGAGCGGGTTCTCCACGGTCAGGGAGTACAGGCGCCCGATCACCTCGCGATGCCTGCCCAGCGTGAGGCTGGACTCGATCAGCGCCTCCGTGCACTCCATGCGGGACTCCGTCAGCCGCACCGCGAAGCCGCTGAGGATGGGGCCGAGACCGAGACCGATCAGCACCGGTCCCCGCCACAGCGCGAGCGCCTCCTCGAAGTGGGCGATCGCCTGCCGGTGCCGCTTCTCCCTGGCGTGCTTGCTGCCGAGCCGCGTCAGCCGCTCGAAGAGCTGGTAGTCCAGCTCGTCGTCCTGAGGGTCGAAGACGTATCCCGGGGAGATCGTGACGATCGGCGCCTCGGCACCCCGGAAGCGGGTCAGGAACTTACGGACCTGCGACGTGTACACGTGAATGCCGGCGGCGGCCCGTCCGGGTATCTGCTCGCCCCAGATCTCGTCCATCAGCTGGCTGGCGGAGATGATCTGGTTCGGCCGGCTCAGCAGGACGGCGAACAGCGTCTCGACCTTCTGCGCGCCGATGGTGGCGGCGCGCGGCCCGTCGCTGACCCTCAGACGGCCGAGAATCTCGTACCTCATACGACCTCCTGTCCGTGGAGCCGAACTGACATCTCGGACAAGGTGCCGCGGATCGTGTCGATGACCTCGGCCCGGACGGTGTTCAGGTAGAAATGGCCACCCGGAAAGACCTTGATGTCGAACGGACCCTCACAGTGATCACGCCATGCTGCCGCCTCGGCGAGGGTGGTCTGCGGATCGGCGTCACCGACCAGGACCGTCACCGGGCACCGGACCGTCGCACCGGGATCGGCCGCGTAGGTCTCGATCGCCCGGTAGTCCGCCCGGACGGTGGCCACGATCGACGCCCGGATCTCCTCGTCCTGCAGCAGCTGCGGACTGGTCGCTCCCAGCCGCAGCAGCTCCGCGACGATGCCCGCGTCATCGCGCTGATGGATCCGGTCCGAGCGGCGGCAGGACGGCGCGCGGCGGCCCGAGGCGAACAGGTGCACCGGGGTGCGGCGCCCGGCGGCCTGGAGGCGCCGCGCCGTCTCGAACGCCACGACGGCGCCCATGCTGTGGCCGAAGAACGCGAACGGCCGGTCGTCGTGCTCCAGCAGCGCGTCGGCCACCCCAGCCGCGAGCTCGGGCACGTTGTCGATCCGTCGTTCCCGGCGCCGCTCCTGCCGGCCCGGGTACTGCACCGCCAGGACCTCGACGCCGGGCGCCAGGGACGCCGAGAGCGGAAAGTAGTAGGTTGCCGAACCGCCGGCATACGGAAAGCAGATGAGGCGTGCCCCACCCCCGGCGGCCCCGTGAAAGTGCTGAATCCACTGGCTCTTCGCAGCCATGTCGCGCGACATCGTCTCCCCGTCTCGAGAACCGCGCCTGGTGCCCGCAGTCGAGTCCGGCGGGTGCCACTCCGGCGACTGGCCGGCGGTGGACCCGTCTCACACCAAGCATCGCCGTGCGGCCGATGACGGCGGCTCAGCGGTCATCCGCACTGAATCAACGCTAAGTAGCGCAGGGGTGACCGGAAACCCCTAGGCGCCTCGCGGATGTGCGGAGGGGGAGGCAACCCCACCCCTATCTCCCATAGGCGGCCACCTACGGCCCGGAGTTAGCCAGACCTTAGCCCACCCGGCCAGGGTGGCGGGAAAGCCGATCCGCCGCCAGGGACCAAGGCGGGCCAAGCCCTAATGGAGGTCCGAACGATGACGTCAACCGTCGCGCCGCTCGATGACTTGTCCGAGTTCCTGTCGATCGCCAACAGGTTCGCCGAGGCGCGGTGCCTGCTGGCCGCCGACGAGCTCGGCCTGTTCGACCTGCTCAAGACCGGTCCGATGACGACCGATGAGATCTGCGCGAAGCTCGGCGTGCGGGAGCAGGCCGCGCCGGACTTCCTGAACGTCCTGGCGGTGCTGGGCGTGCTGCACAAGACCGGCGACGAGGAGTTCGCCAACAGCCCGGCCGCGGCCCGCTACCTGGTGCCCGGCGCCCCGGACTACATGGGCGGCATGCTCAAGTACTACAACAAGTCCCTCTATGCCGCCTGGGAGAACCTCGCCGGGCTGCTGACCCGCACCGACGAGGCCCGGTCCACGGACGGCAACGCCCGCGAGAACTTCAGCGCGATCCTCGACGACCCGGCCCAGGCGCGCCACCTGCTGGAGATGATGAAAGAGGTCAACAAGCTCACCGGCCCCGCGCTGGTCGAGGCGGTCGACTGGAGCGGATACAAGTCGGTGGTGGACCTCGGCGGCGCCGACGGCCGGCACCTCACGACGATCGTCTCGGCGCACCCGCACCTGCGCGGCAGCGTGTTCGACCTGCCGCAGGTGCGACCGTTCGCGCTCGAGCAGATCGCCGCCGCCGGGCTGGAGGACCGGGTCGAGTTCCACCCCGGCAACTTCTTCGCCGACGAGTTCCCGCCCGCCGACGTCTTCATCTTCGGCCACATCCTGCACAACTTCGCGCCGCAGACCCGGTACGAGCTGGTCGCCAAGGCGTACGCGGCGCTGAACCCCGGCGGCACGATCCTCGTGATCGAGCGCATGGTCGACGAGCAGCGGGAGGTGCTGCCGCGACTGATCGAGAGCCTCCACCTGTACGTGATCAGCGACGGCGGCGGCAGCGACTACCGGGCGTCGGACTGCCAGCGGTACCTGACGGCCGGCGGGTTCACGGACACCGCCGTGCACGCGCTCGCCGAGACGGAGACCCTGGTGACCGGCCACAAGCGCTGACCGGCCGGGCGCGTGTGCCGGCCGGCGCCCGCCGGTCGGCACGGAGCACGGCGCTCCTACGCGTCGCCGCGATCGGCGGCGGCCGCCGCGGCGAGCGCCTCCGCCACGGGCAGCGGGTTGAGATAGTCGCGGTACGACTGGATCTGGCCGTCCCGGACCCGGAACACGGCGATGACGGTCTGCTCGAACGGCTCGCCCGTGGCGACGACCGCGCCGTGCGCCTCGTACTCGGCGATGACCACCTCCGGGTCGGCGGTCTCGTGCACGACGAGGTTGCGGTATTCGTCGAACCTGACGAACGGCTGGGCCGTCGCCGTCAGGAACCGGCGGATGTCCTCCCGGCCCTGCACCCGTCCCGGCGTCCCCGGCGGGTGGAACGGCCACTCGATGTAGCCGTCGGGAGCCATCAGCTCCACGAACGTCTCGGCGTCCAGCTGGCGACCCGCGCGCAGCATCTGGTCCACGATCTCACGCGACGTAACGGTCATCATCTGCTTGCCCCCTCATGCTTCAGCGTCCGTTGACCGGTTCCACGATCACCGAAAACCCGGCCGACCGGACACATTTCCGCAAATCAGCATGAAGAGGTCACCCCTGGCCGGTGCCTTGCCGCCGGCTCGCGGCGATGCGATTACCGACCGGCCGTCAAGTAGCGTATTCTGGACGTCAGAGGGGTGATCTTTTTGGCTGCGGCTGAGCGGGACGGCGTGCGGACCCGGGCGCGGATCCTGGTGCTCGCGCAGCAACTGTTCGCGGCACACGGGTTCGCCGGGACGTCGATCGCGGACATCGCGCGCGTGCTGGGCACCAGCAAGGCCGCGCTGTATTACCACTTCAAGTCCAAGGACGAGATCCTCGAGGCGCTCGTCACCGAGCCCGTCTCGGCGTATGCGGCACTGGCCCAGCGTTGCGAGAGCGAGCGGGTGAGCGCCAAGGAGCTGCTCGGCGCGCTGATCGACCTGACGGTGGAGACCCACACGGTCAACGCGCTGCTGATCAACGATCCGTCCATCAACGCGGTGCTGCGCCGGCTGTATGACGTCGAGGGCCACGTCCAGACGTTCATCCGGTCGCTGGCCGACGGCGACACCACCGAGTCGGGCCGGGCCCGGGCGTGGGCGGCGTTCGCGGTGGCCAAGCAGGGCACGTTTTGGGCGGTGCAGGCCGGGGACGGGACGCTCTCGCCGGCGGCCAAGGAGGAGTTCCTCACCGCCGCGCTGCGCTGCCTGGAGCCCTGACGCCGGTCGTCGCGGCTCGCTGACGCCGGCCGCGACCCGGCATCGCGACGCCTGTCATCCAGCGACGCCGCAGCCCTTGCCCGGACCCGCATGCGACCGCGACGCCCTCACCGGCCCGACCGTGGCCGGACCACCCGATCGGTCACGTGCGCCGCCCGGTCATCGAGCGCGGGGCCGCAGCAAATGGTCTCGCGCCCTCGTCGAGCCCGGCTACGCCCGGCTGCCGGGAGGTCGCCGACCCTGCCGGGTCCTACGGCCGCAGCGCCCGGTCGCCACTGCGGTCCCGCACCCGGCATTCGACCTCGCCGCCGCAACATCCGGCCTTCCCGAGTCCTGACGCCGCCCTGACGGCCCACCGCCGCAGCACCCCGGTCACCACCCCGAGGCCTCGCGCCCGGTAATGGACCCGCTCTCCCGCCTCCTGGCGCTCTTTGCCGACCCCAGTGCCGCAGCACCCGGTCTCGCAAGTTGGTGACGCCCATTCGCCGATCCGCGGTCGCAGCAACCGGTCATGCGGCTGAGAGCGGCGCGGGGGTCACCGGTCCGGGGCCGCCGCCGGGGTCGGGTCGTCGCGACGGTCCGGGCGTTCGGGCAGGAGCATCGCGAGCACGGCGAGCGCGGCCAGCAGCACGGCGCCGCCGCGCAGCGCGGTGACGATGCCGTCCGTGAAGACAGCGGAGGCGGCCGCCCGGGAACCCGCCGCACCCGCGGCCAGATCGACGACCGAGGCGTGCGCCGCCGCGTCGCCGGAGCCGGTGAGACCGCCGGTGAGGATCGTGGCGACGGCGAGGCCGCCGATCGCCACGCCCAGCGCGCCGCCGATGTGGCGCAGTGCGTTGACGATGCCGGGGCCGTTCGCCGCGGAGCGCTCCGGCAGCGCGCCGAGCGCCGCGACCAGTGCGGGTGCCTGCGGCAGTCCGGCGCCCAGGCCCACCAGGGCGAGTGCCGCCACGAACAGCGTGTACCCAGGACGGTCCACGACCAGTGAGAACAGCGTGAGTCCCACGGCGAACACCAGCAGGCCGCAGATCACCGTCCAGCGCACGCCCAGCCGGCCGGTCACCCGCTCGTTCACCAGGGACGCGACACTGGCCATCGCGGCCAGCGGCACCAGCAGCAGCGCCACCGTGAGCGCGCCCGCGCCGCGCACCACCTGGAGGTACACGGGCAGCAGGAAGAGCAGTCCGGTCCAGGCGAAGTTGACCGACGAGATGGTGAGCTGCGACCAGATGAACCTGGGCCGGCGGAGCACCACGAGGTCGACCAGCGGATCGGTCGCGGTGCGTTGCCGCTGGACGAAAGCGCCGAGCGCCACGGCCATGACGGCCAGGCACGCCACGAGCTGCCAGCCGGGGCGGGCGCCGGCGAACGCGGTGAACAGCGCCGTCGCGGCGCACGCCGCCAGACCGATTCCGATCAGGTCGGGGCGGCGGCCGCCACCGGCGGGGGTCTGCGGGGTGAGCCAGAGCACGAACGGCACCACCACCGCCACGATCACGGCGTCCAGGACGAACAGCGAGCCGTACCAGGCGCGGTCCAGCAGCGCGCCGCCGACGATCGGGCCGAAGGGTGTGGTCGCCGACACGAACGCCGCGCCGGCCGCGAAGGCGCGCTTGCGTGACTCCGCCGGGAACATCGCCGAGATGATGCTCACCCAGGCCGGAAGCACCACGGCGGCGCCGACGCCCATGGCGATCCGGGCGGCGATGAAGACCGCGGCCCCGGGCGCCCATGCGGCGACGACCGCGCCCATACCGAAGAGCGTGAACCCGGCGGCGAGGGTCCGCCGGTACCCCCAGCGACCGCCGACCGCCGGCACGACGAGCATGCAGACGCCGCAGACGAGCAGATAGCCGCCGACGGCCCATTGCGCGCCCACCCAGCTGAGCGACAGCTCCCGGGTGATCTTGGTGAGGTCGATTCCGATCATCGTGATGTCCATGAACGGCACGAGCACGCAGACGGACACGACGGCGACCGCCACCCAGCGCCGCAGGTCCGCACCGCCGGGCGGTCGGGTGGCCGCCGGCGACGGCGCCGGGCCGGCGAGCCGGCTCACGCGGCCCCCGCCACTCCCGCGGCGCTGCCGGACCGTCCGGCCGCCGGTTCGGCCGCCGACCCGAACCAGGTGCGCAGCGCGTCGACCAGCGCGGCGTCGCCGGTCCCGCCGTGCCACACCACGTGACCGTCCGGCCGCAGCAGCACCGCGGCGGGCGGCAGCCCGGCGACGGGGTCGGCGTGCACGACGTCGACCCGGTCGGTCCAGCCGCGGACGGCCGCGAGGTCGGCGTCCGGGGACAGGTCGAGCAGGACGCCGCGCCCGGAGCGCAGCGTGCCCAGCACCGTGGTCGCGCCCCCGGCGGTCGCCAGCTCCGCGTCCGGCAGCCGCCGCCCGAGCCACGGGTCGTCCTGCGCGCCGGCCACCGGGTACCGCACGTCGGTGCCGGACATCCGCCCGGCGAGGTAGTCGTGGACGTCGTCGAACTCGAGCAGCCGGGACAGCAGCGCACGTGCCGGTGCCATCCGGTCGTGCGGGAAGGTGAGCGTGATCTGCGCGCGGACGTTGGTGCAGACGAACTCGCCGACCGGGTGCCGCTCGGCGTGGTACGTGTCCAGCAGTCCGGGCGGGGCCCAGCCGTTGACGGTGGCGGCGAGCTTCCAGCCGAGGTTGGCGGCGTCCTGGATGCCGGTGTTCATCCCCTGCGCGGCGAGCGGGAAGTGGATGTGCGCGGCGTCCCCGGCGAGGAACACGCGGCCTTCGCGGTACCGGTCGGCGAGCCGGGTCGCGTCGCCGAACTTCGACGACCAGTGCGGTTCGCCGACCTTGACGTCCATGCCGGAGATGTCCCGGACCATGACGCGCAGGTCCTCTGCGGTCAGGTGCTCGACGTCGCCCTCGGGCGGCTCCTCCCGGATGAACATCAGCCGGGTCAGCCGGTCGCTGAGCGGGATGACCGAGAACCATCCCTGGGGCGTGATGATCGCCTCGCGGATGGCGAACGGCGCGTCGAAGGCGTCGACGTCGGCGAGGACGCCCCACAGGGCGGAGGGCGTGCCGGGGAAGCCGATGCCGGCCAGCTTACGCACGACGCTGTGCCCGCCGTCGCAGCCGACCAGGTAGGCGGCGGGCAGCCGGTACTCGCCGCCGTCGGCGCGGACCGTCACCTCGACCCCGTCGTCGTCCTGCGTCAGCCCGGCCACCTCGTGCCCGCGGCGGATCTGCGCGCCGAGCTCCACGGCGGCCTTCTCCAGCAGCGCCTCGACCCGGGACTGCGGGGCGTGCAGCGTGTACCGGTGCCGGCCGTCGAGCCGGTTCATGTCCAGCGGCAGGCCCGCGTAGTGCCCGTTGGGCCAGACGACGCCTTCGGTGAGGAACGGGCCGAGCAGGCCGCGCTGGTCGAGCACCTCCGCCGACCGCGCGTGCAGGGCGAGCGCCCGGGACTGGCCGGTCGGCTCGGGGAGCCGCTCGAGCACGACGGCCGGCACGCCGGCGATCCGCAGCTCGCACGCGAGCATCAGCCCGGTGGGGCCGGCGCCCGCGATCACGACAGGGGTCATGTCTCCTCCTTGGTCAGGGTGCCGGGTCACCGGTGCGTCCCGTGCGCCGCGCCGACCGACTCAGCCGCGGCGGCGGGCGGCTCGGCGGGGAAGCCCTCCAGCGCGCCGACCAGGTCGCCCATGAGGTCGGCGGCCGCCGCCCCGTCGATGACACGGTGGTCGAAGGCCATGCTGAGCCGCATCGTCGGCGCGATCACGAGCGCCCCGTCCCGGACCACGGGCCGGTCGGCGACCCGGCCGACGCCCAGCGTGACCGTGGTGCCCCCGTTGGAGTAGAAGCCGTCCACCGGCCGGTGCCCCAGCGACGTCACGGCCAGGGTGCCCAGGACACCCAGCCGCTGCCGCGGCGAGTGCGCCACGGATCGGAACATCGCACTGCCCAGGGCCGGCGGGAGGCGGTGCATCAGGCGCGCCCCGCCGAACTCGGGCACCTGCGCCGGGTCGCCGTCGCGCACGCCGTCGATGCGCTGCTGGATGTCGTGCAGCGTGGCGGTGTGCACGTCCGGGATGAGTCCGGTCAGCACCACCCGGACGCCGTTGAGCTCCTTGTCGAAGGCCAGCTTCGCGTGCACGGTGTCGTACCGCACGAGCCGCGGGCGCAGCCGGCCGCAGATCGCGGCGTTCGCCTCCGGGTGGGCGGCGAGCACCCGGCCCGCGGCGTGCAGGATGTAGGTCACCCACGACGGCGGCCGCTCGCGCGCCCGGGCCTGTTCCCGGTGCCGCCGGACGGCGGACATGTCGACCTCGGTGTCGAGGAAGACCGGGGAGTGCCCGCGGGCGTACCTGAGGAAGTGCAGGGTGTGCCGACGCTCGCGCGGCACCGGCGTGATCCTGGTCATGACGCGTCACCTCCGCTGGGGCCCGGGCCCGTCATGGCTTCTCCAGGACGAACCCGGCCCTGATCCACTTGCTGGACTCGACCGAGATGGCGACCACCCGGTCGCCGCTGACCAGCTCGGGAAGGACCATCTGGAGCTGGGTGAAGGGCAGGGCGTTGGCGGTGTTGCCGGTGTCGGCGACGCAGCTGATCTCGACCGCGGCGGGGACCCCGAGCCGGCTGACGATGTCCTCGGTCATCCGGCCCGACAGCTGGGGCGGCAGCAGGTAGTCGATGTCCGCCGGGGTCCATCGCAGGTCGCGCAGCAGCTCGGCGAGGATCTCCGCGGCGATGACCGGGACCGACTCCTGGACCGCTTTGAAGTCCTCCCACACCGAAGGTGTCGCCGGGTCGCTGTCCGCCGGCCCGAACCATTCGACGATCTGCGCTGGGGCCCGGTCCAGCCCGGTGAGCTCGAGCAGGACGCGGCGCAGCACCGGGGCGTCGGGGAAGTCGGCGCCGTCGCCCAGCACCACCGCGCCGGCGCCGTCGCCGAACAGGACCGCGTTCACCATCTCCGCCGGCGGCAGCCGGCTGTAGTCCAGCCGCAGATCGACGTGCTTGGCGCAGACGTCGCCGCCGATCACCAACGCCGTGCGGGCCGTGCCGGCGAGCAGCGCCTGGTGCGCCAGGTCGAGCGCCTGCACGGCCCCGGTGCAGCCGGACTGCAGCTGGTGGACCGGGACCGGGCCGACACCGAGCCGGTCCGCGATCTCCTCGGCGGTGGCGGGCAGCAGCCGGTCCGGCATGGACGTCGCCATGACGACCAGGTCGATCCCGGCGGCGTCGATCCCGGCGGCGGCCAGCGCCCGGCCGGCCGCCCGCACCCCGAGGTCGGCGACCGAGCAGCTGACGTCCCCGGTGCCGAGGTCGATGGCGAGGTACCGGCTCCGCGTGCCGACGAACGTGTCGATCCATTCCTGGAAGACCGGCGACATGCCCAGGCTCTTGGTGAGCAGAACGTTGTCGACGGCCTCGCCGGGCAGTGCCGTGCCGGCCGATGCCAGGCGTACGTCCCGCGCCTCCACCCCGCAGTACCTCCCGATGCTCGGCGCGCCGGTACCGCCGGTCCGGCGCCGCGGCACCACCCTCGGCCGCCCACCCAAAGCACCGCTAAAGGTCGCCCAGCGTCCTGTCGCCGTGACGATCCGCAAGGCCGGGTTTAGGGGCTCTTCAGGCCGGGCGCTCACGGTCGACGAGCCGGACCTTCCCTGTCACTCTGCGAGTGGGATCGATGACTGAAGAGCTAGCGGGACCTGCCACCTCGGACAACGCGATCGCGATCGTCGGCATGTCGTGCCGGCTGCCGGGCGCTCCGGACACTGCGGCCTACTGGCGGCTGCTCCGCGAGGAGCGGCACGCCGTCACCGACGCCCCGGCGGACCGCCCCGGCTTCGGCCGCGGCGCCTTCCTCGAGGCCGTCGACGGGTTCGACGCGGCGTTCTTCGGCATCTCGCCGCGCGAGGCCACCTCGATGGACCCGCAGCAGCGCCTGTTCCTGGAGCTGTGCTGGGAGGCGCTCGAGGACGCTGGCATCCTGCCGCCGGTCCTCGCCGAGACCCGGACCGGCGTGTTCGCCGGCAACATCGCGACCGACTACGCGACGCTCTTCGCCGGCCGGGGCGGCGGCCGGATCTCCCCGCACCTGCTGACCGGCCTGAACCGGGGCATCATCGCCAACCGGGTGTCCTACGCGCTGGGCCTGCGCGGCCCGAGCCTGACCGTGGACTCGGCGCAGTCGTCGTCGCTGCTGGCCGTCCACCTCGCCTGCACGAGCCTGCGCGAGGGCGAGTCCGCGGTGGCGATCGCGGGCGGCGTCAGCCTGATGCTCGACCCGCAGAGCACCGCGACCATCGAACGGTTCGGGGCGCTGTCGCCCGACGCCCGCTGCTTCACCTTCGACGCGCGCGCCAACGGCTACGTGCGCGGCGAGGGCGGCGGCGTGGTGGTGCTCAAGACCGTGGCCCGGGCGCGCGCCGAGGGCGACCGGATCCACGGCGTCATCCTCGGCGGCGCGGTCAACAACGACGGCGCCACCACCGGGCTGACCGTGCCGAGCGCCGAGGCGCAGCGCGACGTCATCCGGCTGGCGAACCAGGCGGCCGCCGTCGAACCCCGCGACGTGCAGTACGTGGAGCTGCACGGCACCGGCACCAAGGTCGGCGATCCCATCGAGGCGGGCGCGCTCGGCGCCACGCTCGGCGCGGCCAGGCCGGCCGGGCGCCCGCTGCCGGTCGGATCCGCGAAGACCAACATCGGTCACCTCGAGGGCGCGGCGGGCATCGCCGGGCTGCTGAAGGTCGTGCTGAGCATCAAGCACCGGCTGCTGCCGGCCAGCCTGAACTTCGAGACGCCGAACCCCGGGATCGCGTTCGACGAGCTCAACCTGAGCGTGCAGCGCTTGTCCGCGCCGTGGCCGGACGAGGCGCGGCGCCTGGTGGCCGGGGTCAGCTCGTTCGGCATGGGCGGCACCAACTGCCACCTGGTCGTCGCGGAGGCGCCGAACGACGAGCCACCGAACGACGAGGCACCGCAGGCGGACGCCGGCCCGGATCACCCGGTCATGGCCGGATGGCAGGTGTCCGGCCGTGGCCATGACGGCCTGCGCGGGCAGGCGGCGCGGCTGCGCGCGTACGCCGGGACGAACACCGGCCGCACCGTGCCGGACGTCGCCTTCTCGCTCGCCACGACCCGCACGGCCTTCGACCACCGGGCCGTGGTGCTCGGCGGGGACGCCGCCGAGATCGCCGCCGGGCTCGGTGCGCTGGAGCGCGACGAACAGGCGGCGAACGTCGTGCGGGGCGTGGCGCGCCCGGTCGGCGGCACGGTGCTGGTGTTCCCCGGGCAGGGCTCCCAGTGGGCCGGCATGGGGCTCGGGCTGCTGGACACGTCGCCGGTCTTCGCCGAGCGGCTGCGGGAATGCGCCGCGGCGCTCGCCGAGCACGTGGACTGGTCACCGATCGACGTGCTGCGGGGCAGCCCCGACGCGCCGCCGCTGGAGCGGGTGGACGTGGTCCAGCCGCTGCTGTTCGCGGTGATGGTCGCGCTCGCCCGGCTCTGGGAGGCGCAGGGGATCCGTCCCGCCGCGGTCATCGGCCACTCCCAGGGTGAGATCGCCGCCGCCCACCTGGCCGGTGCGCTGTCGCTGGCCGACGCGGCGGCCGTCGTCGCGCTGCGCAGCCAGGCGATCACCGCGCTGGCCGGCACGGGCGGCATGGCGTCGATCGCCGCGCCCGCGGATCTGGTCCGGGCCCGCCTCGCCGGGTACGCCGACCGGCTCAACGTCGCGGCGGTGAACGGGCCGGCCACCACGGTCGTCTCGGGTGACCCGCGGGCGCTGCAGGAGCTGCTGGCCGGCTACGAGGCGGACGGCGTCCGGGTCCGCACGATCCCCGTCGACTACGCGTCGCACTCGCCGCAGGTGGAGCCGATCCGTGAAGGCCTGCTCCGGGCGCTCGGCGGCATCCGGCCGCGCCGCGGCGAGCTCGCGTACTACTCGACCGTCACCGGCGGCCTCCTCGACCCCGCCGAGCTGACCGCCGGCTACTGGTACCGCAACCTGCGCCAGACGGTCGAGCTGGACGCCGCGGTCCGCGCCGCGGCGGCGGCCGGGCACCGGGCGTTCGTCGAGTGCAGCCCGCACCCGGTGCTGACGGGAGCCGTCGGCGAGACGCTGGAGGCGGCGGACGTCCCGGACTCCCTCGTCGTCGGCACGCTCCGGCGCGACCACGGGGACCTGCGGCAGTTCCAGGTGTCGTTCGCCCAGTACCGGGTGCAGGGCGGCCAGGTGCGGTGGACACGGGACGGCGGGTCCACACCCCGGCGCGTCGAGCTGCCGACGTACGCCTTCCAGCGCCGGCGGTTCTGGTTCGACCTCACGCCCCCCACCGACGCGCCGGCACTGGAGCCCACACCGGAGTCCGAGCCGGAGGTCGCCGAAGCGCCCGCCGCGCCGCGGGCCCGGGGTCTCGCCGGCCAGGACCACGCGATGTTCGACCTGGTCCGTGCCAGCTCCGCCATCGTCCTCGGCCACGATACGCCGGCCGACGTCGACATGAACCTGCCGTTCAAGGACCTCGGCTTCGACTCGGCGACCGTCGTCGAGCTGCGTGACCGCCTCGCCGCCACCACCGGCCTGCGGCTGCCGAACACGGTGATCTTCAACCATCCGACGCCGGGCGCGCTCGCCCGTCACCTGCGCGACGAACTGGCCGGTGAGGTGCCGGACACGGACGCTCCGGCGACCACCGCCGCCGTGTCCGGGGACCCGATCGTGGTGGTGGGCATGGCCTGCCGGTACCCGGGCGGCGCGACGTCGTCGCAGCGGTTGTGGCAGCTCGTCGCCGACGGGGTCGACGCGACCGGGGAGTTCCCGTCCGACCGCGGCTGGGACCTGGACCGCCTGTACGGCCCGGACGGCGCCGACGCCGGCACGTCGACCACCCGGCGGGGCGGCTTCCTGTACGACGCCGACCAGTTCGACCCGCAGTTCTTCGGGATCAGCCCGCGTGAGGCGGCGGCGATGGACCCGCAGCAGCGGCTGTTGCTGGAGACGGCGTGGGAGGCGATCGAGCGGGGCCGGATCGACCCGGCGAGCCTGCGCGGCAGCCGTACCGGCGTGTTCGTCGGCGTCTCCGCGCAGGACTACGGTCCCCGGCTGCACGAGCGGGCGAACGGTCACGAGGGGTACCTGCTCACCGGGCAGTCGCCGAGCGTGGCGTCGGGCCGGGTGGCGTACACGCTGGGCCTGGAAGGGCCGGCGGTGACGGTGGACACGGCGTGCTCGTCGTCGCTGGTGGCGCTGCACCAGGCGTGCCAGGCGCTGCGCGGCGGCGAGTGCGACCTGGTCCTCGCCGGCGCCGCCGCGGTGATGGCGTTGCCGGGCATGTTCGTGGAGTTCAGCCGCCAGCGGGGACTGGCGCCGGACGGGCGGTGCAAGCCGTTCGGTGCCGGTGCGGACGGGACCGGCTGGGCGGAGGGCGCCGGGATGCTGCTGCTGGAGCGGCTCTCCGACGCCGAACGCAACGGCCACCCGATCCTCGCGGTCGTTCGTGGTTCGGCGATCAACAACGACGGTGCCAGCAACGGCCTGACGGCGCCGAATGGTCTGTCGCAGCAGCGGGTCATCCGGCAGGCGCTCGCCAACGCCGGGCTCGACGCCGCGGACGTCGACGCGGTCGAGGCGCACGGCACCGGCACGACGCTGGGCGACCCGATCGAGGCCCAGGCGCTGCTCGCCACGTACGGCCAGGACCGGCCCGTGGAACGGCCGCTGTATCTCGGCTCCATCAAGTCGAACATCGGTCACACCCAGGCCGCGGCCGGGCTGGCCGGCGTCATCAAGATGATCGAGGCGATGCGGCACGCGACGCTGCCGCGGACGCTGCACGCGGACGAGCCGTCACCGCACATCCAGTGGGACGGCAGCATCCAGCTCCTCAACGCCCCGCTCCCCTGGCCCAACGGCCGTCCCCGCCGGGCCGGGGTCTCGGCGTTCGGCATCTCGGGCACCAACGCGCACGTCATCCTCGAAGAACCGCCCGCACCGGCCCCGGTGCCGGTGCCGGTGCCGGTGCCGGCGGACGAGTCACCGCTCGTCGCGTGGCCGATCTCCGCGCGCACCCCGTCCGCGTTGCGCGCCCAAGCCGAAGCGTTGCAGGCGCATCTGGCCGAGCGGCCCGATCTGCGGCCCGCCGATGTGGCGCATGCCCTGTCCACGACCCGCAGTCACTTCGATCACCGGGCCGTGATCATCGGCACCACCACCCGCGACCTCACCACCGCACTCACCGCCATCACCACCAACAAAACCGCACCCAACCT
>NZ_JBVJIJ010000033.1:0-127738 GCF_055586325.1 Dactylosporangium sp. NPDC051087 | reverse complement strand
TAGATGCCTCAAGAACCTCTATCTTTCCAGCTCGCGGGGGCATTGTCGCGTCCGAGATGCCTCCGCCACATCAATCTCATCGGTGGATCAGGGCTCAGGTGCAGGTCACCGACCGACCGTACGCATCAACCCACCACCGCCCGCGCGACCTGCGGCAGAAGCGGATGTCGTCGGCGGCCGACCTGTGAGCGTCCTCTGCGGAGACGCAGCGGTTCGGTTCCTGACGGAAGACCGGATGGGCCCGCAGGAACTGATGGCTCGCCTCGTGCTTCGGTCGGTCGGCATCTATAAGGCGACTTCGGCGAGGTGCGGCACATGAGCGCTACCTCGCGCGGCATATTCATTATTGCAGGATAGATCTGCGCCTGTATCTTGCGAGTCATACAATGGCAATGGTCTAGTTTTACTGTACGGTTGCCTTGAGACCTGGATCACATGAGGTATCGAGAATGTCCGTTCGGGCATGAATCGGACAACTCGGCAATCAGCGGCTCTTGACGATCTTCCATTCGTAAATGAGGCTCTCTTCGTCGCGGGGGCGAGACGGACTCGCATTTGGCGTGGAGGCGGCTCGCATGCGGTGGTTTTCTGTTGGCAGTACACGTCGGTTGTCCGCATTGGCAGTGGTGACACTCCTGTGTGCTGGCTTGTCGGCCGGTCGCGTGGCGGCTGCCCCACCCCCTGAGGTTCTGGACTCGGCACCGACTACGTCGGCCGCCGTGACGCAGGAGCAGGCGTTGGCGAAGGCGCGGGCGACCGGCAAGGCGGTGCCCGTCGACGGCGCGACTACCCCAACGTCGACGGTGTCTGCGAACCCGAATGGTTCCCTCACGCTGACGTCGTCGGCGGCACCGGTCCGCAAGCGCGTCGGTCAGGAGTGGCTCGCCCTCGACCCGGTCCTTCGGCTGACGTCCGACGGCACGGTCGTGCCGGGCGTGACCACCAGTTCAGTCGTACTGTCCGACGGCGGCGCCGGTCCGCTCGCGGTCCTGGACAACGGCGGCCGACGCATGAGCCTGCAGGTGCCAATGGCACTGCCTCGGCCGGCGCTGTCCGGCGCGACGGCAACCTACACCGATGTAATGCCGGGCGTAGACCTGCAGGTCACTGTGGACGAGCAGGGCGGCTTCGGTCAGGTGTTCGTCGTGCGGAACGCGGCCGCGGCCGCAGCGCTGGCGACGGTGCGGATAGCATTGCAGACCGATGGGCTCACCGTCCGTGCTGACTCGGCGGGAAACCTGTCCGCCGTGGATCGCAGCGGCAATGCGGCCTTCACCGCGCCGACCCCGATGATGTGGGACTCGGCTGTCGCGGCTGCTGCCACGAAGTCGGCAGAGAGCGGTGCGCCACCCTCCGGCTCGGCCACCGCACAGTCCGGGGTCTCAACGAGTGTGACCGCCGCTGCCGGTGCCTCACCGAGCGTGAGTGCCCAGTCCGAGGCCCCGCCGAGCGCTCAGGCTACGGCGCCGGCCAGCGCCGAGCCGAGCACTCAGCCCGTTCCGCAGGGCCAGGGCGACGTCGATCCGCTAACGCGCCGCCCAGCGGTTTCCAACTCGCGCGGTCCTGGTAAGGCGGCGCGGATCGCGGCGCTCGGAGTGAAGGTCAGTGCCGCTGACATCGTCCTCACGCCGGACCCAGCGGTTCTCGCCACGGCAGATCTCGTGTACCCGCTGTACTACGACCCGGTTTGGACGCCGGTCAATGTGTCAAAGTCGGCATGGGCGACGGTTCCGAAGCAGTTCCATGGCTCGAACTACTACAACAAGACGCCTGACCCGACTGGTCACATGCAGGTCGGCAATTCCGGTAGCGGCGGCATCTGGTCCCACACACTTATCAACTTCGGTATCCCGTCAGTGTTGAGCGGGGCGACGATCGCCAGTGCGAGTCTGACGATGACCGAGGTGTACTCGTTCTCCTGCGCTGCCAGCGAGATCGACGTGTTCGCCCCGGCGACGACGTTGACGAGCGCGAACGCGACCTGGGACTCATGGTCGTCGGTGAACCTGGGCGCGAAGGTCGACGGCCCTGTCACCGCGCACGGCTATAACAGCGGCTGCCCCGCAGCCAGCGTCGGGTTCAACGTGCTGCCGGTGGTCAACAGTGCCGTGGCCGCGCACAAGGGCACGCAGACGTTTGTGTTCACCGCGGTCAACGAGGCCTCGAACACCAACGGGTACAAGGAGTTCGACGCAGGAACACCCCAGCTGAGCATCACCTACAACCATCCGCCGGCCACGCCGTCGGGTCTGACCACATCGCCGAGCACCGACTGCACTGCGGCGACACCCACCGCTGTCGGTGACGGCAACGTCAGCCTCTACGCGCCCGTGTCGGACCCGAACGGCGGCACGCTCGGCGTCGCGTTCCAGCTGTGGAAGGCCTCAACGCCCGGAACGTTTCTGGCATCGTCGGACCCGAACGTCCTGACGTATCCGTCTGGTCACACGGCAGTGCTGGTGGTGCCGGAGACTGTACTCAAGGCGGCGGCCGGCACTCCCGCGACAGCGACAACGTTCGCCTGGCATGTGCAGACCACCGACGGCATCGTCTCCAGCAGTTGGTCGGCGACATGCTCGTTCGTGTTCGACCCAACACGTCCCGGAGCGCCGGTTCTGACGACGACCGGCAGCAGCACGATCGGCCAGCCAACCTCCATCGGCATCACCGGCGACGCGGGTAGTTCGACTCCCGCCACCTACACGTACCAGATCAACGGGCTGCCACCGGTCACCGTCACGGCCACGAACGGCAACGCGACGGTCTCGTTGACGCCGACCCGGTTCACCAACACTGTCGCCGTCACGGCAGCCTCGGCCGGCGGGAACTTTGGTGATACCGCGACGCTGACGTTCAACGCCGCCCCAGCGGCGACCCAGGCCGACCACGACTTCGACGGCGACGGCAACGCCGACCTCACGTCAGTCGGTGTCGGCGGCACGGGTATGCCCGCAGGACTGTGGCTTGCCCGCGGCTCGTCGAGCAGTCCGCTACAGACGATCGCTGCCGACATCGGTGTCAACGGCACCGCGTCGTTTGCCGTTGCCGGCCCCGCCGCCTACAACGGCACCCAGGTCGTCTCGGGCCGGTTCACCGGCAGCGGCCTGCAGGACGTCTTCGTCTATTACCCGACCGGCGCCAACGCCGGCAACGCCGTCATCATCAACGGCAACGGCGACGGCAGCACCCTCCAGCCAGCCTACGCGGCGACCGTCGTATACGCAGGCACGATCACCGACATGGCGGGCGGGTACCCGACGCAGTTGGTCAATGCCGGAAATGCCGCCGGGCACAACCTCGCCTACCCGGACCTACTCGGGGTCAGCAGCGACGGCAGCAGTCTGAACTATTTTCCCAACACGAACCTCACCGGCGGGTACTTCATGACGTACGGGCTGAGCACCCTGACGCCGACCGGGGGTACGGACTGGGGGAACTGGACTCTGGCGACCAGCCAGACCGCGAGTGGTACGACGAATATGTTCCTGTGGAACAAGACCACTGGTGGGTTGTACTTCTGGACCGGAGTGACCGCTGACCCGGACACTGGGACACTGAGCTACACCGCGCACACCATTGCGGCGATTGGCTGGAACACCGGGGCTGTGCTGTCGCTGCAGGCGATGGATGTCAATCACGACGGCATCACCGATCTGCGCACCGTTGCGGGCATGACCGCGAAGACGTACGTCACGAGCAACGTCACCGGCACCAACGCGACGCTCACCGCGCAGAGCCCGCAGACGCTGTCCACTGCCACCCACCAGTGGACCCTCGCGACCGGCACCACCGGCGCCGCCACGACCGCACCGGACGCGATCGGCACCGCGACGCTGACCGGCGCAGGTGCCGCCGCCTGGCATACCGGGGACCTGTTCAGCCCCGATGTCATGCTCAACGTCGACGCCAACGGCGCACCGATCACCTCACCGAACGGTGCGCTGCTCTCCAACGGCCGGCTCATCGACACCAGCGCGTCTTTCTCGATCTCCGCCTGGGCAAAGCCCGTCGCCGCCAGCGGCGTGGTGCTCTCCGAGGACGGCGCACACACGTCGCGGTTCTTCCTGCGCCTGGAACCGACCGACAAGACGTGGCGGTTCGAGATGGCGACCGCGGACACCACCGGCTGGTCCTTCGACCAGGCCCGCGCCGTGCAACCGGCACAACTGGGCGTGTGGACGCACCTGGAGGCGGGTTTCGACGCCGCCACCGGCATCATGGCGCTGTACGTCAACGGCACCCTCGCTGCCACCGCTCACCACTACCCGCCAGTCACATGGCCCGCTACCGGCAACCTCGTCATCGGCGCCCAGCTCAACAGCGACACCAGGACCGGGTGGTTCGCCGGCCAGATCGCCGACGTGCAGACGTTCGCCGACAACCACCTCGTCAGCGGCGCGATGACCCCGCGCCCGGCGTTGCCGGCCGCGGCGGGAAACATCGTCGACCTCGACGGTGACCTGCTCCCCGACCTGCTTTACCTGGACACGTCGGGCGGCAGCATGTACGTCAGCCTCGGCAGCACCAGCGGCGGTACACCCAGCCGCCAGGTCGCCACCGGATTGTCGTCCGGCTGGGGCACGGTCAGTCTCTTCACCCTCGCCGACTGGGACGGCGACGGAAAGGTCGACGTCCTGGGCAAGAACGGCGCCAACGACCTACTGGTCTGGCGCAACATCAGTACCCCCGGGACCGTATCCCTCGCCGCGTACGTCGTGCTCGGTAGCGACTGGTCCACCGTGACACGGCTGGTCACTGGCGACTTCAACGGCGACAAGAAGATCGATATCGCCGGCTGGAGCAACGACGGCTACACCTTGTACATCGTCCCGAACACCAGCAGCATCGGCAGCCCGAGCCGCGGCACCCGGGTCGCCGCCGACGTCGGCTGGACCACCATCACAAGCACCTGGGCGGCCGACCTCGACAACGACGGCATCACCGACCTCATCGGCCGCAACACCACCGAAGGCTTCGCTTACCGGGTCACTTACACCGGCGGCTCGTACCACATCGCCCCACGCGTGTCCCTCGGCACCGAGTGGGGCGGCTACGGCCGCATCATCACCGGCGACTTCGACGGTGACGGGCGCATCGACGTAGCCGCGTTCTCCAACCCCAACGGTGACAAGCTCACGCTCATCCCGAATACCACCGTCGAGCATGTCCTGAGCCGTGGACCGTCCTACGACGTCGGCCTCGGCTGGGCATCCGTCACCACCGTCTTCACCAGCGACTACGACCTCGACGGCTACACCGACCTCATCGGCCGTTCCGGCGACATGCTCTATGCCTGGCGCAACGTCTCCGCCGGCAACGGCTTCCAAGTCGCACCACTGACCTCCCTCAGCGGCGGCTGGACCCCGGTCGGCGTCTTCGCCCAACGGCGCTGAAGTTCGATATGTCGCTCCTTCGTAGTACGCCCGCTCTCGGCACTCGGACTTTGGACGGACGGTAGGTATGAGGACCTCTGATGGACGCCAGCGAGGCCGCGACCGGGCGGCTGTCGTCGCCGCAGTCTTGGTTGCATCGTTCTTGCAGCCAGTGCCAACGCCAGCCTGGGCACTGCCGCCCCGACAAGCGCCAGCCATTCCCGTGGGTCCGGCGGTGCACAACGTGACCAAAGCGCCGACCAGTTTCGCGCCGCCCAAGGACACCTCTACGCCCTTCCGCGCCACAGCCACTGCCTGGCCCGCCGCTGCAACGGCGGATGTTGCAATGACAGTGCCCACGGGCGGGGCCAAGCAAGCCCAAGCTGTACAGGCCGGAACGCTCCCGGTCATGGTCGGACCGATCGTTGAAGCTGACGGCAGCTATGCCGGCCCGCGGCAGCTGGAAGTCCGCGTCCACGATCAGAAGACGGCCGACGCCGCTGGCATCAACGGGGTACTTCTGTCACTAACACCGCAGCAGAACGGTCGAGGCGACGTCCGGGTCAGTCTCGACTACACCGCGTTCGCGCAAGCCTTCGGGGGCAACTACGACAGCCGGCTACAACTGGTGCAACTGCCGGCATGTGCACTCACCTCGCCGCATCTAGCGGAGTGCCGTACAGCGACACCGTTGCGCTCCTCGAATGAACCGAAGGCAAAACGGCTGGCCGCAACCGTGACGCTGGCCGGCACCTCTGCCGTATCCACGTCGCCGAGCTTGATGTCTGCCTCCGCCGCGGAGGGCGTGCAGCCGATGGTGCTGGCGGCGTCAGCGAGCAGCGACCCGGGCCAGGAGGGCGGGGCAGCGGGCAGCTACGCCGCGACCGGGTTGAAGCCGTCCGGCAGCTGGACCGCGGGGTCGAGCACCGGCGCGTTCACCTACAGCAACCCGATCGTCGTGCCGCCGGCAGCGTCCAAACTGGTGCCGAGCCTGGCGCTGTCGTACAACTCCAGCACCGTCGACGGACAGACCTCGGCGACGGGAGCGCAGTCGTCCTGGGTTGGTGACGGCTGGTCCACGCCCGACTCCTACATCGAGCAGACCTTCGTCTCGTGCGCCGACAAGCCGGAGGGCTCTGCGCCCCCGGTCGTCACGTCGGACACCTGTTATGCGGGGCCGATCCTGACGATGTCGCTGGGCGGCTCCTCGAGCTCGCTGGTCTGGGACGCAGCAAAGTCGGTCTGGAAACCGCAGGGCGACAACGGCGAGGTCATCACCCAGGTGACCGGCTCCAGTAACGGCACCGGCACCTACAACACCGACTACTGGACCGTCACCACCCGCGATGGTACGCAGTACTCCTTCGGCCGCAACCACCTCCCGGGCTGGGTGAGCGGCAAGCCGGCGACGAACTCCGTGGACTACGAACCGGTCTACTCCGCGCACCCCAAGGACGCAACGCACCTCGACCCCTGCTATAACGCGACCTACTCCCTGTCGTTCTGCACGATGGCGTACAAGTGGCATCTCGACTACGTCGTGGACGTGCACGGCAATGCCATGTCGTATTTCTACAAGCAGGACATCAATTACTACGGCCGGTACAACGGCACGACGAACACCGCCTACATCCGCGACAGCTCCCTGGATCACATCGACTACGGCTTCACCGACGGGAACGCCTACGCCACACCGCCGAACATGGTGGTGTTCAACCCCGGGCCGCGTTGCCTGTCCGGCAGTTGTGCGCTCACCACCGCCAACGCGGCGAACTGGCCCGACGTGCCGGTCGACCTGATCTGCGCCAGCGGCAGTACCTGCACCACCAGGTCGCCGTCGATGTTCTCGACCGTGCGGCTGACCTCGATCGTCACCCAGCAGTACGTCACCGCGGCCGCGCAGTACAAGCCGGTGGACACCTATGCGCTCACCCAGACGCTGCCCGCCCCGCACGACCTGACCTCGCCCGCGCTGTGGCTGTCGTCGGTCGCTCGCACCGGCTCGGCCCCCAACGCCTCGCCGGCCACGGCGATCACGCTGCCGGCGGTGACCTTCACCCCGACCCAGTCCATGCCCAACCGGGTGAGCACTGCGGACTTCCCCGAGCTCGACCGGTTCCGGATCAGCAGCGTCACCACCGAAACCGGCGCGGTGATCACCGCCTCCTACACGCTCGTCAACCCGTGCACCGCCCCGGTGACCATCGACCCGGCCACCAACACCTCCTCGTGCTACCCGGTCTACTGGACACCACAGGGTTACAGCAATCCGTACCGGGACTGGTTCAACAAGTACGTCGTCAACAAGGTCACGGTCACCGACCCGACCGGCAAGGCACCAGCGACGACCACGAGCTACCAGTTCGGCGGCGGGGCCGCGTGGCACTACGACGACAACGAGGTCGTGCAGGCGAAATACCGGACCTACGGTCAGTTCCGTGGCTACGGCTCCGTCAAGACGTTCGTCGGCGACCTCACCAACGATCCGCGTACGCAGACGGAGAACACCTACTACCGCGGCATGTCGAACAACAACAACACCACGGCGGTGACCCTGACCGACTCCGCCGGTGGCCAGCACGACGACGCCAACGCCCTGGCCGGAAACGTCCTGGAGACCACCAGCTACCTCGGTGAGAACGGTGGCGTCGATTCCTCCACCATCACCTCATACTGGATCTCCGCGGCGACCGCCACCCGCAGCCGCACCGGGCTGCAACCGCTGACCGCCAACTGGGTCGCGCCCGTGGAGACGTTCACCCGGCAGGCACTGACGTCGACCGGTAGCACCGTCTGGCGGTACACCGAGGACGACACCACCTACGACGCGACCATCACGGACGCGAACTTCGGCCTGCCTACCGCGAGCTACAGCCACACCGTCCCGGCCGACCCGGCGTACGACAACTGCACCACTACCACCTACGCGGCAGCGAACACCACCAAGAATCTCGTCGGTCTGGTCGCCCGCGTCGAGACCGACAGCGTCGCCTGCAACCACTTCACCCAGGGCAGCCCGCCATCAGTACCGGCGTCGATCAACACCCTCACCGCGCCCGCCTCGGTGAGCCGACCAGCTCAGGTCGTCAGCGACACTCTGACGTTCTTCGACGACCAGACCAACTTCGCCACCACGTTCCCGCAGACCGGCGTGCCCACCAAGGGCGACGTCACTATGGTCCGGCAGGCGGTCGACGCATCCACATACCAGACGAGGGCCCGAGGCGCGTTCGACAGCTACGGCCGCCCGGTCACCGCCTGGGACGCCAACGACCACAACACCACGACCACATACACAATGTCCGCCGGGCTGTTGATCGGCTCGATGACCACCAACGCCCTCAACCAGTCCGTCACGTCCACCATCGATCCGGTCCGCGGGGCAACGCTGACCGTCACCGACCCCAACGCGGTGGTGACCACCCAGACCTTCGACACGCTCGGCCGGGCCAGCGCCGTGTGGACCAACTCCCGCTCCACGAGCCTGCCGGCGACCTACACCTACAGCTACGTGGTGTCCAACACCGGCACCACCGCGGCCACGACCAACCGGCTGCTCGAAGGCGGCACCTACGTGTCGTCCGTGGTCATCTACGACGCGCAGCTACGCACGCGCCAGACCCAGACCAGCGCCGCGTTCGGCACCGGCCGCGTCATCACCGACACCTTCTACGACTCCCGCGGCTGGACCCGGGCGACCTACAACAACTGGTGGGACCCAGCGAACGCTCCCGGCCCCGCCATCGCCTCGGCCACCGACCTGAACGTCATGGTCACCAACCAGGACCAGCTCACCTACGACGGCCTGGGTCGAGTCATTGTCGGCACCAAACTCAACAAGGGCGTCGTAGTCTCCAGCACCACCACGGTCCGCAACGGAGACCAGACCACGGTCATCCCGCCCACCGGCGGCATCGTCCAGCGAACCCTCACCGACAAGGCTGGCCGCAACGTCGAGATCGACCAGTACACCGCCGCACCGACCCTGCACACCCCAACCAACCCGTTCACCGGCATCTGGACGGTCACCGGCGGCACCACCAACGCGATCACCTACGGCTACGACAACCGCAATCACCAGAACAGCACCAAAGACGCTGCGGGCAACACATGGACGTCGACCTTCAACCTCCTCGGCCAGCGCAGCAGCAGCACCGACCCCGACGCCGGCCCGCAGAGCATGGAATATGACAAGAACAGCAACCTGACGCAGATCACCGACGGACGCACGAAGACGATCTCCTACACCTACGACGCGCTCAACCGGAAGACCGCCCAGTACGACGGGCCGTCCAGCGGCCAGACCGCCGCCAACAAGACGGCCGCCTGGTACTACGACAACTCCAACAACGTCCTCGGCGTCACCCACGCGATCGGCAAGCTCACGACGTCCATCGGTTACGTGAACGGCGTCGCGTACATCACCTCGCAACAGAAAGACTTCAACAACTTCGGCGAATCAACGGGCCTCACCGTCACTGTGTCCAGCAGCGAAGGCGTGCTCGGCGGTGACTACGTCTACAGCCACATCTACACGACCAACCTCGGCCTGCCGCTCAAGGACATCTACCCGGGGCGCAACGGGCTGCCCGCCGAGACCGTGCTGCACACCTACACGGCTGGCGGCCTGCCGAACGGGCTCGGCGGGCTGACCGGCTACGCCGCCAGCACCACGTACGACGCGTGGGGCCGCCCCACCCAGGGAGCCCTCGGCGCCAGCCCGAACCTGTCATACCTCACCAACACCTACGACGAACACTCCGGACGGCTCACCAACCAGCTGATCAGCAGGCAGGCCGGTACACCCGCCAACATCGATAACGAGGCCTACACCTACGACCTGGCCGGCAACCTCACCAGACAAACCGGTACCCGGCTCGGCGCCAGTACGCCCACAGAAACCCAGTGCTTCACCTACGACAACCTCGACCGGCTCACCAACGCGTGGACCGCCACCGACAACTGCGCCACCACGCCGACCCCGACGAACCGCAGCATGGTCGGCGACAGTCTCGGCACGCTCAGCAGCTACTGGACCGCCTGGACCGTCGACACCATCGGCCGGCGCGCCCATCAGACGCAGTACGGCGCCGTAGCTGCCGGTGACGTCAACACGGACTACACCTACCTCGCCAGCCAGCCGCACACGCTAAGGGGCACTACGACCACTGGCGCCGCAACCGGGAGCACCTCCTACGGTTACGACGCTGCCGGCAACACCGTCACCCGCAACGCCGCCCAGGGAAACCAGACCCTGACCTGGAACGACGCCGGAAAACTCACCGGCGTCACCGGCGGGACCGCCGGCCCGAGCAAGTATGTGTACGACCCAGACGGCGACCTGCTGCTGCAGAAGGACCCTGGCTCAACCGTCCTGTACCTTCCGGGCCAGCAGCTGACCCTGGACACCGGCACGGGTACCGTCACCGGCACCCGCTACTACCAACTCCCCGGCGGCGGCGTCGCGGTCCGCACCGGCACCCCCAGCACCTCGGTCACGTTCCAGCTCAGCGACATGCACGGCACCCCGACCGTCTACCTCAACTACACCGCGCAAACCCCTTCCTGGCGGCAGAGCACCCCGTACGGCGGCCCACGCGGCACAGCCGCCGCAGCGCCCGACAACCACGGCTTCCTCAACAGGCCGACCGACGTATCCACCGGACTGACCGCTGTCGGGGCGCGTCACTACGACCCCGTCATCGGTAGCTTCGTGAGCGTCGACGAGGCGCTGGACACCTCCGACCCGCAACAACTCGGCGGTTACGCATACGCCTCGAACAACCCGATCACCCACAGCGACCCGACCGGTTTGTGGACCGACCACGCGGCCGAGGACAGCCCCGCCTACCACCCGAACTGCAATAACAACCCGAAGCGCAAGTCCTGCTACGTCGGCTGGTACACCGCGACGACCGCGAGCAACAACGGCTGCGGGAAGTACGTCAGCTGCAAGCCGAAGGTCACTAAACACATCTGCCTCGTCGGATTCCCATGCAGTGCCGACAACAGGTCACCGCTGCACAACCCGGGAGGCGGGCTCTGCTGCCACCCGGCCGCATCGACCATCGACTGCTCTGCGGACAAGCTCGACTGCGCGATCGACGCGGGCATGCAGTTCCTGGTGTTGTTCGAGGTCGTCATCTTCGTCCCGATCGACATCGCCCTGCTCATCGCCCCACCGGCCGAGGCGGCCGCGGACTACGCCGAGGTCGCGATCATCGCAGGGGAGGAGGAGGCCGCCGCGGCGGCAAGGGCCTCGAGGTGCTCGTCGTTCACCCCCGACACGCCCGTGTTGATGGCGGACGGCACATCGAAGCCCATTGTGGAGATCGCCGTCGGTGACGTCGTCGCCGCTGGGGACCCGAGCACCGGCGAGCACCCGTCCCGCGGCGTCACCCAGCTGCATGAGAACAGGGACACCGATCTCGCGGACCTGACCGTCGTCGACTCCGCCGGCGTGGTCGCTGTCTTGCACACCACGCAGAACCACCCGTTCTGGAGCGACTCGCGGCACGACTGGGTGAGTGCGGGCGAACTGCAACCAGATGAGGCGCTGCTCACGAACGACGGTGCCGCCGAGCACGTCGTCGCGGTCGCCAACTTCACGGGCACCGCCACGATGTACAACCTCACGGTCGACATCAGCCACACCTACTACGTGCTGGCCGGATCCGCGTTCGTGCTGGTGCACAACGCGCCCATTGGCATGTGCCCGAAAGACCCTACGATCGACCACGGCAAGCTGGCTACCTTCGCGATGAAGGAAGAAATGGAGGCCGAAGGATACGTCGACATCGTTTCCGAAGTGACGTTCCACACCATCGACGGAACGGAGTTCAGGGCCGACTTTGTTGCCCGGAAGCCCGGCGGTCAGTGGGAGGCCTTCGAGTCCAAAGGCAATAGTGGGGGATTTACTCCCGGCCAGGAAATTGGCTATCCGCAGCTTGAGACGATTGGTGCGGAGGTTCGTGGTGATAAACTAAAGCAGTATGGTGTCGAGTCGGGAACAATTCTTCGAATGCCGGTTCGGGCAGAACGGCGGTGGTGCCCAATATGCACGCCCTGAGAAGTGAAGCGGTGAGCCGCATAGGTGCGGCACTCGTCGAGCGTGGCTGGCGGTGGTGGACGGATGTAGACGCCGAAACGCCGAGTTTGATGTTGATGAGGCCCAACCATATCGTCAACGGCATCAGCCTGGGGTCGCAGACCTTCTCGGACGGCAGCGTCGCGTTCAGTCCGACGCTGGGAGTGGCCCATGTGGAGGTGAGCAAACTCGCCGCCGCATTCGCTGGGTACCCATGGAGCGGTCCGGGAAGTTCCTCGTCTCTCGGTGCTAGTCTCTCAACGCAGCTCAAGGCGGCAGGGGTGTCCGGTTCCCCCTACGCTCGATGGACGGTTGAGACCCGATCGGACCTCGAGCGCGCGGTCGATGCCATAGTTTCCGACATCTCGGTTTACGGCATGCGGTTCCTGAACGGTTTCCGGCAGCTGGAGGACCTGATTACGTGGATGCGTGCCGACAAGGGATACCAGGTGCTCGTCGGTAACCTGGCAATTGCCCTGGCAGTGTCAGGGGCGATTGAGGAGGCGACCCGGACACTGCGGGACTACGAGGCGTTCACCGAGCAGATGCCTCCCGGGGTGATGCGTGACCGCACACGTTCGTTCGTGGATGCCTTCGCCGAGCATTTCGGGTATGGCGCGGATGCCGCCGGGCCGGCTATGTAGGATCGCGGCGTGTCATGCGATCTTGCCGTCTGGGAGAGCGATCGGCCATCGAACGACTTCACTGCGCGCGCGCAGATTTCAACCGCCTGTACGACCTGTACAGGGGGTCGGACAGTCCCGTGGCACCGGCGACCCGGGTCATCGCGTACGTGGACGCGTTGCTCGACAGATACCCGGATCTCTGCGCCGATGTCGGGTGGGACAGCCCCTGGGCCGCGGGGCCGCTCATCAAAGAGGCGCGGGGCCGCTGATCTACTTCGCGATGGTGTGGAGCCGCTGCGAGGAGACGTCGGAGTTCGCTGCTCGTTTGGCGGAAAGCGTACGGCTTGAACTGCTACGACCCGCAGTGGAACCAGCTGCGCACGCCGTTTCGCGAGTCGTGGAGCTTCGAGCTGACCTCCGAGCACGGGCGTCCGTTCCGAGACCCGGACGCCAACCTGGTCCGCAGGGTTCTGGGGCATCAGTCGCCGGGTAGC
Source organism: Dactylosporangium sp. NPDC051087 (assembly GCF_055586325.1). NCBI lineage: Bacteria > Bacillati > Actinomycetota > Actinomycetes > Micromonosporales > Micromonosporaceae > Dactylosporangium > Dactylosporangium sp. NPDC051087. The sequence goes on along the minus strand of NZ_JBVJIJ010000033.1, from coordinate 114,159 downwards.
CGATACGCGGTGCTCACCAGAGCCGACGATGGTTCAGGGTCGGAGGTACCTGGTACCGGCCAGGGCGCTGGGCGAACACCCACGGCGATCACCTGACCCTGTGAACGTGGCGGGATCAGGAGTACCTCATGGGCGGGCCTCGATGCCATGTCGGCGGCTTCTCCTATCCCCGAGCAGCGGCGCGGCGCCGTCGCACCGCCCGAACGATCACGACGATGACGGCCGTCACGATCAGCACCGGTACCAGCAGGCACAGCGCCAACTGCGCGATCACCGACCAGCGGGCGGGCAGCACCGCAGGCTCCGTCACCGGACCGCCGAACCGCCCTTCGCGCAGCAGGTCCTGCGCGATGTCGACGGAGATGACGTCGGCCGGCGGGTCGAACACGACGCTTGTGGTGCCGTCCGGCCGCAGCGTCAGCACACGGACGTGGCGGGTGCCCCACGGGTCCGTTTCGTCCGGGCCCTGTGCGCCGTCCTCGTACTCGTATTGCACGACAACGAGGGCGTCGCCGTGCCAGCCGAGCGCACGTACCGCCGGACCGGTCACCGCCGGCAACGCTGGCCCCTCGTGGTCTGCGCCGCTGGCGGCGTCCAGATAGGTGACCTGCCACCGCCGGGCGACGAACTGGTCGTGGTCGCAGTCCTTCGTGCATCCGTCGATGCGCAGCAGCGCCACGGCGGTACCGTCCGGTGTGTACGCGCCCGCGCCGGCCAGCCGCCGCTGGCCGAGGTCGCGGGTCCACAGCCGGCCGGTGGCGTCGTAACCACGCAGCTCGGTGCCGTCGGCGGTGGGCCTCGTCGCGACGAACCCGCGTCCGTCCGGGGAGAACGCTGCCACCCATGCCGAGGCGGTGGGGTCGCGCGGGAACACGTCGTCGACCGGGAGCTGTGTGCCGCTGGCGAGGTCGACCAGGATGTATTGCGCTCGTGGGCGGTCGGTTGCTGGATCGATGTCGTTGTTGTCGCCGTGCAGTACCAGGACGGCGCCGCTGTCCGGCCGCCACGCCGCGACCTCGAAGCAGCAGGCCGGCGGCCCGTCGCCGTAGCCGCGGCTGCGACCGGTGCGCAGGTCGGTGACCACCAGCCACCCGGCTGCCGGACCGCCGGTCAGCATGCTCTGCGCGACGAGGTTGCCGTCCGGCGACAGCCGCACGTCCTGCCCGGCACGCAGTCCGTCGTTCGGATAGCGCAGCATGCGGTAAGCGCCGTTGCGGCCGACAACGGCGAGCTTGCCGCCCTCTTCCTCGAAGGGGTAGGGGTCGCTGCCCAACCCCAGACTGTCGCCGCCGAACAGCACCGTGGCGGGGCCGGGCGGCGCCATGCGGACTGTCGCCTGCCAGGGGTACGGAAGCTCGACGCTGCGTGGGACAACTGGACCGCCTTCGGCCGGCTGAGGCTCGGCATGCAGGCCGGGCATCACGGCTACGGCCGCACCGATCAGCGCCACCACAGCAACCGCGATGATCCTGCTCCGGTACCGCTGCCGTCTGCCGCGGCGCCACAGATCCTCGGGCAGCCGCGCAGGCGACATATGCTCTCCCAGCTCGCGCATCGTGTCACGCAACGGCACGGTCATGACGGCACCTCCGTCGGTTGGGCCAGGTCGGCCAGCTCCGGTGCTTTGACCCGCAACGCGGCCAGCGCATCGCGGGTCTGGCTCTTCACCGTCGACACCGAGCAACGCAACGCCTCAGCGGCGGCCACCTCAGTCAGATCCTCGAAGTACCGCAGCACCAGCACCGCCCGCTGCCGAGGGGTGAGCTTCGCCAGCGCGGCCTGAACCGCAAGCGCCGTGGCGACGGTGTCCGCGGCATCGGGCACGGGACGCTCCGGCGGACGCTCGGTGAGCTGCACAAGACGCCATCGTCGGCGCCACAACGAGACGTGTTGGCTCACCATGGCTCGGCGCACGTACGGATCGGGATCGCCGCCAGCACTCACCCGTTCCCAGTGCCGGGCGACCTTGATCAACGTGACCTGCACAAGGTCCTCCGCAGCGTGCCGATCTCCGCACAGCAAATACTGTCGTTCCGCGACGGGTGACCGCGGTCAGTGCTCAGCTCAGGCGACGGGGGCGCCGGCGGTGCGCATGAAGGGGACCGGGTCGATGGCGTTGAGGCGGGTGGCGGGGCGGCCGTAGTGGACCTCGAAGTGCAGGTGCGGGCCGGAGGAGTTGCCGGAGGTGCCGACGGAGCCGATCTGCTGCCCGGCGGTGACCTGCTGGCCGACGGTGACGAGGGGTTGGCGGACCATGTGGCAGTACCGGGTGACGACGTCGCCGGCGTGGTGGATCTCGACGTACCAGCCGCAGCCCTTGATGCTCGGTGAGCCGTCGACGTCGCAGGACGGGCCCGAGGTGTTGCACACGACGGTGATGACGGTGCCCGCGGCGGTGGCGAGGATGGGGGTCTCGCGGGTGGCCATGATGTCGATGCCGTCGTGGGTGGGGCGGGACACGGTGCGGAAGCCGCTGGTGCCCTTGCCCGGCACCGGCGCGACCCAGGTGCCGACGGGCACGGCGCCGGTCGGCGGCACGATCACCGACGGCGACACGGACGGCGAGACCGTCGGCGAGACCGACGGGGTGACCGAAGGCGCAGGGGCCGGGCACGCGGGAAGGGCCTTGCGCCGGGAGACGTAGGCGTCCGACACGTAGGCGCCGCTGGTGAGCCGGTCCCAGCGGTCGGTGGTGCGGACCCGGCCCTTGGTCCGGGTGCCCTGCACCGAGCAGACCAGCGCGAGCTTCGCCCCGTTGCGCAGCGTCCCGAGCGGGGCCGACGCGGCGGTCGGCCCCGAGCGCACGGTGAGCTTCACCTTGCCCGAGGAGACGGTGCCCGGCAGTGACGCGGGCGCCGCGAGCGCGGCCTGGCCGAGGGCCAGCAGTGTGGCGGTCGCGGCTACGGCCAGGCCGGACACGGTCAGTCGCCGTCGCATGCAGAACCGCCCTTCGAGGAGTCGCCAGGTCCTTCAAAGGCTGACCGCCGCCGGGTGCGGCGCGGTTGCTAACGGGCGGCGAAGAAGGAGATCGCCTCCGCCAGGGCCAGGTCCGTCAGCGCCGGGTCGTGCCGCGGGCCGACGTCGCGCATGAAGGCGTGCTCGCCACCGGCGTACACGTGCAGCTCCAGGTCGTGCAGGCCGGCGCCGTACAGGCCGGCCAGGATCGAGACGCGCGCGTCGGCGGGCACGTGCGGGTCCTGGGCGCCGAAGACGATCATGAGGCGGCCGTGGATGTCGGCGGCGCGGGCGAGGCTGCCGGCGTCCGGGTCCCGGCCGAGCGCGCCGTTGTGCAGGCCGGTCGGGTAGAAGCAGACGGTCGCCGCGACCCGCGGGTCGAACGCCGCCCGGAACGCGAGGTGCCCGCCGATGCAGAACCCGGTCGCGAAGAGCGCCGTCGTGTCGGCGCGCCGCTGCAGGTGGTCAAGGACCGCGACCCGGTCCGCGTCGAACTGGGCGGTCGTGGTCGCCGCCGCCCCCGCGAGGCCCGCCTGCTTGCCCGCGTCGTCGAACTCCAGCGCGACGCCCGCGAGGTCGCCGTGCGGGTAGATCTCGGGGACGCAGACGACGAACCCCGCCGAGGCGAGCCGGCGCGCGGTCCGCAGCGTCGACTCGGTCAGCTGGAAGATGTCGGTGTACAGCAGGACCCCGGGCAGCGGGCCGTCGCCGGCCGGGCGCAGCACGACCGAACGGATCGGCCCGTCCGGCGCCGGCACCTGCACCTCGTCCTCACGCAGTTTCATGGCACCGACATTACGGGCCCCGCGGATCCGCGGGCCCGCACCCGGTGGACAAGCCCCGCGCGACCGGCGCGGCTACGGGTATGCGGACAGCCGCAGCCCGGCCAGGACCTCGTCCGTCCGGTCCGCGGTGCCCACCTGCCGGATCTGCACGTAGACGCCGTAGCCGTGCCGTGGCACCGCGAACACCGCCTCGCTGTAGGAGACGCGTCCGGCGCACGACGTCCAGCGCCGGACCTGGACCGGCAGCCCCGCGGCGGTCGCGGCCCGGTCGGGCCGCCGCACGCAGGGGGCGGGGTGCTCGGGCAGCGCGGGCTCACCCGTGGTCAGGGTGGTGGCGGTGCCGACGAAGACCCCGGGCAGCGTGCCGGCCGGGTCGGCCCAGGTGGTGACGTCGGGTGCGACCACGAGGCCCGGCGCGTGCCCGGCGGTCAGCCGCAGCACCGCCGGGTCCCAGCCCGCGTCGCGCACCTGACCGGCCCAGGCCTGCGGCACGGCCACGGACACCACCCCGTCCGCGTCGCGCACCCGCACCCAGCCCGGCGGCGGGCCGCCCACGGCGGCGGAGCCGGCGAGGACCAGCGCGGCGGCGACCGTGACGGCTCCGGCGGCCGCCCGGCCGAGGGCCCGGCGGACCCCGTGCCGGCGGGTGCCCGGCCCCAGCGAGCCGGCCGCCCGCCGCAGCTCGGCGGCGAGCTCGGCGGCGGTCGCGAAGCGGCGGCGCGGGTCCGGGTGCAGCGCGCGCCGCACGATGTCGTCCACCGCGGACGGCACCCCCGGCCGCGTCCTGGACGGGCGGTCGCCGGCGGCCGGTGGCCGTCCGGTGAGCATGTGGTGCAGGGTCGCGCCGACGCCGAAGACGTCGGCCCGCACGTCCAGCCCGCCACCCGGCCTCGCCTGCTCGGGTGCCGCGTAGCCCGGCGTACCGGCGGCGATGGTGAAACCGGACGCGTTGGCGAGGGCCTTGGCCAGCCCGAGATCCGCGACGAGCACCCGGTCCCGCCCCGGCGCGGGCTGGAACAGCACGTTGGACGGCTTCAGGTCGCGGTGCAGGACCCCGGCCGCGTGCAGCTCCGCCACGGCACCCGCGATGTCGGCGGCCACGAGGAGTGCCTCGGCGACCGGCAGCGGCCCGTCGGTGAGGCGGTCGGCGAGGGTACCGCCGGCGGCGAACGGCATCACCAGATACGGCCGCCCGTCCGGCAGCTCACCGACGTCGAGGACCCGGACCAGCAGCGGCGAGTCGGCCCGCCGCATGATCCTGCCCTCCTCCTCGAAGCGGGCCCGCAGATCCGCGTGGTAGGTCCAGTTGTCCGCCAGCACCTTGATCGCCACCGAGGCGTCGAGCGCGTCGTCGGCGCCGAGCCACACGGTGGCGAACGCCCCTGCCCCGATCCTCCGCAGCACGCGATATCGACCGATGTATTCAGGGACTGGCACGACCGTATTATGAGCCACGCGAAACGGGGGACGGGGGACGGCGTGCCGGAAGACGATCATGACATCGAGGCGCTCGCGATCAGGGCGGCGGCCGGCGACGCGGCCGCGCTCGACGCGCTGCTGGCCCGGATCGAGCCGCGGGTCATGCGCCAGTGCCAGCGGATCCTGCCCTGCCGGCAGGACGCCGAGGAGGCCTGCCAGGACGCGCTGCTCCAGGTCGCCACGAAGGTGTCCACCTTCGACGGCCGGGCCCGCTTCGCCACCTGGTTGTATGCGGTCACGGCCAACTGCGCCCGGCAGACGTATCGCACGCTGAAGCGCCGCGCGGGCGAGCAGCCGACGCCGCAGCTGCCGCTGGACACCGCCGACCCGCGCACGACGAGCGTCATCGCCGGCTCCCGGCTGGACCTGCTCGACGCGCTGGAGCAGCTGGAGGCGCACCGGGCGGAGCTCGTCGCCCCGCTGGTCCTGCGCGACCTGTGCCAGCTGTCCTACGAGGAGATCGCCGGCCACCTGAACATCCCGGCCGGCACGCTGAAGTCCCGCATCCACGACGCCCGCCGCCACGTCCGCGCCTCACTGGACGGCTGACGGGCCGCTGGGCGCCGGCGTCCACGCCTGGCACCGACGGCTCAGGCGCTCTTCTGTTCGGTCGCCGGCGGGCGCAGCCGCAGGCTGTCGATGGTGGTGCCCTTCGCGTCGTAGGCGGTGAGCAGCGGATAGTTCTCCGGCGGCAGCGGCGACGTCCCGCCCTTGCCGTCGGAGACGCTGTCGGGCAGCGGCTTGCCCTTGCGGCTCAGCCAGAAGACGGTGACCTGCGGGTTCCTGCTCCAGCGGGCGTACCGGGCCGCCACCGTGGCGCCGCCGGCCTGGCTGGTGACCCTGGCCGCCTCGGCCCACACGCCGCCGAACTCGATGAGCGTGCCGTCGGGCGTGACGCATTGCGTGACCCCGAACAGCTTGCCCTTCAGGTCACCCATCGTCATCGCGGTGACCGCGCGGCCGCCGGCGCACGGGTGGTCGACGTCGACGGCGCCGCTGCCCTGGTCCCGCCACGCCTGGTCGAGGTACGGCTGCTCCGCCGTCCCCCAGAAGTACAGGACCATCTCCTGCTTCCCGACGACGATCCCGGTCGGCACCGAGTCGCCGACCGGCAGCGCGCTCGGGTTGACGGTGATCGGCACCGGCGCCGGGGTCTGCGGTCCCTGCGCCGGACCGGGTGTGGCGGGCCCGGCGGCCGCGCACGCGGCGGCCCCGGCCAGCACGGCCGCGGCGATGATCACGAACGGCACGGTGGCGCGACGCACGTTGGCTCCCATGCTGTCCATGACGACCTGACCGCCCGGAACCGTTGCACCCGCATCCATCGGTGTCCGTCGTGGTCCGTGACAGGTGTCCGACGAAGTGGTCGATGTCCGGGGCGGTGGTGGCGATGATGGGACGGTGGAGCGCACGCGGTCCCGCCGGGCGGTCGAGCTGACCCTTGCCGTGCTCGTCCTCGGCTGCCCGCTCGCGTGCGTCGTGGCGGGGCTCGCCAACCGCGCCGGCCCGTGGGTGTTCGCCGTGGTGGCGGTGCTCGCCGCCGTCGTCGCCTGGCTGAAGTGGCGCGAGGTGCGCGCCCGCCGCGCGGAGCGGCAGGTCGAGGACGCCATCCACGACCTGTACGAGGACGCGCTCGACCGGGCGGAGCGCGGCGACCACGCCGGGGCCGTCGCGCGCTTCGAGGAGGCCGTCGGTCGCGGCGACCATCTCGCGTTCGACCTGCACGAGGGGCTCGCCGCCGCCCATCTCGCCCTCGGCGACACCGGCCGGGCCGTCGGGGTGTGGCGCGGCCTGCACGAGCTGAACGTCCGCGACCTGGGCGAGGACGCGCCGGCGACCATCGCCGCCGCCAACGGGCTCGCCGCGGCGCTGCTCACGCACGGGGAGCGGGCCGCGGCCGGCGAGCGGTACCGGGACACCCTCGACCGCTGCCGGCGGCTGCTCGGCGCCGGGCACCCGGAGACCGTCGCCGCGCTGAACGGTGTCACCCGGACCGACCCGGAGCCGCGGCACGGGCCGGTCGCGGTCCTCTACGAGGAGCTGTTCGGCCCGTCGCACCCGGACACCACCATGGCCCGGCGGCAGGCCGCCCCGGACGACCCGGCGACCGCGAGTCTCGCGGCCGGTGACCTGATGGGCGCGCGGAGGCGGTACCAGAGCGGCGGCCGGACCTTGGAGCTGGCGATGGTGCTGCGGGAGCAGCGGGACCTGATCGGCGCCTACGGTGCCTATGCGCGCGCCGCCGAGCGCACCGGCCCACGGGATCCGGAGCACGTCGCGGCCCTCGCCGGGCTGGCCCGGGTCATGCTGCTGCAGGGCGACGACACCAACGCGGCGGTGCAGCTCGCGGCCGTCGTCGAGGCGTGCGTCGCGCTGTACGGCGCGGACCACCCCGAGACGGTCGCGGCGGCCCGGCTCAGGGACGTGCGGAGCCGGTGACCCGCGGGCGGGATCCGGCCGTGGCATGATGCCCCGATGAGCGCTGGACTGGCGGCGGAGCTCTGCTACACCGGCGTGGTGCGGCTGCGTCCCGATGTCGCCGCGATCCGGCGGTACTGGCCGTCCGCCGAGCTCGCCGACGGCACCAGCCGCGGCGGGGCATGGATGGTCGGGTTCCCGGAGCTCACCGTCCCCGACCCGATCCGGCTCCTGGTGTCCGTCGGCCGGCCCGCGCTCTCGCAGGACCGCCGGGACCTCACCCAGACCCGCGACTGGGAGGACGCGGCGAAGGTGATGGGTGCCGTCACGCACTCCGTGACGGTCGCCGAGGTCTTCGGCACGTCGTTCGCCCCCGCCGACCGGGTGCGGGCGCTGACCGCCGTCGTGCGCGGGCTCGCCGACGAGACGGGCCCGGCCGGCATCTGGTGGCCGGCGAGCGTGCTCGCCACGCCACCCGACGCGCAGCGCCCCGGCGTGGTCAACGTGCGCCGGCACACCGTGGCCGCCGGGCTGGTCCTGGACACCCTGGGGCTCGCCCCGCTGGGCCTGCCCGACCTGCAGTGCGTGTGCGGCGCGCTGCCACCGGAGTCCGTCGCCGCCTACCTGGCGGCCGCCGCCGCCCGGATGATCGAGGGCCCGGTCGTGCGGGCCGGCGACACCGTGCAGGGCCTGACCCCGCACCAGCGCTGGCGGGTCGACGCCGACCCGGTCCTCGCGGGCCCCGACCGGCCGGTGCTCACGATCACGCCAGCGCCGCGATGAACGGCGCCGGGTCGATGCTGGCGGGACGGTCGCTGACCTGACCGTCGCCGAGCTCGACGACCCGCCACACGCCGTCGGCCCGCAGCGCCAGGTCGACCGTGACGAACGGCAGGCCCAGCCCGGCGACGAGCGGCGCCACGGCGGACAGGTCGAGGTCGGCGGGCGGCAGCTCGTCCGGGGTGTCGGGGTGCGCGCCGGCGAGCCGGCACTCGCCGCCCACCCACCAGGTGCGGACCTCGGCCTTCGTCAGGTCCTCGAACCGGCGCAGCACGAACCCGCCGGTGAAGTCGTCGTCGCGCAGCTCGCGGAACCGCGCCGCGACCGTCCACGCGGCCTCGGCGTCGGCGAGGTCGGGGACGAACGCCGCCTCGTGCCAGTGGTGCTTCATCGACTTCGTGTAGTCGCGCAGGACCGCGGGGCCGGGCCCGAGCTCGCGGGCCGCCCGCTCGAACGCGTCCCGGTCGTCGCCGGCCGTCCACGTCGTGGCCGGGGTGACCGCCGCGAGCGCCGTGTACCAGCCGGGAAGCTCGTGCGCCCGCCGGTACTGCGCGGCGTCCGTGCGCAGTGTGACACCCCGGTCCCGCAGCGCCCCGGCGAACGCCGCGTACTGCTCCGCGCGCAGCATCCAGCCCCGGTAGACGGCAGCGCCGCTTTCCTTGACCCGGGCCACGGCCCGCGGTGCCCCGTCCGGGCTCGTCAACGCGTCATGGTCGACCACGGCGACGGCCAGGCCCGCGTCGTGGGCGGCCCCGGCCTCCGCGGCGAAGTGTTCGTCGGGCCGGCGGGGTCGCAGCGGGTCCGCCGGTACCAGCAACATCATCGACACCCGGATACCTTATTCGGATGGTTGCTCTGGAGTTCACCACCGACGCGACCCGCTTCCTCGCCGTGGCCGGGGACCACCTCGCCGCCGACCCGGTCCTGAACACGGTCGTGACCGCGAACGCCCACAAGCCCCGGACCCTGCCCGCCGACGGGCCGCCCTTCTGGTGGCTGACGGTGCGCGCCGCCGACGGCCGGGTCGTCGGCGCGGGGATGCGGACGGCCCCGACCGCGCCCCATCCGCTGTACCTGCTGCCGATGCCCGACGAGGCCGCCGTCGCGCTGGCCCGCGCGCTGCACGACCGGGGCGAGGAGACCCTCGGGGTCAACGGTGCCCTGCCCGCCGCCGCGCTGTGCGCCGCCGAGCTGGCCCGCCTCGCCGGCGGCCGGTCCGAGGCCCGCCTCCACACCCGCCTGCACGAGCTGCGCACGCTGGTGCGGCCGGCTCCCTCGCCGGGCCGCCTCGCCGCGGCGGCCGTGGACGACCTGGACCTGCTCGTCGCCTGGGTCGCGGCGTTCATGACCGACGCCGACGAGCAGGCCGGCCGCCCTCGCGGCTCCGGCGCGCACACCCCGCCGGACGGCCCGGAGCTCCGCCGCCGCATCGAGGCCGGCCTGCTCTGGTGCTGGCTCGACGCCGCGGGCCGCCCGGTGAGCCTCGTCGGCGCGACCCCGCCGTCGTTCGGCGTCGCCCGCATCGCCCCCGTGTACACGCCCCCGGACGAGCGGGGCCACGGCTACGCCAGCAACGCCGTCGCCGAGGTCTCCCACCTCCTGCAGTCCGCCGGCCACCGGGTCTGCCTCTTCACCGACCAGGCCAACCCCACCTCCAACAAGATCTACGCCGCCCTCGGCTACCACCCGGTCGTCGAAATGGCGAACTTCGCCGTCGTTTAAAGTGCCGCCCGTGAGCCTCAACCTCCACCGCAGGTTCGACGCCGACGGCGTGACGCTGAGCGCCCTGTCCGAGCCCGTGCACGTCGACGGGCTCGGGACCGTCGTCGAGGTCTCGCTCTACGACCAGCGGACCTACAGCGGCCCGACGGCGTCGGTCGTGCTCGGCGACGACGCGGAGCAACGGCTCACCGCGGCGCTGGCCCGCCTCGAGGTGCCGGGCGCCGCCCGGGCCGCCCTCGGCGCGCCGCTGCACGAGACGCTCGGGCTCGACGAGGCCGTCTTCGAGGAGTCGATGTTCGCCCCGACCGAGGACAGCGAGGCTCGCAGGTTCGCCGCCCTCGGTGTCATGACCGGTCGCTTCCCCGCCGTCGAGCAGCGGTTCTCCCAGGTGTACGGGCTGCGCCTGCCCCGGCACCTGGCGGTGCTCGCCGCGTTCCTGCACAGCCTCGACGAGCACGAGCGGCGGGCGTTGCAGTACCTCGGCCTGTCGGGCTGGGGCGTCACCGACCACTTCGCCGACGGCGGCCTGGACCGGTCCGGCCGCGACGGGCTCGACGAGCGGCTGCACTGCCGCTTCCGCCGCGACCCCGCGGAGCTGGTCACCGTCCTGGGCGGCGGCACCGACGGGCTGCACTACGGCCTCTGGTACGACGACCCGGCCGAGCTGCCGTCGTTCGTGGCGTACAACTACGCGCGCGACTCGGCGGAGACGTGGACGGCGAAGGCGCCGACGGTCCTCGCCCAGATCCGCCGGGTCCTCGACGACGCCCTCAGCGACGAGCCCTCGGCGCGCTGGAAGCTGTTCCCGCTCGGCGCGGCGCTGGACTGGTTCGCCCCCGCCGACGCCGCCGCCTGCGCGGCGGACGGCCCGCCGCGCTGGGCGGACGCCGACCGCCCGCCCGGCGGGGTGACCATCGGTCCCGTCCTCCCTCCGGGCAGCGGCGACCCGCGCGTCCGGGACCTGGAGACGCGGCTGGCCGCCTACCGCACCGACGAGGCCCGCACCCGCGCCTGGATCGCCGAGGCCTCCGCCGCGCTGTCGGCCGGCGAGCCGGCGTTCGCGCTGACGGTCGGGCGGGAGCTGCACTGGCTGGACAGCGACGCGTACCGCGCCGAGGCCCTCACCCTGCTCACCGGCGCGTACCGGGCTCTGGGCCGCGACGCCCTGGCCGCCGTCGCCGAGGTGCACGCCGCCCACCGCGACCTGCGCTCGGTCGACGTCCTGCACTGAGGCATGCACTGGGGCCTCACTCAGGTGAGATGCGGGGCCAGAGCGCGGAGGAAGTCGGGGGCGTCGAAGGCGGCGCCCGCCGACGCGGCGCCCGTGGTCCTGACGCGGCCGGTGAGGATGCGGTCGACGGCTTCCACGGCGAGGGGTGCGCTGACCGCGTAGATGTCCCGGCCGGTGACGGCGATGCGGCGGTCCTGTGCGCCGCCGGCACGGTCCTGCGCGCCGGGCCGGACGAGGACGTCGACCGTGAACGTCTGGGCGGACCGGCCGCCGGCGTCGACCGGCGCCGGGGGAGCGGTACCGGGGTCGGACAGCTCGGCGGCGGCGTTCGCCGTCATGTACGTGCGGACCTCCGGCACGGCGAGGTGGCTGGGGACGGTGACGACGTCGGCCATGCTGAACTCGCCGATGACGTCCCGCGGTCCGAGCGGCGCCGGGAACGGCCAGGACAGCACCGCCGGGGGTTCGTCGTGGTACTGCAGCCGCCCGCCGGAGAAGCGGACCCTGCGGCCCTCGCGCCGGCGCCCCGACACCGCGCCGGCGATCCGGGTGCCGGGCGTGGGGTGCCAGCCGCTGAGGCCGTACGCGACGTGCACCTCGGCCGCGGCGCTCCATCCGTCCATCACCGTGGTGACGAGCAGGTCGCCGAGGCCGCCGAAGAACGCCATCGCCGGGACGATCACGGTCGGCGCGTCCCGGAACCGCGCGAACGTGTCGCGGTTCGCCTCGATCTCCGCGGCCACGTCGACGTACGGGATGCCGGCCCGCACCGCGGCCTCGATCAGCGGCGCGGCGGTCGTCGCGAACGGCCCGGCGGTGTTGACGACGGCCGCCGCCCCGGCCAGGGCCCGGTCGAGCGCGGCCGGGTCGTCGACCGCCGCCGCCCGGCCGTGCGGCGGCAGCTTCGCCCGGTCCCGGCCGAGCGGCAACGGGACGTACCCGCGCCCGGCCAGCTCGGCGACGACGAAGCGACCTGTGTGCCCGGAGGCGCCGTACACGGCGACGATGTGATCCACACGGGAGATCCTGCTCGTCCGCACCGGGCCTCACCAGTGTCCGGAACGACGCTGCCCGTACACTTTCGGACATGGCCTCTGTCGCGGTCGCCGCCACCGACGGGATGCTGCACTTCGAGCTCGCCCTGGCCTGCGAGGTCTTCGGCGCCGCCCCGGACGCCGTGCCCGGCCCCTGGTATGACCTCAGCGTCTGCGGCACGGGCACCGTGCGGGCGGGCAGGTTCGCGCTCACGCCGGACCACGGCCTGGACCACCTGGCCCGGGCCGGCACGGTCATCGTCCCGGCGCTGGCCGACGTCGCCGAGGCGCCACCGGCGGACCTGGTCGACGCCGTCCGCGCCGCCCACGCGCGGGGCGCGAGGGTGGTCTCGCTGTGCACCGGCGCGTTCGTCCTGGCCGCCGCCGGCCTCCTCGACGGCCTGCGCGCGACCACCCACTGGGCGCACACCGCCGACCTGGCCGCGCGTTACCCCGCGGTGACGGTCGAGCCTGACGTGCTGTACATCGACAACGGCCGGGTCCTGACGTCCGCGGGCAAGGCGGCCGCGATGGACCTGTGCCTGCATCTCGTCCGCCTCGACCACGGCCCGGCGGTCGCCAACACGGTCGCCCGCCGCCTGGTCGTGCCGCCGCACCGGTCCGGCGGCCAGGCGCAGTACGTCGCCACCCCGGTGCCGGCCCGCGACGATCATCCTCTCGCGGCGCTGCTGCCCTGGGTGATGCGACGGCTGGACCAGCCGCTCACCGTCGAGGACCTGGCGGCCCACGCCAACCTGAGCTCCCGCCACCTGGCCCGGCACTTCCACGCCGTCACCGGCACCACCCCGCTGCGGTGGCTGCTCACCCAGCGCGTCCGCCGCGCCCAGGAGCTCCTCGAAACCACCGACCACAGCGTCGACGCGATCGCCACCGCCGCGGGCCTGGGCACCGCAACCACCCTGCGCCGGCACTTCCACCGCACCGTCGGCGTCCCCCCGGACACCTACCGCCGCACCTTCCGCGGGTCGTCGTCAGGCTGATCCGGCGGGTGGCAGGCGCAGGCCGGCGATGAGCAGGGCGACCATGCGGCGGGCGTCGTAGCGGGGGTCGCGGCCGGCACCGATGCAGAGGTTGCCGGTGCCGTACATGAGGGCGAAGGGCTCCACGTCGGCGCGGATCTCGCCGGCGGTGACGGCGGTGTCGACCAGGGTGGTGCAGACGGGGAGCAGGCGGTCGATGAAGTACGCGTGCAGCGACTCGAACGTGGCGTCGTCGGACTGCAGCGCCTCGGCGAGGCCGTGCTTGGTGACGAGGAAGTCGACGAACAGGTCGATCCAGGCGGCCAGGGCCGCGTGCGGGGAGGTGCCGGCGGCCAGCAGGTCCGGGCCGGCCGCGGCGCACGCCTCGACCTGGTGGCGGTACACGGCGACGACGAGGTCGGCGCGGGTCGGGAAGTGGCGGTAGATCGTGCCGACGCCGACCCCGGCGCGGGCGGCGATGTCGCGGACGGGCGCGTCGACGCCGGACGTGACGAACGCGGCCGCGGCGGCGTCCAGCAGGGTCTGCTCGTTGCGCCGCGCGTCGGCGCGTTTCCGCGGTGGGCTGCCGGTCACTGCGTCGCTCCCTCATGAGACTTGGCAAACGGAACCGTGTTCCGTATCGTTCGAAGAGCGGAACATGGTTCCGTTTGTTCAAGGATGCCAGAACGAGGTTCCGGGAGGAACAGCCATGCAGTACCGCGGCCTGGGCCGCACCGGCGTGCGGGTCAGCACGCTCGTGCTCGGCGCGATGAACTTCGGCGCCATCGGGCGCACCACGCAGGACGAGGCGACCGCCATCGTCGACGCCGCACTCGACGGTGGCATCAACATGATCGACACCGCCGACATGTACGGTCAGGGCGAATCCGAGCAGCTGGTCGGCAAGGCGATCGCCGGCCGCCGCGACGACATCGTCCTCGCGACCAAGGCCGTCATGCCGATGGGCGACGAACGCAACCACCGCGGCGCGTCCCGCCGCTGGCTCGTCACCGCGCTCGAGGACAGCCTGCGCCGCCTCGGCGTGGAGCACGTCGACCTGTACCAGATCCACCGCTGGGACCCGGCGACCAGCGACGAGGAGACCCTGTCGGCCCTCACCGACCTCCAGCGCGCCGGCAAGATCCGCTACTTCGGCTCGTCGACGTTCCCCGCGTACCGCCTGGTGCAGGCCGAATGGACCGCCCGCGAGCGTCACCTGGGCCGCTACGTGACCGAGCAGCCCAGCTACTCCGTCCTGCAGCGCGGCATCGAGGCCCACGTGCTGCCCGTGACGCAGGAGTACGGCCTCGGCGTGCTCGCCTGGAGCCCGCTCGCCTCGGGCTGGCTGTCCGGCGCGATCCGGGCCGGCCGGGACATCACCACGAGCCGCTCGGCGATCCTGCCGGAGCGCTTCGACCTCGCACTCCCCGGCAACCAGGCCCGCCTCGACGCCGTGGAGCGGCTGTCGAAGGTCGCGGACGAGGCCGGCCTGACGCTGATCCAGCTGGCCCTCGGCTTCGTCACCGCCCACCCGGCCGTCACCGGCGCCATCATCGGCCCCCGTACCGTCGAGCACCTCCGGTCGCAGCTCGCCGCCGCCGACACGGTCCTGCCCGCCGATGTCCTCGACGCCGTCGACGAGATCGTCGCCCCGGGCGTCGACCTCGCCCCGCAGGAGAAGTTCGACACCCCACCGGCGCTGCTCGACCCCTCGCTGCGCCGGCGCTGACGCGCCGATCGCCGGGCCGCGGGTGGTGTCCCGCGGCCCGGCGATCAGTGGTGCGGGGTCAGGTGACCGTGATGGTCACGGTGGTCGCGTGTGGTGCGCCCGCGCTGTCGGTGATGGTCAGCCGGGCCGTGAAGACGCCGGTGCGGTTGTAGGCGTGGCTGGTCGTCGCGGTGCTGGTGCTGGTGAAGAGCGCCGCGTTGTCGCCGAAGTCCCACTCGTACTTCGCGATGGTGCGGCCTGACGGTGGGGTGGCGACGGCGCTGAAGGAGACGGTCCGCGGGCCGCCGGTGGCCGTGGTGGCCGTCGCGGTGAGGGAGGCGCCGGTCTCCTGTTTGACGCCGGCGCCGTTGAAGCGCAGCCAGTCCACCGACATGAGGTAGGTCCCGGCCGGCGGCGGCGTCGCCGGGTTCTTGAACACCAGGTACAGGTTGAAGGTGCTGCCCGGGTTGGTGATGCCGGCGGTCGGCGAGATGAGGTTGTCGTAGCTGCCGGAGCTCGGCACGGTGACGCTGCCGAGCAGGGTGCCGGTCGGTGAGCCGTTGCGGAGCTCGATCGTGCCGCCATGGACGCTGCTGGCGCCGACGGTCACCGTGCCGATGCCCTTGAGGTTGACGTTGCCGTACTGAATCCAGTCGTTGTTGTCGATGTCGCCGATGCGCTTGCCGGCGCGGGCCGTGGCGCGGTCGAAGACGGTGACGCCGGAGCTGCTGGTGAGGTGTTCGGCCTCGGTGCTCTTGGCGCGCAGCCGGACCTGGGTGGAGCCGGTGAGCGCGGGCACGCCGCCGGTGGCGCCGCCGTCGGTGTACTGGGCGGTGAGCACCGTGTACAGGTTCTGGCCGGGGCCGTGCCCGTCGCCGGCGCCGGAGTCGGTGACGACCAGCCCGGTGCAGCCGGTGTAGTTGTCCAGCGGGTGGGCGTGGGTGTCGTGGCCGAGCAGGCTCTGGGTGACGACCCGCGAGCAGACGATGGAGCTGTCCTCGGGGTCGGTGACCGTCACCGTGTACGGGATGCGGTCGCCGAAGTCGGCGAACCCGCCGCTGGGCACGTTGATCGTGACGACGGGTCTGGTGTTGCCGGCGGTGATCTGGGTGGTGGCCACAGCGGTGAGGCCGTTGGCCGGGTTGCGGACCGTCAGCCGGGCGTTGAACTGGCCCTTCGTCGTGTACGTGTAGGACGGGTTCGCCGCGGTCGAGTCGGTGGTGCCGTTGCCGTCGAAGTCCCAGGCGTACGTGACACCGGCACTGGATCCGGCGCTGGAGAAGATGACCGCGAGCGGTGCCGGGCCGGAGTCCTTGTTCGCGGTGACCTTGGCGACCGGGGCGCTGCCGTTGGCCGTGTAGTCGATGCGGTAGATGCCCGCGCCGTCGTTCGTGCCGCCGCGTCCGGAGCCGCTGCCGGCGCCGAAGTCGATGACGTAGAGCGACCCGTCGGGACCGAACTCGGCGTCGAACGGCTGGACCCAGGTGAAGTCGGGGAAGACCGGGTTGATGGACTGCAGGTCGCCGACCTTCGTCGGGCCGAAGCGCGCGTCGGTGAACGTCTGCGCCGTCTTGTGGATCGACAGCGTCTTGAACCATTTGCGGGTCAGCTCGTACACGAGCCACTTGTTCTCGTAGTACTCGGGGAACTTCGTGGTGCGCGGGTTGGCGGGGTCGTAGTCGTAGACGGGCCCGGACATGGGTCCGCCGCCGCCGGTGCCGAGCTCGGGGAACTGGGTCGAGGCGGAGTAGGCGTACCAGACCAGCGCCCCGCGGGCGGCCGGCAGGTTCGTCAGGCCGGTGTTGTTGGGCGAGGTGTTCACCGGGGCCGCGCAGTTGAACTTCGCGCCGGCGGTGCTGGTGGCGAAGTTGTAGTCGTTGAACGGGGTGTTGTTGCCGATGCAGTACGGCCAGCCGTAGTTGCCGGCGGAGGTGATGCGGTCGAACTCGACGGTCCCCTCGGGGCCGCGGTTGGCGTCGGTGGTGCGGGCGTCCGGGCCGTAGTCGGCGACGAGGACCGCGTTGCTCAGCGGGTCGACACTGATCCGGAACGGGTTGCGGAAGCCCATCGCGTAGATCTCCGGCCGGGTCTTGGCGGTGCCGGGCGCGAAGAGGTTGCCGGTCGGGACGGTGTAGGTGCCGTCGGCCTGCGGCCGGATCCGCAGGATCTTGCCGCGCAGGTCGTTGGTGTTGCCGGCGGTGCCCTGCGCGTCCCAGGCGCGGCGGCCGCTGCGCTCGTCGATCGGGGTGTAGCCGCTGGACTCGAACGGGTCGGTGTTGTCGCCGATCGCCGCGTACAGCAGGCCGTCGCGGCCCATGGCGAGCCCGCCGCCCATGTGTGAGTTGGCCCGGCCCTCACCGCGCCAGGTGGGGATGGTCAGCAGCACCTTCGGGTCGGTGGCGCTGGTGGTCCCGATCGTGTACCGGGAGAGGTTGATCTGTTTGGAGACCTTGTCGGTGTACAACAGGTACGCGTACCTGTTCGTGGCGAAGTTCGGGTCGACGGTCAGGCCGAGCAGCCCGTCGGACTGGGTGAGCAGGTCCGGGGTGTAGCCGAAGTCCAGCAGCGTGGTCACCGCGAGGGTGTCCTGGTTGATGGCCTTGAGCTGGCCGGTGCGCTGGATGTACAGCACCCTGCGGTCGGGCAGGACGGCCAGCTCGAACGGGTCGGCGAGGTCCTGGGTGACCAGCGGGACGCGCTGGAAGTTGCCGGTCTTCGTGGCGCCGCACTCGCCGGCGACGGCACCCGCCGCCCATTCGATGCCGCCGCGCAGGTGCTCCAGGAACGCGGGTTCGCTGAAGGAGGAGCTGCTGTGGCCGCCGGCGGTGTACCAGGACCGGCCGCCGTCGTAGTTCTGGCACCAGGAGTAGGCGTGATCGACGCCCTCGTTGAGGCCGGAGATGCCGTCGCGGACCTTGATCTGGGCGAGGGTGTGCACCTTGCCGGTCGGGTTGGTGATCCAGTTGTACCATTCCTCGCTGCGTTCCCACAGCTCGGGCAGGTTCTTCGTGGACGGGTGCGCGCGGTCGAGGACCTTGACGCGGCCGGGGTACACGCCGCCGGTGGCGCCGAAGTCGGGGTGGTTCTCGAAGATGGTGCCGACGAGTCCCTCGTACCAGGTCCAGTCGCGTTCGCTGGCGGTGGCGGCGTGCAGGCCGACCCAGCCCTTGCCGGCCCGCACGAAGTTCTGCAGCGCGGTGCGCTGGGCGGCGTTGAGCAGGTCGCCGGCGGCGGGCGTGGAGTTGGTGTTGTTGAACACGAGCGCGTCGAAGCGGGCGAGGTTCGCGTCGGTGAACGCGGCCGCGTCGGTGGTGGCCTCGACCTCGAAGTTGTTCGCGGCGCCGAGCTGCTGGATCGCGGCGATGCCGGCGGGGATCGAGTCGTGGTAGAAGTTCGTGGTCTTGGAGAACACGAGCACGCGGAAGCGTGCGGCCGCGTGAGCGGGCGTCGCGGTGATGGGCAGGATGAGCGAGACCGCCGCGAGCGTGGCGAGGCACGCGCGGCGGAAGTGTCGTCGCATACGGCACTCCAGTAGATGTGAAGCGCGAACACCTTGAGGAACGCGCTTTCCCGGGCCGCCGACTGCTCGTAGCGTAGGGCTGTCATTCGGGCTCGTCAATAGAGTCGTCGAGCGGTCTCGATCTGTTCTTGCCCGGACCGGGTACACCCCCTAAAGTGCAGGAAAGCGCTTGCCTTCGGCGGGGCATCGCGGCTCGGAGGGTTCCTCGAACGCGGCCTAATTGCCCCGGCGGACGGAGTGCTGATGTGAGTGTGTCCAGTTCGGTCCGAATATCCAGCACGGCCGGACCCAGCGTCCGAACCGGACGGCGCATCGGCGTGCGCCTGCGCCGGTTCACCGCGTCGCTGTGGCGGCCCGCCCTGGTCCTGGCCGGCCTGTTCGCCGTCTGGTGGTTCGTCACCTGGCGCGAGCTGGTCGCCCCGTATCTGATCCCGCCACCGTCGGAGGTCTGGGCGATCTTCCGCGACGAGTTCGGGTTCCTGATGCGCCAGACCTGGGTGACGTTCTACGAGACCGTGCTGGGCTTCGTCCTGGCCGCGCTGCTGGGCCTGGGCACCGCGGTGCTCATCGTCTACTCCCGCACGCTGGACAAGGCCGTCTACCCGCTGGTGCTCTTCGCCCAGGTCATCCCGAAGATCGCCGTGGCGCCGCTGCTCATCGTCTGGTTCGGCTTCGGGCTCACCCCGAAGATCGTCCTGGCGGTGCTCATCGCGTTCTTCCCGGTGGTCATCTCCGGCGTCGCCGGGCTGCGCTCCACCGACCCCGAGCTGCTGGACCTGTCCGCCACGATGGGCGCGGGGCAGTGGAAGACGTTCCGGAAGATCCGCTTCCCGAACGCGCTGCCGCACCTGATGTCCGGGCTGAAGGTCGCCGTGACCCTGGCGGTCACCGGCGCGGTCGTCGGCGAGTTCGTCGGCGCCAGCGAAGGCCTCGGCTACGTGCTGCAGGTGGCCAACGGCAACCTCAACGCGGCGATGCTCTTCGCCGACCTGCTGCTGATGTCCGCCATCGGCATCGTGCTGTTCGCGGTCGTCGAGATCGCCGAGGCGCTGCTCATCCCGTGGCACGCCAGCCGGCGCCGGCCGGTCTCCCTCACCACCTCCTGATCCCCTCGCCGAAGAGGAACACGCCCATGAGGTCTTTCATCGCACGTACCGCCGCCGCCGTCCTGCTCCTGGGCGTCGCCGCCTGCGGTTCCGACAAGGCGGCCGAGCCCGCGGGTGCCGCCGGCGCCGAGAAGCTCACGCTGACCCTCAACTGGGTCCCGTACGGCGAGCACGCGCCGTTCTACTACGGCCTGAAGAAGGGCTACTACAAGGCCGAGGGCATCGACCTGGAAGTCAAGCCCGGCAACGGATCCGGCAACGTGATCAAGGCGGTCGACCAGAAGCAGACCGACATCGGCTGGGCCGACACCCCGGTGCTGATCCGCAGCGTCGCCAGCGGCATGAAGGTCAAGAGCGTCGGGGTGTTCCTGCAGAAGGGCCCGACGTCGATCCAGTTCCTCGCCGACAAGAACATCAAGTCGCCGGCCGACCTGAAGGGCAAGACCGTCGGCGGCACCCCCGGCGACGCGATCTACGTGACGTTCCCCGCCTGGCTCAAGGCCAACGGCGTCGACCCGAAGGACGTGAAGGTCGTCAACGTCGACGCCGCCGGCAAGATCGCCGCGCTGGCCGAGGGCAAGGTCGACGCGATCCAGGGCTTCTTCCACGACCAGTCCCCGACCATCGAGGCGAAGACCGGCAAGAAGATGGACCGCCTCCTGTACGCCGACTGGGGCATGAACCTGCTCGGCACCGGCATCGTCGTGCACGACGACACGCTCAAGGCCAAGGCCGACCTGATCAAGAAGTTCGTCCGGGCCACCCAGAAGTCGTGGGCGGAGGCGGCGAAGGACGTCCCCGGCGCGGTGGACGCGATGGCCGAGCTCGCCGACAACGAGCCCGCCAAAGAGGTGCTCACCAAGCAGCTCAACCTGGGCCTCACCCTGATCGACGCGGGCTCCGGCCAGCCGGGCGCCAACGCCGAGAGCAAGTGGGCCGAGACCCTGGACATCATGGCGAAGAACGCCGACCTCAAGGACCCGGGCACCGCCTCGAAGTACTGGGACCAGTCCTTCACGGCGGCCTCATGACTGCCGCCACGGTGACGGGCACGGCGGTCGAGCTCGACGGGGTCACGGTGCGCTTCACCACGAAGCAGGCCAGCACGACGGCAGTGCAGGACGTGTCGCTGCGGGTGCGGCCCGGCGAGTTCGTCACCATCGTCGGACCGTCCGGCTGCGGCAAGTCGACGCTGCTGAAGCTCGTCGCCGGCCTGATCCGCCCGACCAGCGGCACCGTGTCCCTGCAGGGCCGGTCGGTCACCGGCCCGCAGAAGGACATCGGCTTCGCCTTCCAGCGCGCCGCGCTGCTCGAATGGCGCGGCGCCCGTAAGAACATCCTGCTGCAGGCGGAGATGCGCGGCATGCCCCGCGACGAGGCCGCCCGCCGCGCCGACGAGCTGATCCGGCTCACCGGCCTGCAGGGCTTCGAACAGGCGCTGCCGCACGAGCTGTCCGGCGGGATGCAGCAACGGGTCGCGCTGTGCCGGGCGCTGCTGCACCGGCCGCCGGTGCTGCTCATGGACGAGCCGTTCGGCGCCCTCGACGCGCTGACCCGCGAGCAGCTCAACGCCGAGGTCAACCGCATCTGGCGGGAAACCTCCACGACCGTGCTCCTGGTGACCCACTCGATCGCCGAGGCGGTGTTCCTCGGCACCCGGGTGGTCGTGATGAGCCCCCGCCCGGGCCGCATCGAGCAGGAGTACGACGTGGACCTGCCGGCGGAACGCGACTACGCCACCGTCATGTCCGACCCCCGCTTCGACCGCCTCGCCACGAGCATCCGCGGCCTGCTCGGCTCCACCGCCAACCACTGACGCCCGCGTGCCGGCCGGGTCGCCACCCGGCCGGCACCCGCATCCCACCAACCGCCGCGGGCGTTCATCGGGGGTTCGCCGGGGGTTCACCGGCTGAGGTGCCTCGGTGGGCATGCAGACGGCGGGAGTTGGACACGAGAGGGTGGTGCGGGTCATGACGGAGCACGATGGGGTCGCGCATCTGGGGGACGTCGACACGGCGCTGCGGCGGGAGGGTGAGGTCCTGGCCGAGCGGTTCCCCGGCGCGCCGCGGGACGAGGTCGACGGGCTGGTGCGGCAGACGTACGCCGAGCTGTTGCGGGACGCCGAGGTCGAGACGCACGTGTTGTCCCTGACCCGGCCGCGGGTCGTCGAGCGGCTGCGGGAGCGGGGCTACGAGCTGCACGAGCCGGAACTGTCAGAGTGAGCGCAGCCGCCGGGTGACCTCGTCGGCGCGGGGGTCGGCGAGGGCCTCGAAGTGCCGCAGGGCACGGCGCAGGGAGGCGACGGCGGACGCGCGGTCGCCGGTGGCGTGGTGGCGGGAGCCCGCGGCGACGAGGACGTCGGCGGCGGTGGCGCGGTCGCCGAGCTGCTCGAAGAGCTGGATCGCCTTGTCGTAGCAGCGGGTCGCCTGCGCGCGGTCGCCGAGGTGGTCGTGGGCGACGGCGAGGCTGTCCCAGGTGCCCGCCTCGCCGTGCCGGTCGCCGAGCTCCTGCAGCAGCTGCAGGGCCCGGCCGCAGAGGTCCAGCGTCCGGCGGTGGTCGCCCAGCTGGGCGTGCAGCCAGCCGGCGGCGTTCAGGGTGCGGGCCTGCCACAGTACGTCACCCGCCGCCTCGAACAGGGCGAGCGCTCGCGTGCTGTGGGTGAGGGCCTCCTCGTGGCGCTGCTGGACCTGCAGCATCCAGCCGATGTTGTGGTGGGTCCGCGCCTCGCCGACGGTGTCGCCGAGCGACCGGAAGAGCTCGAGCGCCGCGGTCAGGTGCGTGGTCGCCGAGGAGAAGTCCCCGAGGCGGGCGGACGTGCGGCCGAGGTCGCGGTGGACGTGGGCGCGGCCGGGGAGGTCGCCGGTGCGCAGCAGCGCCCGCAGGGCGACGGTGGACGTGGCGATGAGGTCGTCGAAGCGGCCCGCCCATTCCAGGTACGTGGTCAGCGTCCACGCGAGCTTCCACACGTGCTCGTCGAGGGGGACGTCGGCGAGGACGCAGGCGATGAGCGCCGCGTCCTCGGCGGCGAACCAGTCGCCGTCCACGCGCGGCACGGTGACACCCGGCGCGACCCGTCCCAGCGGCACGGGCGTGCGGCCGGAGTCCAGCTGCATGACGGCCGCGTGCGCGGTGTGCAGGTAGTGCTCGTACAGGCGCAGCAGCCCGGCAGGACGGTCCGGGTCCACCTGCTCGGCCGCGTAGCTGCGCAGCAGGTCGTGGAACCGGAACCGGCCGGGCGCCGGCGAGGTGAGCAGGTTCGCCTCGACGAGCTCGTGCAGCAGCGGCAGCGCCGCCGGCACCGCGACCCCGGCGAGGCTGGCGGCGGCCGGCGCGGCGAAGTCCGGGCCGGGGTGCGACCCCAGCAGGCGGAACAGGCGCGCACCGGCGGCGCTGAGCGCGCCGCAGGACCACGAGAACACCGCGCGGACATCGGTGCTGGTGTCGCCGCCGTCGAGGGCGTCGAGGCCGCCGGCGGTGTCCCGCAGCCGCGCCGCGTGCTCGGCCAACGGCGTGAGCGGGCGGGTGGCCGCGTGGGCCGCGACGATCGACAGGGCGAGCGGCAGCCGGGCGCACCGTTCGGCGATGTCCGCGACGGCGCCGGGTTCCGCCGCGGTACGGGCCGCGCCGAGCCGCCGGCTGAGCAGGTCCCGGGCCTCCCCGCCGGTCAGCAGGTCCAGCGCCATCGGCACGGCGCCTTCGGCCGCGACCAGCGGGGTGAGCTGGTTGCGGCTGGTGACGAGCACGAGGCAGCCGGGCGCGCCGGGCAGCAGCGGACGGACCTGGTCGGCGTCGCGGGCGTTGTCGAGGATGATGAGCACCTTCTTGCCGGCCAGCGCCGTGCGGAAGCGGGTGGCCCGCTCGTCCAGCCCGGCCGGGATCTGATCCCGCGGCACCCGGAACGCGCGCAGGAACCCGCTGAGTGCCTCGCCCGGGTCCATGACGGCGCCGCGGTGGTCGAAGCCGCGCAGGTTCACGTACAGCCGGCCGTCGGGGAAGCGGTCGGCGACCCGGTGCGCCCAGTGCACGGCGAGGCTGGTCTTGCCGACGCCCGGCGGCCCCGACACGGCGCACACGACGGTGGACCGCTGCGCGACGGCCTCCTGCACGAGCGCGTCGAGCTGGGCGACGCGCTCCGCGCGGCCGGTGAAGCCGCGCACCGCGAGGGGCAGCTGCGCCGGGGCCGGCGGCGCGGCCTCGACCCGCGGCGCCGCCAGGTCGAGGGCCGGGTCCTGGCGCAGGACGGCGGCCTCCAGGTCGCGGACGCGCTGGCCCGGGGCGACACCGAGCTCGCCGGCGAGGGCCTGGCGCAGCCGCTGGTACGTGCTGAGCGCGTCCGCCGGCCGGCCCGACCGGTACAGCGCGAGCATCAGCTGCCCGTGCAGTCCCTCGTCGAGGGGGTGCTCGCGGGTGAGCCGCTCCAGGTCGGGCACGAGCGCCGCGTGCTCGCCGAGCTGCAGCCGGCACTCGACGAGCGCCGACTGGGCGTGCACCCGCAGCAGGTCGAGGCGTTCGGCCTCCGCGTCGAGCCCGGTGAGACCGACGATGTCGGCGAGCGGCCGGCCGCGCCACAGCGCGAGCGCGGCCTGCAGCGACCGGACCCGGCCGGCCCGCTCACCCTGGCCGGTCCCTTCGCGGATGAGGCGTTCGGCGACCTCGACGTCGGTGACGTCCTCCCGGGACGTCAGGACGTAGCCGGGCGGGCGGGCCACGATGGTGTCCCGCCCGCCGAGCACCTGCCGCAGGTACGACACGTGCCGCTGCAACGTGTTCATGGCGGTCGCCGGTGGGTCGTCACCCCAGACGGCGTCGATGAGCCGGTCGGTGCTGACGACCTCGCCCCGGCCGACGGCGAGCGCCGCGAGCACGGCCTTGCGGCGCAGGCCGGGCACCTCACGGGCCACTCCGGCCAGCGTCACGTCGATCGGCCCGAGCAGCCTGACCTGCATCGCGTCCCCCACGCCTCTGCCAACGACCGGTAACCGTATCCGGCGGTGCGGGGGTCGGTCGGTCGCCGACCGGACAGGTCCGGCGCCCACAATCCGCCACACCCGGGAGTTGGCGCGGGACGGGCGGAACCGCGCCACTAGGCTGGTGCCCGTGGACATCCAGGTGGAGGAGGGCGCGTTCGTCGAGGTGCCGACCGCCGACGTGACCGGCATGGACCGGCGCGCGTTCGGCGAGTTCGTCAGCCACCGCGGCGAGATGGCGTCGTATGCGTTCGGCTGGACCACCGGCTCGGACCCGCACGCGGGCCGCGTCACGATCGGCATGGGCGCCGGCAACCCTGGCGGCGGGTCGTTCCACGCCCTCGTCGTGCCGCACGGCGACAGCTACGGCCTGGCGCTGACCGACGAGCCGTTCGAGCGGGTCCCGGAGGGCGGCCCCGACCTGACCGCCGCCGAGGCGCGCGCCCACGACACGCTGCCGTTCATCTGGTGGGTCGCCGACCTCGTCCTGGAGCGCGACCGCCGCGCCGCGTGGATGCTGCACTGGCTGCTGGGCACCAACAGCATCCAGACCCTGGAGGTGTTCGAGCGCCGCGAGCCGATCCTGTACGTGAGCCACGACGCCGACGACGGCATCTGGCAGCTGATCGGCGCCTCCGACGCCGACCCCGGCACCGGGAAGATCGGCCACCTGCACCACGCCGTCGACGAGGACCCGACGCTCGTCGACGTGCTACGGCTGGCGCCCGGCGAGTCCGCGACCCGCGCCGCGGCCGGCGCCCCCTGGACGATCCACCCGGTCTGACGGACTCCCTCGCGGGGGTGTGGCGGCTGCGGACGCGTTCCCCCGCCGGCCGAGGTTCCGGGCCCGCGGTGAGCGGTGGTAGGGCTGGCCCTACCGGGGTGCCGCCCGTGTGCCCCACCGCGGCTCAGCGGGCTCGCCGGATCGAAAGCGGGCGGGAGCGTCAATAGCGTTCCTGGCATGGAATCCAGGGACAGCGTGAAGGGCATCGCGGCGCGGTTCGCGGTGTGGAGCGCCCGCCATCGCGCGCTCGCCATCATCGGATGGCTCGTGTTCGTCGTCGGCGTGACCGTGCTCAGCGGCCGGGCCGGCATGGTCGAGGCGGGCAGCGGCGACTTCGGCAACGGCGAGTCCGGGCGGGCGGACCGGATCGTCGAGCAGGCCGGCTTCCCGGCCCAGGGCGCCGGCGAGATGGTCGTCATCACGGCCAAGGACGGCGCGCCGGGTGCCGAGGTCGTCAAGGAGGTGACCGACGCGGTGCACGCGACGGGGGCCACCGAGGCGGTCGCCGCGCCGATCGCGTCGGAGGACGGCAGGTCGGTGCTGCTGACCTTCGCCGTCCGCGGGGACCCGGAGACCGCGAAGGACCGCATCCAGCCGGTCCTCGACGCCGTCGCGGGCGTGCAGCGGGCCCACCCGGAGCTGTACATCGCGGAGGCCGGCGACGCCAGCGGGGACAAGCTCATCGGCGACGAGCTCGACGAGGGGCTCAACCGGCTGTCGCTGCTGTCGATCCCCGTCACCCTCGGCATCCTGCTGGTCGCGTTCGGGGCGATCGTCGCGTCGCTGCTGCCGGTGGGGCTCGCCGTCACCGCCGTCGTCGGGGCCGTCGGGCTGCTCACCTTCGCCAGCCACCTCGCGCCGGCCGTCGACACCACGATGCACGTCATGCTCCTGGTGGGCCTCGCCGTCGGCGTCGACTACTGCCTGTTCTACATCCGGCGGGAACGCGACGAGCGGCGGGCCGGCGCCGACCCGCACCGGGCGCTCGTCATCGCCGCGCAGACGTCGGGCCGGTCGATCTGGGTGTCCGGGCTGACGGTCATCGTCGCGATGGCGGGGATGTTCCTGACCCGCGACACCACGTTCGTCAGCTTCGCGATCGGGACGATCCTCGTCGTCGCCACGGCCGTCCTCGGCTCGCTGAACGTCCTGCCGGCGCTGCTGTCCGCGCTGGGGGACCGGGTCGACCTCGGGCGGATTCCCGGCCTGTACCGCAAACGCTCCGGCAACCGCGTCTGGGGCGCGTTCCTGCGGCTGGTCCTCAAGCGGCCCCTCGTCTCCGCGGTCCTCGCGGTGCTCGCCCTCGGCGCCCTCGCCGCGCCGGCGCTCGACCTGCGGACCAAGGGCGAGGGCGTGGAGGACCTGTCCCCGAGCGCGCCGATCACGCAGGCGTTCCTGGCGATCCAGGCGGCGTTCCCCGGCGGCACCGGCCCCGCCCAGGTCGTCGTCAAGGCGCCCGACGTCACCGGCGCCCAGTGGGACACGGCGGTCGCGGAGTTCAAGCGGCAGGCGCTCGCCACGGGCCGGCTGCACGAGCCGGTGACCGTCGAGGTCAACCCCGCGGGCACCGTCGCCGTGGTCAGCGTCGGCCTCTCCGGCACCGGCAGCGACCGCGCCTCCGAGGAGGCCCTCGCCGCGCTGCGCGACACCGTCATCCCCGCCACGCTGGGCGGATATCCGGGTGCGTGGGTCGGGGTCACCGGTGACACCGCGGGCTCGAAGGACTTCAACGACCAGCTCGCCGGCTCCATGCCGCTGGTCTTCGGGTTCGTCCTCGGGCTGGCGTTCCTGCTGCTGCTCGTGTCGTTCCGGTCGGTCGTCGTGGCCGTCACCGGCGTGGTGCTCAACCTGCTGTCGGTCGCCGCCGCCTACGGGATGCTGGTGTTCGTCTTCCAGTACGGGCATTTCGAGTCGCTGCTGGACTTCCGCGCCGCGGACGGCATCACGAACTGGATGCCGCTGTTCCTCTTCGTGATCCTGTTCGGCCTGTCGATGGACTACCACGTGTTCGTGGTCAGCCGGATCCGGGAGGGCCACGACCGCGGGCTGCCGACCCGGCAGGCGGTCACCGAGGGCATCACCGCCACCGCGGGCGTCATCACCAGCGCCGCGGCGGTCATGGTGGCGGTGTTCGCGCTGTTCGCGACGCTGCCCCTGGTCTCCACGAAGGAGCTCGGCGTCGGCCTGGCCGCCGCGGTCCTGCTGGACGCGACGATCGTCCGCGCGGTCCTGCTCCCGGCGACGATGGCGCTGCTCGGCGAGCGCAACTGGTGGCTGCCGCGCTGGCTGGGCTGGCTGCCGCAGGTTTCGCACGACGTACCGGCGCAGACTCCGCAGGCACGGGAGCTGGTCGCCTCATAGGATCTTCCGCATGCTCCGTGCCCTGCGGCACCCGACCCGCCTGTTGCCGACGGCGTTCCTGGCCGCGCTCGCCGTCGGCACCGGCCTGCTGATGCTCCCCGCCGCCCGCGCGGCCGGGGAGCCGGCGCCGTTCCTGGTCGCCCTGTTCACGGCCGCGTCGTCGGTGTTCATCACCGGCATGAGCACGGTGGACACCGCGACCTACTGGTCGCCGACCGGCCAGGGCATCATTCTGGGCCTCATCCAGGTCGGCGGGTTCGGCATCATGACGTTCGCGACCGTCCTCGGCCTGATGGTGTCCCGCCGGCTCGCGCTGCGCACCCGGCTCGTCGCCCAGGCGGAGACCCGCTCGCTCAACCTCGGCGAGGTGCGGGCGCTGCTGCTGCGGGTCCTCGCCATGATGGTCGGCTTCGAGCTGGTCGTCGCCGCGGTGCTGACCGTCAGGTTCCGCACGACCTACGACGACTCGCTCGGCACGGCCCTCTGGCACGGCGTCTTCCACGCCGTCAGCGCGTTCAACAACGCCGGGACCACGCTGTACACCGACAGCTTCATCGGCTTCGTCGCCGATCCGTGGATCTGCGGCACCGTCGCGGTCGCCGTCGTCCTGGGCGGCCTCGGCTTCCCCGTGCTGCTGGAGCTCTACCGCGAGTGGCGCAAGCCGCGGTACTGGTCGATCCACACCCGGCTCACCGTGTGGGGCTCGGCGATCCTGCTGCTCATCGGCGCCGTCGCCGTCACCGCCTTCGAGTGGTCCAACCCGGCCACGCTCGGCCCGCTCAACTGGTGGCAGACCATCGTCGGCGGCGTGTTCTCCGGGGTCAGCCCCCGCACCGCCGGGTTCAACAGCGTCGACTACGGCGCGGTCCGCCCCGAGACGCTCGCCTTCACCAACGTGCTGATGTTCATCGGCGGCGGCAGCGCCGGCACCTCCGGCGGCATCAAGGTCACCACGTTCTTCCTGCTCGCGTTCGTCATCTGGGCCGAGGTCCGCGGCGAGGACGACGTCAACGTCGGCGCCCGGCGCGTCCCGGCGCAGACGGTCCGGCAGGCGGTCACCGTCGCGCTGCTCGGCGTCGGCACCGTCGCGCTCGGCACCCTGGTGCTGCTGCTGGTCACGGAGCTGCCCTTCGACCGGGTGCTGTTCGAGACGACGGCCGCGTTCTCCACCGCGGGCCTGTCGACCGGCATCACCGGCTCGCTGCCGGCGTCGGGGCAGCTGACACTCGTCGCGCTGATGTTCATCGGCAGGGTCGGTACCATCACGGTGGCCTCCGCGATCGCCCTGCGGCACCGGAAGCTGCGGTACCGCCTGCCCGAGGAGCGGCCGATCATCGGGTGAGTATCTCTGGAGGCTCGATGAGCAAGCCCGACATGTCGGACGGGGTGGTGGTCATCGGCCTGGGTCGCTTCGGCGGGCAGGTCGCCGAGTCGCTCACCGAGCTCGGCCACGAGGTCCTCGGCGTCGACGAGAACGCCGAGATCGTGCAGAAGCTCGCCGACGTCCTCACCCACGTCGTGCAGGCCGACTCCACCGACGAGGAGGCGCTGCGCCAGATCGGCGTCGCCGAGTTCAACCGCGCCGTCGTCGGCATCGGCACCGACATCGAGGCGAGCGTCCTGACCGTCCTGGCCCTCACCGAGCTCGGCGTCGAGGAGATCTGGGCCAAGGCGATCTCCGCCAAGCACGGCCGCATCCTGGAGCGGGTCGGCGCCCGGCACGTCGTCTACCCCGAGGCCGACATGGGGGAGCGCGTCGCCCACCTCGTCACCGGCCAGCTGCTGGACTTCATCGAGCTCGACGACGGCTACGCGATCGCGAAGGTCTGCCCGCCGGACGAGGTCATCGGGCAGACCCTGACCCAGCTCGGCCTGCGCAGCAAGCACGGCATCACGGTCGTCGCCGTCAAGCGTGCCGGCCAGGAGGCCGAGACCGCCCTGCCCGACACCGTCATCCAGCACGGCGACACCCTGATCGTCTCCGGCCCGACGAAGAAGGTCGAGCAGATCGGCGACCGCGGCGGCTTCCCCCGCTGAGCACGCTCCTCGACCGGCATTGTCGTGGGCGCGGCCGGCAGGCGTGCCGCTACGGCGTGCCCCGCAGCAGGGCGGCCACGTCCGCGGGGTGGCTCAGCGGGGCGTCGTGACCGCTTTCGATCAGGTGGAAGGGCGTGCCGTCGGCGCGGAGCCGGTCGAGAGTGACCGATGCGGGATAGCCGGGCGGCGTGCCGGTGCAGAAGATGTACTGCCGCGGCACCGCGGCCGACACGGGCGTCTCGGCCGGCATCGGGTCGAGCGACGGGGCGAACGGGGTGGGGCAGAGCCGGGCGTTCATCCAGGTGCGCGTCGCCGCGTCCAGCGACGCGTCGGTCACGGGCCGGGGCTGCAGCCACAGGTCGCGCGGCAGGTCCGGGACCGGGCCGAGGAGCCCGGCGGCGCGTTCCCCCGGCAGCGGCTCCGGCGCGTCGAGGAAGACCAGGCGGGCGAGCCGGTCCGCGCACAGGCGGGCGGCCGCGGCGATGGCGACGCCGCCCTGGCTGTGCCCGGCGAGGACCACGTCGCGCAGGTCCTCGTCGAACAGCAGGTTCGCGACGTCGAGCGCCCACGTGTCCAGCGCCGGCGGATCCCCGGTGAGGTGCCGGCGGTCGCCCATCCCGGTCAGCGACGGCGTGTGCACCTCGTGCCCGTCGGCGGTGAGGAGGCGCCGGACCCGCGACCACGACCACGCACCCCGGAACGCACCGTGGACGAGCACAAAAGCGGTCACGCCGTCACCTCCGCTGCGCTCCGGCGCCGTCCTGACCCCGGAACTGTGCCCATGGTGACCGGCCTGTCGCTACGCTCCGGGCCGGTCACGGCCGGTCCTCGAGGACGACCTCACCGATGGTGCGGGGATAGGTGTCGTACGGGCGCAGGTGCTCGTACATGGCCTCGGTGTGCTCGACGTAGCCCGGGGTCCTGGTCGCCTCGGCGTACGACTCGGCGGTGTCGAACAGCCGGATGTGCGTGAAGTGCGTCGGGTCCTCGACGTCGCGGACCAGCCACCGGCCGCGGAAGCCGGGATGGGCGGCGAAGTACTCGGCGAAGCGCGCGGACAGGGCGATGTACGCCTCCGCGTGCCCCTCCGCGTCGCGGGTCCAGGCCTGGCTGACGACGACGTGCATCCGACCCTCCTCGTTCCACTGTGCGAACCGATGTTTCCATCAGTACCGGCGCAGCGGAAGTGACCCGGGTCACATGGCGGGCTTGACGTCGCCCCGCAGGACGGTCAGGACCGCCGGGTCGTCGTTGAGGGTCACCTGCAGCGTGTGCAGGGGCGTGGTGCCCGGCCACACGATCTTCGCGCGGCCGACGACGACCTGCGGCAGGGACAGGTGACTCGGCTGGGGCAGCAGGCTCTTCACGTTGCCCGCGAGGATGTTGACCAGCTCGCCGAGCGCGTCGGCGCAGTCGTCGGCGCTGGCGCTGACCGGGTCCACGTCGAGCATCGCGCCGGCCATCACGCCCGCCGCCGGCAGGCTGCAGCGCAGCACGGCGAGGCCGTTCCACGCGCCGGCCAGGCCGATGCTCGCGGTGACGTCGGCGGTGTCGGGCAGCGGCTCCGGGGCGGTCGCCATCTCGGGCTGGCAGTGCAGGTACGCCGTCCACACCTGCCAGACGATGCCCCGCAGGTCGTCCTCGGACAGGGACATCTCCGGGTCCACGAAACCACCCCCGGTCGCACTATCGGCCGGGCCGCGGCGGAGTTGAGGGACTTCCGGCCCTGCCGGGTCGGGCGCTTCGGCCCGGTCGTACCGGCGCCGCGACGACGAAACTGAGGTTGTCAAGGAAACCGACTGGAGGCCCGAAATGAGCGCCGCATCCGTCCACCACACCCCTGTCAGCCAGCTCGAACACGCTGAGGCGCCGGGCAGCATGCTCACCAAGGCCGCGGCGAAGTCCCTCGCGGTGCTGCGGATCGGCACCGGGTTCGTGTTCCTGTGGGCGTTCCTGGACAAGACCTTCGGCCTGGGCTACTCGACCCCGTCGGCGAAGGCCTGGATCAACGGCGGCTCGCCCACGAAGGGCTTCCTCAGCTCGGTCGACGTGGGCCCGATGCAGTCGGCGTTCCACGCGATGGCCGGCACCTGGTGGGCGAACTGGCTGTTCATGCTCGGCATGCTCGGCGTCGGCGTGGCCCTGCTCGCCGGGGTCGGCATGCGGATCGCCGCCGCGTCCGGCGCGCTCATCATGGCGATGATGTGGCTGGCCGAGTGGCCGGTCGGCGCGACCGGCTCGACCAACCCGTTCGCCGACTACCACCTCATCTACGCGCTCGTGCTGGTGGTGCTCGCCGCCGCGTACGCCGGGCACACCTGGGGCCTCGGCCGGCTGTGGGCGAAGCTGCCCTTCGTCCAGCGCAACCGCTGGCTCATCTGATCCCTCCGGCGAGCGGACCCCGGGACACACCGTCCCGGGGTCCGCTCGCGTGTGCGAGAGTGGTGCATGCCGTTGAGCGGGTACGAGCTCCGAGCGTCGATCGCGGTGTCCGACATCGGGCGGGCGGTCGCCTTCTACGAAGGCAAGCTGGGGCTGCCGGTGCTGCGGTCCGGTCCCAGCGCCAGGATCGCCGACGGCAGTCGCGTCTACGGCTCCGGTGGCGGGCCCGCGCTGAACGTGTACCAGTCGGTGACGGCCGGGCAGACCTCGGCGACGCTGGCGACGTGGTATGTGGACGACATCGACCGGGTCGTCGCGGAGCTCACCTCGGCCGGCGTCGCGTTCGTCCGGTATGACGAGTTCCGGCACGACGCGAGCGGCATCACGGCTCGCGCCGGTGGCGGGCGGATCGCCTGGTTCCAGGATCCCGACGGCAACACCTTCGCCATCGAGTCCGACGTCTGACCCGTCAGCCACAAGGTCCCGGCCGGCCGGTCGACCGGCGGCTGGTGTCGGGCTAGGGCGGTGGGCGCAGCCCGGCGGCGAACGCCGGATCGCCGGCGCGCAGTGCGGCGTCGCCGTGCAGGGCCACGGACATCGCCGCGCCCGCCGGGCCGTGCGTGGCCCAGGACGGCCGGCGCCGCGGTGCGAGGTGCTCGTGCTCCCGCTGCGCGGCCGCCCACACCCCGAAGGGGTCCCGTCCCCGGGGCACGTCCTGGTTCACGACGAGGAGCAGGACCGTGCCGTACGCGATCATCGAGAAGACCAGGAGGCCCTCCGACCGGCCGTTGACGAGCCCCGCCACCACCTGGCCCGCGCCGAGGGAGAGCAGCGTGCCCAGCGGCACCCCGGCGACGATCGAGAGCCGGCGCTGGAGGGTGCAGTCGGGGCGCAGGCCCCGCCGGCGCAGGTCGTCCTCGACCGCGTCGAGGGCCGCCGCGACCGCCGGGACCCGGTCCAGGTCGTGGACCCGCGCCGGGGTCCGGACCGCCTCGAACAGGGCCCGCTCCAGCGGCGTCGCGTCGGCGGGCGGCGCGTCCTGCGTCACCAGACCGGCTTCCGCCGCGACCGCGCCCCGGGCCCGCAGCGCGGCGAGGCCGGTCCTGACCGTGCCCTCCCGCTCCCACTTCAGCATCGCGAGGTGTTCGGCGGTGAGGCCGGTGGCGTCCGGGCGGCGCAGCGGACGCGTGCGGTGCCACCGCCACAGCAGCGCGAAGCCGACGGCGAGCGCGCCCGTCGCGTGGAAGAGCCAGAGAAAGACCGGTCCCGGGATACCCCACGTCGCGTCCACGATCCGCCACCCCCTGCGAAGAGTCTGCGCATCGACCGGCGTCGTGCGCCATGGATGCGGGCGGACCCTGAGCAGTTCTTGCAGAAGTCGATTCAGGTAACAGTATTTATAAAGGAGGAAGTTTTGTTTACAAATAACGAACATGGACAGTCGTCCATGTTTCGTGGAAGGTGGCATCCCCCATGCCCAAGAGAAGACTGCTCGCGCTCGTGGCCGCGGCCGGGATGACGGTCGCGGCGGCCGTGGCCGCGGTCCTGCCCGCGACCGCGGCCAACGCGGCCGCGTGCGCGCCCGCCTACGTCGGAAGCCAGGTGTACACCGGCGGCCAGCAGGCGTCGTACAACGGCCACAACTGGACCGCCAAGTGGTGGACGCAGTACGAGTCGCCCAGCACCGGCGGGTCCGGCGTATGGGCCGACAACGGCAGCTGCGGCGGCGGCACCGGCGGTGGTGGTGGCGGCGGCTCGTGCAGCTACCCGAACTGGGTGGCCGGGCAGTACTACGCGGTCGGCGCGATCGTTCGCTACACCAACGGCCTGTACTACCAGGCGACCCACGAGAACCCCGGCTACGACCCGACGATCAGCACCTGGTTCTGGTCGCCGTACAGCTGCGGCGGCGGCGACACGGGCGGCGGCGGGGGCGGCGGGTTCGTCGTCAGCGAGGCGCAGTTCAACCAGATGTTCCCGGGCCGGAACGGGTTCTACACCTACGCCGGGCTCACCGACGCGATGAAGAAGTACCCGGCGTTCGCCACCAGCGGCAGCGACACCGTCAAGAAGCAGGAGGCCGCGGCGTTCCTCGCGAACGTCAGCCACGAGACCGGCGGCCTGGTCTACATCGACGAGATCAACACCGCGAACTGGCCGCACTACTGCGACTACAGCCAGCCGTACGGGTGCCCCGCCGGGCAGTCCGCGTACCACGGCCGCGGCCCGATCCAGCTCAGCTGGAACTTCAACTACAAGGCCGCCGGTGACGCCCTCGGCGTCGACCTGCTCAACAACCCGAACCTGGTCGCCACGAACTCGTCGATCTCGTGGCAGACCGGCCTCTGGTACTGGATGACCGGCACCGGCAACGCGGGCACCACGTCGCACAACGCCATGGTCAACGGGCAGGGCTTCGGCACCACGATCCGGGCGATCAACAGCATCGAGTGCAACGGCGGCAACGCCGGTCAGGTGCAGAGCCGGGTGAACCTGTACAACCAGTTCGTCGGCATCCTGGGCGTTTCCGCCGGCGGCAACCTGTACTGCTGATCCGGGACCGAGGGCGCACCTCGACGAGGGGTGCGCCCGCGGTCGGTCTGGCATCCTTGCCGGATGTTGCATGAGTTCGAGCTCCGCGGCGCCGCGTCCCCGGTGCCGGCCACGGCGCCCGACGTCGAGATCGACGGGCACCGCGTGACGGTCGACGCCGACCGGCGCGGCGGCATGCTCACCGCGCTGCGGCTGGCCGCCGGCCTCGGCGCCGAGCTGTACGACGTCAAGCGGGACTGGGCGTGGCGCGCGGCCGGTCCCTGCCCCACGCCGCCCCCGGCCGGCAAGGGGAAGGTGACCTGGACGGCCACGAACGGGGTGCCCGGGCCGGCGAACGGTCTCGGCGCGACCCCCGACGGCAGGGTGGTCGTCGCCTACGACCCGCCCCGCGGCGTCACCGGCCCGCC
Source organism: Dactylosporangium sp. NPDC051087 (assembly GCF_055586325.1). Lineage (NCBI taxonomy): Bacteria > Bacillati > Actinomycetota > Actinomycetes > Micromonosporales > Micromonosporaceae > Dactylosporangium > Dactylosporangium sp. NPDC051087. Next base: position 78,950 of record NZ_JBVJIJ010000033.1, on the reverse strand, counting down.
GACCCTGCAGGTCCGCTCCGGGACGGCCCTCGAGGTCGTCGAGGCCGAGCATCCCGGGCTCGGCGCGCCGCTCGCCGTCGACCCGGCGGGGACCTGGTTCGCCGCGGGCGAGCGGGTCAAGCCGCACCGCCACGACGTGATCGTCCCGATGATCCGCACGGTGCCGCTCGGCCGCGGCGGCGAGCCAATGACCTGGAGTCTCAGCGGCAACTTCGGCTGGCTGCCGGACGGCGGTCTGGTCGCCCTGACCCGGCACCCGTTCGGTCGCAAGACCCCGCCGGCCGGCCCGGACGCGGCCCTGCTGTCGGCGCTGGAGATCGACCGGGTGGTACGGGTGGTCGCGGCCGACCCGGCGGGGAAGATCGTCGCCACGCTCGCCGCCGACCCGGTGCTCGACGAGACGATCTACCAGACGGCGAACCTCGCCGCCGCGGCCGGGGCCGCCGTCGTGGCCAGCTGCTACCGGATCGTCGCCCTGCCCGCCGGCGGTGGCCCGCCCGCCTGGCACCAGCCGCCGGTCGGGCACCGGCACAAGTTCGTCCAGCACTGGTACGCGGCCGCCGCCGACCGTGGCGGGCGGCTGGTCGCCTTCGGCGGCAACCACTGGAACGACGACCCGAACCTGGTCGTGCTGGACGCCGCGACGGGCGCCGTCCGGTTCGCCGTGAACACGACCGCGTTCGGGACGAAGGCGCCGGTCCGGGCGCTCGCGTTCCACCCGGACGGCTGGCTCGCCGCCGGGTTCGGCGACGGGCAGGTGCGGCACGTGTCACTGTCGGGACAGATCGTCGCGTACCGTGGGATCCCGGGCAGCCTGACCGCGCTCGCGTTCACCGCTGACGGCGACGCGCTGCTGGTGGCGGGTGCGTCGACCAACGGCCTGCGCCGCGTCGCGATGATCCCCTGAAAGGGGCAACGCGGTCTGGCGCAGCTGGATTACATTGATGGTTGTTGCCGGTGTACCGCACCCGGCGCCCCGCCGGGTAACGCGACGCGGCGGAAGAACGCTTAATTGCTGCGAGAGACGTGATCAGGGGGTGTGGGCGTGGACCTGCTCGGCGTGTGGCTGGGGTCAGGCGTACGGTCACGCCTGCGCAGGGACCGGGTCGCTGTCGTGCCCGGCGCGGAACGGGCCCGGGTCCTCGCCCGGCTCCGCGGGCTCGAGACCGACCTCGGCGCCGGCCCCGCGGCCGGGTTCGACGCCGCTTTCGGCCGGCTGACCGAGCTGGCCGCGGTCGCCGCGGAGATCCGCGCCGCGACGGACCCGGCCGTGCTGGCCCTCACCCCACGGGCCGGGACCGGGATGCGCCACGCGCTCAAGGACCTGTGCGCCCTGGGGCTCACCGCCGACCCGGGGGTGCCGGAGCTCGGCGCCGCGGTCCACCAGGTCGCCGCGGCCGTGCCGCTGACGGTGCACGTGACCGTCGACGTCGTGCCGGAGACGCCGGCGGTGACGGCGACCGCGTTCGCGGTGGTCTGCGAGGCGCTCGGCAACGTCGTCGGGCACGCGGGCGCGCGGCGGGCGATCGTCGCGGTGCGCGGGCACGGGCGGACCGTGCAGATCTCCGTCGACGACGACGGCAACGGCGGCGCGCGGCCGGTCATCGGCGGCGGGGTGGTGCTGCTCGCCGCCCGCGCGGCCACGCTCGGCGGCCTCCTGCACCTCGACAGCCCGCCCGGCAGCGGCACCCACCTCAGCGTCGAGCTGCCCGCGAACGCGTAACGCGTCACGCGGCCGTGAGGCCACCGGCCCACGCTCACGGCGGCACCACCCCACCCTCGCCGCCGACCCCGGCCCGCGCGCCGGGGCGGGCCGGACTGCGGCGCCGCCCACCCTCACCGCCGACCCGCAGCACGCGACCTGCGGCGGGTCTGCCTGCGGCGCCCACCCCACCACTGGCTCGCGGCCCGCATGGACGGCGGGGGCGGACAGCGGCGCCATCCACCTCACCGCTGACCCGCGGCGCCCACCCCACCGCTGGCTCGCTGCCCGCACCTGCGGCGGGGTCGGGCGATCACCCACCCTCACCGCGAAGCCGCCGACCCGCCGACCCGCCGACCCGCCGACCCGGCGGTCAGGCGGCGGGGGTGACGGTGACCGGGATGCCGTTGAGGACGCTGTTGCCCGACAGCGGGTCGATGGCGCGGTCGTCGGTGAGGATGTTGCTGTTGACGCCCGGGCGCGAGGCGGCGACCGAGGCGCGGGTGCCCGGCGCGCCGTGCCCCCAGCCGTGCGGCAGGCTCACCACGCCCGGCATCACCGTGTCGGTGATCTCGACGGCGACGGTGAGCGTGCCGACGCGGGAGGCGACCGTGGCCGCGGCGCCGTCGGTGAGCTCGAGGGCCGCCGCGTCGTGCGGGTGGACCTGCAGCGTGCACCGGTCCTTGCCCTTCATCAGCGCCGGTACGTTGTGCATCCAGCTGTTGTTGGACCGCAGGTGCCGGCGGCCGACGAGCACGAGCCCGCCGCCGGGCCGGGCCAGGGCGTCGCGCAGCCGGGCGACGTCCGCCGCGACCGGCGCGGGGCACAGCTCGACCTGCCCGCTGGGCGTGCGCAGCACTTCGGGAATCCGCGGCCGCAGCGGGCCGAGGTCCACGCCGTGCGGCCGGTCGAGGAGCCCGCGCAGCGTCAGCCCCGCCGGGTCGGTGCCGAAGCCGTCGCCGTACGCGCCGAGCCGCAGCCGCACGTCGAGGATGCGCTCCATGGGTCCGTCGCCGTCGACGAGGGCCCGCAGCTCCGCGACGTCGCGGCCGGCCACCGGCGACTCCGGGTCGTCGACCGCGCGCCGCAGCAGCGACGTGAGCAGGCGCTCGTGGACGTCCGGGCCGCCGGCGAGCCGTGCGAGGATGTCGCACTCGTCCATACCGCCCGGGTCCTTCGGCAGGACCGGCGGGGAGTACGCCGCCATGTTGCGCACCACGAGGGTCAGGAACGCGAAGTCGTAGTGCCCCACCCGCGCGGGGTCGGTCGGCGGCAGGATCACGTCGGCGTGCCGGGTGGTCTCGTTGAGGTACGGGTCGACGCTCACCATGAACTCGAGCCCGGCCAGGGCCTCGTCGAGCTGCCCGCTGTTCGGCGTGGACAGCACCGGGTTGCCGGCGACCGTGATCAGCGCCCTGACCTGCCCCTCGCCGGGCGTGGTGATCTCGTCGGCGAGGGTCGCGACCGGCAGCTCGCCCTTGACCTCCGGCAGCCCGCGGACCCGGCTCGTCCACCGGCCGACCTGGAAGCCCCTGCCGCCCGGCGCCGACGCCGGGCGCGCGTGCGGGGCGAGGGGGAACATGACGCCGCCGGGCCGGTCGAGGTTGCCGGTGAGCACGTTGACGACGTCGACCAGCCAGCTGGTCAGCGTGCCGAACTCGACCGCGCAGGTGCCGATCCGCCCGTACACGGCGGCGGACGGCGCGGCGGCGAGGTCCCTGGCGAGCCGGCGGATGTCGGCGGCCGGCACCCCGCACGCGGCGGCGACGGCCTCGGGCGCGAAGTCCTTGGCGAGGAGCTCGACCCGCTCGACGCCGTCGACGTGGCCGTCGAGGTGGCCCAGCGCGACGAGCCCCTCGTCGAAGAGCGTGTGGACGAGCCCGAACAGCAGCAGCGCGTCGCCGCCGGGCCGGATGAACAGGTGCTCGTCGGCGACGGCCGCGGTGCGGGTCCGCCGCGGGTCGACGACGACGATCCGCCCGCCGCGGGCCTGGACGGCGGCGAGCCGGCCGGGGAAGTCCGGTGCCGAGCACAGGCTGCCGTTGGACTCCAGCGGGTTCGCGCCGAGGAGGACGAGCAGGTCGGTGCGGTCGACGTCGGGCACCGGGATGGCGTCGGGGTTGCCGAAGAGATAGCCGCACGCGACGTGTTTCGGCATCTGGTCGACGGTACTGGCGGAGTACACGTTGCGGCTGCCGACGGCCTTGACGAGGGGACCGCCGTACAGCGGCCCCGCCATCGTGTGGACGTTGGGGTTGCCGAGGTACACGGCGACGGCATCCCGCCCGTGCGTGCCGGCGACCCGTCGCAGCCCGGTCTCGACCGCGGCGAACGCCTCGTCCCAGCCGACCTCGTGGTGCTCGCCGTCCGCGCCGCGCAGCAGGGGCCGGCGCAGGCGGTCCGGGTCGTGGACCACCTGCGCGAACGTCGCGCCCTTCGGGCAGACGAACCCGGCGCTGAGCACGTGCTCCCGGTCGCCGCGGGCCGCCACGACCCGGTCGCCGGCGACGGTGAGCTCCAGGCCGCAGACCGCCTCGCACAGCGGGCAGGTCCGGAATGCCGTTCGGGTGCCGTTCATCGCGCCTCACCGCCGTTGGTCGAGGAACCGTCGCGGTCAGCCTGACCCGTGAGACGCGGTCCCGGCAAGCGTCACGGGAACTGCAGCATCGCCGGGTCGAGCGCGAGCGCGGCGATCCGCCCGGTCGTGAACGGCAGCGCCGGCAGGGCCGGCTTCACCGCCGCGCCGCCGTGCTTCGCGCCGTCCAGCGGCGTGCCGGCGCCGCCGCCGGTCGCCATGCCCTGGCTCGCGATCACGGACAGCATGCCGCCGTCGAGCCTCCGGGTCGCGCTGATGTGCCGGCCGCCCTCGTCGGTCCAGGTCCGCACCTCGACGACGGCGCCGCCGGCCGTCACCACCTCGCACGCCGGTGCCACGCAGTCCTCGACCGGCGGGTTCGCCGAGGCCCAGATCGCCGCGGTGAGCATGCCCTCGGCGCCGCCGGTACGCAGGAAGACCCCGGCGAACGCGACGTTGAGCAGGCCGTTGGCCGGTGCGGGGAAGCGCTCGTCGGGCAGCACCGCCGCCGGGTCGAAGCCCTTGTCGTAGCTGACCGGGTAGTCCGCGGTGGTGTAGCCGGCCGGGACCGCGGCCATCAGCAGCCCGCGCATCGTCGCGCCGTGGGTGTACGCCGCGCGTGCCGCCGGCAGCGTCGTGACCACGGGGGCGGCGCTGGACGGGGGTGCCGCCGGCGCCTGGACGGGCGGTGCCTGCTGCGCCTGGACGGCCGCCGGTGCGGGACGCAGCGCGAGCGCCGTGCCGCCGGCGGCGACCGCGACGACGAGCGTGGCGAGACCGGCCGCGCCCGCGGTCCGGCGGCGCGCCGCGGAGCGCCTGGCCGTGGCGAGCACGGCCGCCGCGTCCGGTGGCGGCGGCGACGTGGCCAGCATGCCGTCGCAGATGTCCTTGATGTCGTTCATCGGTGCCCTCCAGGGGTCTTCCGCAGGGGATTGCCGTCACCGAGCGACTCCCGCAGGCTGGCCAGGCCGCGGGACGTCTGACTCTTCACGGTGCCGGTCGAGCAACCGAGGACCTCGGCGACCTGCTCCACGGACAGGTCCGCCCAGAAGCGCAGCACGAGCACCGCCCGGTGCCGCTTCGACAGCCGCATGAGGCCCTGTTCGAGCTGGAACCGTTCGGCGGAGGTGACCCCGTCCGGCGCCACGGCGTCCAGTGCCGGGCTCTCCGGGTCGGTGGACAGCTCCCGGCGCCAGGGCCGCCGCCGCTCGTCCAGGAACGTGCGCAGCAGGACCCGCCGCGCGTACTGGTCGAGCACGTCGTGCCGCTGGACGCGGTGCCACACCCGGTACAGCTTGGTGAACGTGATCTGGGTCAGGTCCTCCGCGAGATGCCAGTCGCCGCACAGCAGATATGCCGTGTGGTGCAGCACGGTGCCCCGAGCGGCGTAGTACGCGACGAAGTCCTCGTCGGTCCCGCGCCGCTCGCCCAGCCACAGCAACCTCATCGTCGCGGCCGTCCTTCCTCCTCGGTCCTGATAGACACGAGGCGACCCGCGACAACGGTTCCATCCGACTCAGGTGACGGGCACGCTCCGCCTGCGCAGGCCGGCCAGGCCGGCGACGACCAGCAGGACCGTGAGCGCGGTGAGGATCAGCAGGGGCGCCGCGGTGACCGGGCCGCCGGGCACGTGCGGGATGTGGGTGAAGGGCGACACGTCCAGCAGTGTCTGGCTCAGCCGCAGCGCGGCGCCGATCTGGCCGAGGACCACGCACACGGACAGCGCCGCCCAGCCGATCGCGGCCGCCCGGCCGGGCATCAGCCCGAACACGGCGACGGTGAGCGCGGCGAGGACCCAGATCGCGGGCAGCTGCACCAGCGCGCCGGCCACCACGCGGGGGACCTCGCGGCCGACGTCACCGGTGCTCGCGCCGTAGAACAGCCCGGCGGTGAGGCCGGTGACGAGCATGACGGCGGTCGGGCCGAGGAACGCGAAGACCAGGTGGCTGGCGGCCCACCGCACCCGGCCCACGCCGGTGGCCAGGAGCGCCTCGCTGCGCAGCGCGGCCTCCTCGGTGCGCATCCGCAGCGCGGCGGAGATGCCGTAGGCGGCGACGGCGATCGCGCCGAGGCCGAGGGTGCCGGCCAGGAAGACGTCCGCGGCGCCGGACGCGCCGCCGATGCGCTCCAGGATCTCCTTGAGCTGCTCGTTGTCGGCGAGGAGGTCCGCGGAGGTCTTGGCGACCCCGCCGAACAGCAGCCCGCCGACGACGCCGAGGCCGGCGAGCCAGCCATACAGGGAGCCGCGGTGCAGCCGCCACGCCAGGGCGAGGGGACCGGACAGGCTCGCCGCGGCGGTCGCGGGGCCGAGGCTCGGCGGCAGCAGCCCGGCGCCGACGTCGCGGCGGGCGGACAGGCGCAACGCGAGCAGGGCGAAGGCGACGGTGGCGGCGGCGATGAGGCCGAACACCCAGAAGTGGTCGCCGGCATACGCGTGGACCTGGTAGATCCAGCCGAGCGGCGAGACCCACGACAGCCACGACAGCCCGTCGGCCACGTCGCCGGCGCCGCGCACGCCGAACGACACGCCGAGGATCGCGACGCCGATCCCTCTGGCCGCGCCGGCGCCCTCGCTGAGCTGGGCGGTGATCGCGCCGATCGCGCCGAACAGGATGCCGGCGGACGCCCACGCGAGGCCCATGGCGGCGGCGCCGGAGGCGGGGGTGTCCTGGCTGATCATGCCGAGCGCGACGAGCCCGCCGACGATCAGGCTGGCGCCGGTCATGGTGGCGAGGGCCGCGGCGACGGGCGCGTGCCGGCCGACGACGCCGGCGCCGATCAGCTCGCGGCGCCCGGCCTCCTCCTCGACCCGGGTGTGCCGGATGACGAACAGCACGCCGATCAGCGCGAGGATCACCATGCCGGTCGCTGAGCGCCAGAAGATCAGCGCGCCGAGATTCGGGTCGCTGGGCTTGGTGCCGTAGAAGAGCAGCAGCAGGGGGCTGCCGCCGAGGTCGTCGATGTAGCCCTGCCGCTCGGCGTCGGTCTTGTAGAGCTGCGCGGTGCCGGACGCGAGGGACAGCGGCAGGACACTGAGCAACAGTATCCAGATCGGCAGGAGCACCCGGTCGCGGCGGACGATCAGCCGGGCGAGGGACCCGGTGCCGGTGAAGGCGTTCATTCGGACGGCTCCGCTTCGTAGTGCCGCAGGAACAGCTCTTCGAGGGTGGGCGGCTGGCTGACCAGGCTGCGCACGCCGTGCGACGTGAGCTGCCGCAGGACGGTGTCCAGCTGCGCGGAGTCGACCTGCAGCCGCACCTGGTGGTCGCGCACCTGCAGGTCGTGCACGCCGGCGAGGTCGGCGAGGCCGTTGGGGGTGCTGCTCAGCTCGGCGGAGATCGAGGTGCGGGTGAGGTGGCGCAGCTGGGTCAGCGTGCCGGTCTCCACCGTGCGGCCCTGCCGGATGATGCTGACCCGGTCGCAGAGCGCCTCCACCTCCGACAGGATGTGGCTGGACAGCAGGACGGTGCGCCCGCGCTGCTCGGTCTCCTCGGCGATGACCTGCCGGAAGACCTCCTCCATGAGGGGGTCGAGGCCGGAGGTCGGCTCGTCGAGCAGCAGCAGCTCCACGTCGGAGGACAGGGCGGCGATGAGGCCGACCTTCTGCCGGTTGCCCTTGGAGTAGGCGCGGCCCTTCTTGCGCGGGTCGAGGTCGAAGCGCTGGAGCAGCTCGTCGCGCCGGGCGCGGTTGACGCCGCCGCGCAGCCGGCCCAGCAGGTCGATGACCTCGCCGCCGGAGAGGTTGGGCCACAGTGTGACGTCGCCCGGCACGTAGGCCAGCCGCCGGTGCAGCTCGACGGCGTCGTGCCACGGGTCGCCGCCCAGGAGCCGCACGGTGCCGCCGTCGGCGCGCTGCAGGCCGAGCAGGATCCGGATGGTCGTGGTCTTGCCCGCCCCGTTGGGACCGAGGAATCCGTGGACTTCGCCCCGCGCGACGGTCAGGTCGAGACCGTCCAGCGCGGTGGTCGAGCCGAATCGCTTGATCAGCCCGGCGACCTCAATGGAATTTTCCATGCTTCAGACGCTACACTTGTTTCACAAAGTTGTGAAAGTTCGTGTAGGACAATTGATGGATGGAATCTCACATGCGTGATGAGGCGGCGTTGCGCGCGTTCGTCGAGGACATGGCGAGGCTGCTCGGCGACTGGGGCTTCCCGCGCATGGCCGGCCGGGTCGTCTTCACGCTCATGGCCGCGGACGAGCGGTCGCTGACCGCCGGTGACCTCGCCGACCGTCTGGGCGTCAGCGCCGCGGCGATCTCCGGCGCGGTGCGCTACCTGTCGCACATCTCGATGGTGGTCCGCGAGCACGTGCCCGGCGACCGGCGCGACCGCTACCGGCTCGTCGACGACTCCTGGTATGAGGTGACCGTCGCGAAGATGACCCTGCTGAAGACCCTCGCCGACGCCGCCGACCAGGGCGCGGCCGCGGCGGGTGGCGAGGGCACCGCCGCCGGGGCCCGGCTCGCCGGGATGCGCGACTTCTACACCTGGGTGCAGGACCGCATGCCCACCCTGCTCGACCAGTGGGCCGAGGAGAAGGCGGCCAAGGCCGGGTCCCAGGGCTGACCCGCACCGCGCGCGGAAAGGCCGGAAGCCGGCGGGATGTGCTCCCACCGGCTTCCGGGTGCTGCTCGTCGGCGCGGGCTACTTCAGGGATATCATCCAGTCCCGCAGCTGGCGGGCCTGGCGGTCGAGCTCGCCGCGGGCGGCGCCGGCGGCGGGTGAGCCGGTCAGCGCGATGATCTTGTTGAGCGAGGTGGTCGCGGCGTTGTGGTCCTGCCGCAGGTAGGCCGCCTGGGCATCGTCGAGGAGCGCGGTCGCCGCCGCGGCGGACTCCGGATCCAGCGTGCCGGCCGCGCTGGATGTGGTGATCAGCGTGCGGGTCTGCCGGAAGGTCGAGCAGTTCGCCTCGGTCTGGCCGGCCGTCCAGCTGATGCCGGCCAGCAGGATCCTGGTGAACGACTCACGGTAGTACTGCGCGCGGTCGTGACCGAGGATGAGCGAGAACTGGCGGCCTCCGTCGTAGTTCTGGCACCACGCGATCGGGTGGTCGCCACCCATGAGCGGCAGCGGGACGTTCGCGGCGTTGCCGCTGTTGAGGCTCCGGCGGTACGACGACTCGTCGAGGCTCAGCAGCGTGTGCACGTCGGCCCGCGGGTTGTGGTCGAAGTTGTAGAGCTCGTCGACGGTGAGCCAGCTCGCCGGCAGGTGCGCGGTGGCCGGGTTCGTGCGGTCCTCGGTGTTGACCCGCACGTTGATGCAGCTGCCGCAGGTGCCCTCGCCGTTCTGGCCGCCCGGGTGGTTGGTGAACCACGCCCCGACCAGGTCGCGGTACCACGGCACGTTGTGGATCGCGTCGGACGCGCCGTGCAGCCCGACGAACCCGCCGCCGGCCCGGACGTATTCCTGGAACGCGGCCAGCTCGCCGGCGTTGAGCGCGTCCGCCGCCGGTGCGCTGTTGGGGTTGGTCCCGTCCACCGGGGAGCCGAAGATGATCGTCTTGTACTTCGCCAGGTCGGCGGCGGAGGTGAACGGCGTGCTCGCCAGCGACGCCGGGGCCAGCCTCGGGTCCCAGATGTCGACGTCGAAGCCGTGCTGCTGCCCCCACTGCTGCACGAGCAGGGCGGTGTCGGCGATGTGGTCGTGCCGGAAGCCCTTGGTGGCCGAGAAGTACAGCACCCGGTAGGTGGCGCCGGGGAAGTTCGTGGAGGCCGCGAGCGGCGTCGCCGGTGCGATCGGGTCGGGCCCGGCGGCCGGGGTGACGGTCATGCCGGTCGGTGGGTCGGCGGGGAGCTTCCCGGCGACCTGGTCCTGCAGGTAACGGGCGTCGCCGACGAGCGTGTCCCGGACCGAGCCGGAGATCGATCCGTCCTGCGCCGCGGCGGCGAACTGGTTGAGGGCCCGCTTCGCCTGGTTGGCGTTGCCCGCCTCCGCGAGGCCTGCGGCCTCCGCCAGCTTGGCCCGCAGGCCGGCGCCGAGGTCCGCGCCGATCGTGCCGCCGGTGACGTAGCCGCCGATGAGGGTGTCGAGGTCGGTGAACGACGTGGTCACCACGAACGTCTGGTCGAACCGCGCCGCGTTGCCGGCGGCGTCGCCGGCTACCACGCTGATCGTGTGCGGCCCGGTGGCGAGGGTGGCGGTGGCGACGGGCAGCGGGGTCGTCTCGATCTGGTCGATCCACATGCGGTGGATGAAGACGCCGCCGGAGCCCGGCGCGGGGTCGGTCCGGGTCGGGATGAGCGTCGCGGTGTGGCCGACGCGCCCGTCGACGATGCCGGGCCAGCTGACCACGGGGGCGACGGTGTCGATCCGGACCGTGATCGTGCGGACGGCCTCGGCCGAGCCGTCGCCGCCGACGGCGCGGTAGCCGACCGTGTTGGTGCCCTGCTGGGTGAGCTGCACCGAGCCGGTCAGCGTCGAGGGGAACGGGCCGGTCGCGGACACCGCGGTCTGGAACGGTGCCGTGTTGCCGAGCCGGTACTCCAGGCGCTGGACGCCGTTGGCCGCGTCGGTCGCGGACAGGTTCAGCGTGACCGGGCCCCGGTAGTAGTTGTTGGTCCCGGTGGGAGGGGCGGGGGTGAGGGTGGCCGGCGTGCTCGTCGGCGCGGCCCAGGCCGGTACGGCGATGATGAGCGACCCGGCGGACAGGGCCGCCACCGGCACGGCGGCGGCAAGGCCGCGTAACAGTCGTCGGCGGGAGTCTCTGCGTGCCCCGCTGGACGGGTGCGACGCCGGTGCTGCGGTGGTCGGCGGTTGGCTGGGCATGGTCTTCCCTCCGGTTCAGGAACGACATCGGGGTCCGGACGGTGCCCGGTGCGGCCGGAAGGGTCCCGTCCCCTCCGACCGCACCGGCCAACCACTCCCGCTTCGCCGCCTCCGGCTGTGGAGCGCACCCACAACCGGACCCTTCGGACAGCGTCGCCGGAGAGCTCTCCCTGTACCGCGTGCGGTGCCGGCTCTTGCGCATACGTCGATGGCAACAGCGGTCCCAGCGGCGCGTCCACAATGGACGGCCGTGGGTCAGCGCCGCTGGGCGGTCATGAGGCTCAGGTCCACCGCGGCGGGGTGTACGCACGGATCGAGCACACTGCCGTGTGCTGTGCGGTGGGTGTCAGAGCTGAAGTACAAGCAGTCCACCCTTGGCTCGTTCACATGGTCGAAACGGTGCTGCCCCGTGGCCGACACAGTAGAAGCCTTCTGCTTGGAATGTCCAGAGCTTCGATGTCATATGAATCAACTTTTGTATGTTCAAGCAAAAGTTGACCGAAGGTTCCCACGCGGGGTCTTCAATGCTATTGCGCGTGCGGTGATGCATACAAACCGATCGTCGGATGACAGGTGGCTTTTTGCCATGTCTCACAACATGTTCGACGATTTCCGGGGCGATGTGTAACGCGAATGACCCGTCGTCCGCCCCTTCGAACAGGAGCATCCTCACGACCGCCGGGAGGTGCCGCGAAGCCATGCCGACGAGGGAGTAACTTTTGTAAGTACAATTAAAAGTTGCGTCTGATCAAACCGAACTTTTGCTCGATCGACCCTTTCTTTTGATGGAATCGAGTTATACGGTGTCGGCAACAGGTTGACCGAGCCAGTCGCTCGCCCCGCTGAGCGGGATCCCGGCGAGCACTGACGCGCAGCTCGGCGATGCCTTTCGCGGTTCGACTCACCTCAAGTACGCCTCCCTCCGGGCGTGCCGCACCACCACACCCCGTAACACGAGCGGACGTCGTCCGTTCGCGGCGCATCGCCGCGGGCTCCCGACGCTCCGTTCGTCCTGCACCCCTGCGGAGGAGGTCCCATGATCAGAGCTCAAGGCCGTCGCGTCACCTCGTACGGCAGCCTGCTCGCGCTCGTCGCATCTGTGTTGGTCGGGACGGCGTCGGCGTCCGCCCCGGCGGTCGCCGCGCCTCAGCCGGCCAGTAATGGCATCCAGTACAAGGTTCTGGCGTTCACCAAGGCGGTCGGCACGAAACACGCGTCGACCTCGGCTGGCGTCAACGCGCTCAAGGAACTGGGCAAGCAGCTCCGGTTCACCGTCGTGGAGACCGACGACGCCAGGAAGTTCGACGAGGCCCACCTCAAGCAGTACCGGGTGGTCGTCTTCCTCAACACCTACGGCGACGTGCTCGACGCGACCCAGCAGGCCGCGTTCGAGTCGTACTACCGTGACGGCGGCGGCTTCGTCGGCATCCACTCGGCGATCGAGACCGAGACGGACTGGCCGTTCCTCACCGATGTCCTCGGCACCAGGGCTTCCGGCTCGTCGAGCGTCGCCAAGGCCACGGTCAAGGTGGCGGACCGGGTGCACCCGGCGTCGGGGAATCTGCCCGAGCGCTGGGAGCGCACCGACCAGTGGTACAACTTCACGTCCAACGTGCGGGGCTTCTCGCACGTGCTGGCGACCGTCGACGAGAACACCTACAGCGGCGGCACGATGGGGTTCGACCACCCGATCACCTGGTGCAAGGACTACCAGGGCGGCCGCTCGTTCTACACCGGACTGGGCGACACGCCGGCCAGCTTCGCCACGCCCGACCTGCGGGCGCACCTCGGCGGTGCGATCCAGTGGGCGGCCGGTCAGACCGACGGTGACTGCGGTGCGACCGTGCTGGCGAACTACCAGATGGACTACGTCGCCGCGCCGCCGAACGTCAGCGAGCCGATCGGCTTCGACGTGCTGCCCGACGGCCGCGTCGTGCAGACCGACCGCCGTGGCGGCGTCCGCCTGCACGACCCGGCGAACAACACCACCCACCTGCTGGCGCAGATCCCCGTGTACATGGCCAGCGAGGACGGCATGTACGGCCCGGCGATCGACAACGACTTCGCCAACAACCGCTGGGTCTACCTGTACTACTCGCCGCTGACCCAGGAAGCGCCGTACCCGCAGACGACGCCGACCGCGAACGCGCCCACCACCGGCGCCGACCCGAGCGTCTGGGACCCGTGGAAGGGCTACTTCCAACTGTCCCGCTTCAAGTTCGTCGACGGTCCCACCCCGACCCTCGACGTGGCGTCCGAGCAGAAGATCATGAAGGTGCCGGTCGACCGCGGGGCCTGCTGCCACGTGGCCGGCGACATCACCTTCGACAAGGACAACAACCTGTGGATGGTGACCGGCGACGACACCCCGTCCGGTGGTGGCAACTCCGGTGGCTTCGCGCCGTTCAACGACCAGCTCACCACGACCGGGCAGTACAACGCCCCGTTCGTCGACGCCCGGCGCTCGGCGCTGAACACCAACGACCTGCGTGGCAAGGTCCTGCGCATCAAGGTCCAGGGGGACGGCTCCTACACCATCCCGGCGGGCAACCTGTTCACCGGTAACGAGGAGGGCGGCGGCAAGACCCGGCCCGAGATCTACGCCATGGGCTTCCGCAACCCGTTCCGCATCACCGTGGACAAGGACGGCGTCGCCTACGTCACCGACTACTCGCCCGACTCGTCGACGCCGCAGGTGAACCGTGGTCCCGCGGGCACCGGCCGGATGGAGATCGTGCGGAAGCCGGCCAACTACGGCTGGCCGCTGTGCTACTCGCCGACGCTGCCGTACTACAAGTGGAACTTCAACACCTCGACGCCGCTGGACAGCCCGGCGCAGGCGTTCGAGTGCAACAACCCGGACCGGGGCCCGGCCAACACCTCGCGGTGGAACACCGGCCTGACCTACGCGCCGGCGATCGCGCAGCCGGACATGTGGTACTCGTTCCAGGACAACAACGCGGCCAACCCGCTCGGCACGCCCTGCGCGGCGTACTACATGCAGACACCGGCCGGCAAGTGCCCGCAGCTCTTCCCGGAGCTCGGCACGGGCGGCGTCGGGCCGCACGGCGCGGCCAAGTACGACTACGACGCGAAGAACCCCAACCCGACGAAGTTCCCGGCGTACTACGACCAGTCCATCTTCTTCGGCGAGTTCACCCGTGACTACCTGCGGGAGATCCGCCTGGACTCGTCCGGGCAGGTCTTCAAGATCAATGACCTGCTCAGCTGTGGTGCGGGACCGACCACGCCGGCCCGGCCGTTCCTGTGCGACAACCCCATGGACATGATGTGGGGCAAGGACGGCAACTTCTACCTGCTGACCTACGGCGACGGCTTCTTCAACATCAACCCGGACGCCGCGCTGGTGAAGTTCAGCTACGTCAAGGGCACCCGCGCACCGGTCGCGAAGCTGTCGGCCAGCCCGACCGACGGCGTCGGGCCGCTGACCGTCGCGTTCTCCAGCGAAGGCTCGAACGACCCGGACCCGAGCGACTCCATCAAGTTCGCCTGGGACTTCGACGGCAACGGCACGACCGACTCGGTCGACCCGAACCCGACGTTCACGTACACCACCAACGGGGTGTACACGGCCAGGCTGACCGTCACGGACTCCAGCGGCAAGACGGCCTCGGCGAACACGACGATCACCGTCGGCAACACCTCGCCGACGGTCAAGGTCAACGTGCCGATCGAGGGCGGACTGTTCGCCTTCGGTGACTCGATCCCGTTCAACGTCACGGTCACCGACCCGCAGGACGGTGCGATCGACTGCTCCCGGGTCGAGGTGACGTTCGTGCTCGGGCACGACAGCCACGGCCACGCGGAGACGACCGTCAACGGCTGTTCCGGGACGCTGCCCACGTCCGAGGAGGACGTCTCGCACGGCGGCAACGTGTTCGGCGTGATCAGCGCCTCGTACACGGACAAGGGCGGTCCCGGCGGTATCCCGGCGCTGACCACGGTCCAGCAGACGACGATCCGGCAGAAGAAGCAGGAGCTGGAGTTCGCCGTCGACCAGTCCGGCACGAACACGGCGGCGACCGCCGACACCGGCGGCGGGCTGCAGCGCGGCAGCCTCGGCAACGGTGACTGGATCGCCCTCAACGGCACGGTCGACCTCGAGAACATCAACTCGCTGACGTTCCGTACGTCGGGTGGCAGCGGCGCGGCCGGAACCGGATCCGTCGAGGTCCGCCTGGACGCCGTCGACGGGCCGGTCCTGACCACGGTCACGATCGCGCCCACCGCGAACGCGACCACGTACGCCAGCCAGACCTTCCCGATCACCGACCCAGGCGGGGCACACCGGATCTACCTGGTGTTCCGTCCCGTCACGGGCGGGCCGACGAACAACTACTTCAACCTCAACTGGGTGGAGTTCGGCGGTCAGGGCGTGAGCGCGCCCTAGCACCACCCCAAACCGGGGCGGGGTGCGACACCCCGCAGTGCCCCGCACCCCGCCCCGGTCTGAAACACCCGCACAACCAGTAGAAGGAGCAGCACATGTCCGGAAAGATCAACCGCCGCCGGTTATTGGCCGGTGCCGGCCTCACGGCGGCCGCCGCGTTCACCCCGCTCGGCCCGGCCTCCGTCTTCTCGCCCACGTCGGCGAGCGCGGCCAACGGCCGGCTCATCCCCGGCGGCAAGCTCGGCACCATCACGTACAGCCAGCGTGACGTGCCGACCCGGATCGGCATCGCGGCCAGCGCCGCGCTGGGTGTGGCACCGACGATGGGTTACCTGGGCGGTCCCAACTTCCCCAAGGACCCGACCGACCTCGGCCCCCTGGTGCCGCTCCCCGGCGGCTGGGTGGAGCTGTTCGAGTTCCTCGCCAAGTCCGGGTTCAAGCAGATCGAGTTCGCCGGCTACGGCCAGAACGCCGCGAACCCGGGCGGCGCCGCGCCGAACCCGGCCCCGGGCGGTGTCACCACCCCGGAGGCGCGGGCGGCCTACCTGGCGTACGCCCGTACCCTGCGCGGTTTCCTCGACGCCTACGGCCTCGAGGCGATCGGCAACCACGGGTTCGTCCCGAACACCTGGAACGGCCCGGGCAGCGCCGGCGGCGCGATGACCACCCAGGACTACAACCGGCTGCAGACCGAGCTGGAGTTCGCGGCGATCCTCGGCATGCCGTTCATGGGCACGGGCAGCGACCCGACGAGCGCCAACAACCGCAACATCGAGCCGTGGACCCTCGCGGGCGAGAAGTGGTCGGCGCTCAACGAGATCAGCGTCGGTCAGTGGGGCATCCAGATGTACACCCACAACCACTCGCCGGCGTACAACTTCCTCCAGGACGGCCCGATGGTCACCGTCACCCAGGACCGGATCACCGGTGCGCCGATCGCGCCGACCCAGGTCCGTGGCGAGTCGGGGAAGCGGCTCATGCAGCACTACCTCGATGTCACCAACCCCGACCTCGTCGTCATCGAGATGGACGTCTACTGGGCCCACGTCGCGCAGCACCAGCACCGCTGGCGCTACGACTGGGAGGGCAAGCGCGTCCAGGACATCTTCGACCCGACCGCCCAGGTCGCGAAGCAGACCAAGCGGTACGCGCTGTTCCACGCCAAGGACGGCGACGCCACCGGCCAGGCCCCCGGCGTGGGCGACGGCTACTCGTGGATCCCGTTCGGCGACCCCCGTAGCGACATCGACTACAAGGGGTTCTACAGCAACATCGGCGCCAAGGGCTTCCACAACTCGAACTACGAGCAGGACAACGCCCCCGGCGGCAACGGCGACCCCGGCCAGTCGCTGCGCTTCGCGAGGATCAGCGCCGCAGGCATGGCGGCACTGCGCGGCTGATCCCCGTCCGACCAGAGGCCGTCCCCGCCAGCCCCGGGGACGGCCTTCGGCCGTGTGTCCGCAGGCTCCGCGCGGCGCCTCTCACCGTCCCGCGCCGGCGAACAGCTGGGCGAGGTCCACCAGGCGGTTGGTGTAGCCCCACTCGTTGTCGTACCAGCCGAAGACCTTCACCAGCCGGCCGTCCGCGGCGGTCAGGCCGGCGTCGAAGACGCACGACGACGGGTCGCCGATGATGTCCCGGGAGACCAGTGGCTCCTCGCTGTAGCGCAGGATGCCGGCCAGCGGGCCGGCCGCGGCCGCGGCGAAGGCCGCGTTGACCTGCCCGGCGATCGCCGGCCGCGCCAGCAGGCAGGTCAGGTCGGTCATCGAGCCGTTCTCCACCGGCACCCGCAGCGCCACCCCGCCGAGCCGGCCGGCCAGGCCGGGCAGGACCTGCCCGATCGCTTCCGCGGCGCCGGTACCGGTGGGGATGATGTTGACCGCCGCCGTCCGGGCCCGCCGCGGGTCCTTGTGCGGCGCGTCGAGCACCACCTGGTCGTTGGTGTAGGCGTGCACGGTCGTCAGGTACCCCTGCTCGACGCCGAACGCCTCGTGCAGCACCCGCGCCATGGGGCCGCGCAGTTGGTGGTGCACGACGCCGCGGACACGACGTCGTGGCGTGCGGCGTCGTAGCCGCCGGTGTTGACGCCGAGCACGATGGTCGCGTCGACGTCCTCGCCCGGCGCGGAGACGAGGACCTTGCGGGCGCCGGCCTTCAGATGTGCCGCGGCGTCCTCACGGGTACGGAACCTGCCGGTCGACTCGATGACGAGGTCGACGTCCAGGTCCACCCACGGCAGGAACAACGGGTCCCGCTGGCGGAACACCTCGATGTAGTGCCCGCCGACGGTCATGCCGCCGCCGGACGGGTCGACGTCCACCGTGGCCTGCAGGCCGCCGAACGTCGAGTCGTGCCGTAGCAGGTGGGCGAGCGTCGCCGTGTCGTACAGGTCGTTGACCGCGACGACGGCGATGTCGCCGCCGAGCATCCCGCGTCCGGCGAGACACCGGACGACGTCACGGCCGATCCGGCCGAACCCGTTGATGGCGATCCGGTATGTCATGGCGTCCTCCCGAGACCCCGTGCGACCCCTGCCCCGGGACCGCGCCGGTCCCGTCAGTCCCACCATCACCCGCGGCCCGACGCGCGGGGAGGGGCCGAAGGTCACCACCCGGTAGGGCGATCGGTCGGGCCCCGCCGGACGGGACCTTCGTCCCTGCCGGTCGGCGGGCGTCCGGGGGACCGTGGTGGGAGGCGGACCATGCGGGACACCGCGGGACACGAGGGGAGCGCGCCATGGTGGCGATCCATCACACCGGCCGTGGCGCCGCGACACCGGCGGACGCGGCCGGCCGGTCACTGACGCGGGCGACGTTCGCGGCGCTCAACGCGCCCTCCGTGGGGGAGACCCAGCCGTGGCGGTGGCGCGTCGACCGGGACCGGATCGGGCTGTACGCGGACTGGGCCCGGCAACTGGCCGACGTCGACCCGGACGGGCGGCTGCTGCTGATCAGCTGCGGGGCGGCGCTGCACCACGCCCGGGTGGCGCTCGCCGCCGAGGGCGTCGGTGTCGAGGTACGGCGCTTCCCCGACCCCGGCGACCCGGCCCTGCTGACCGAGCTGCGCTGCACCGGTCCGGTCGAGCGCCCGCGGTGGGCCGGGGCGCTGCACCGCGCGATCGCCGTGCGGCGCAGCGACCGGCGACCCTTCACCGCCCGGCCGCCGGACGACCGGCAGCTCGCACCGCTCACGGCGGCGGCCGAGCGGGCCGGCGCCGGTTCGTACACGCTCACCGGCGACGACGTTCCGGGCTGGTCACCGGCCGGCGCCACCTATGTCGTCATCACCACGCCGGGCGCCGCCGCCGCCGACTGGGTGACGGCGGGCGAGGCGGTGTCGGCGGTGCTGCTGAGCGCCACCACGGCCGGGCTCGCCTCGGCGCCGGTCGACGACGTGACGGCGCTGACCCGGGACGCGCACCACGCCGGGCACGCCGCCGCGGCGGTCCGCGTCGGCATCGCCGGAAGAGTGGGCGCCGCACGGCGGCCGGACCCCGAGGAGTCACCATGACCACGACCGTGACCTGGGACCAGGACGTGTTCGACGCGGCCGTCGCCGACGCCGTCTGGGCACCGTCGATCCACAACAGCCAGCCGTGGCGGTTCCGGCGCACCGGGCACGGCGTCGACGTGCTCGTCGACCGCCGCCGCCTGCTGGCGGTCGCCGACCCGGACGGGCGCGCGGCGCGCGTGTCGTGCGGTGCCGCCGCCTGCAACCTGATGCTGGCGCTCGCGGTCGCCGGGACACCCGCCGTCGCGACGTACGGGCGGGACGCCGCTGTGCACCTGGAGCCGGCCGTACACCGGCCGCCGACCCCACTTGAGCGGCGGCTGCACCACCAGATCCGGCGCCGGCACACCAACCGGTCCGCGTTCCCCGACACGGGCATCGACCCGGGCACCGCCGCCCGGCTGCAGGACGCCGCCGCGCGTGAAGGCGGCTGGCTGGACTTCGCCGACGACGAGCGGAAGCTCGACACGATCGCCGCGCTCATCCGGCGGGCCGACGCCGAGCTGCGGGCCGACGCCGATTACACCGCCGAGCTGCGCGCCTGGACAGAGACGGCCGACCTGGCCGTGGAGGGTGTCGGCCCGCAGGCCGCGGGTATCGCACCGCACCCGGCGGAGCTGATGACCCGCCGCGACTTCGGCGGGCCGGAGCGCGCCGACACCCACGACCCGACCCGGACCCCGGTGGTGGCCGTGTTCGGCGTCCACGGCGACCAGGCCGCCGACGAGGTCCGGGCCGGCCTGGTGCTGCAGCGGCTGCTGCTGCTCGCCGCCGACCTCGGACTGGCCGCCGCCATGTACTCGCAACCGATCGAGGTGCCGGCCGTGCGTGAGGAACTGCGGCGGGCCCTCGGCCGCGCGCACGACCCGCAGCTCGTCCTGCGCCTCGGATACGCCCCGACGACGTGCTTCACCAACCGGCGGCCGGTCGCGGACGTCGTCGAGGCGGAGCCGGGCTGACGGCGCCGCGGCCCGTCGTCCCAGCCGTCCCAGCCGTCCCAGCCGTCGCTGTCGTCACAGGGGGACGTGCCACGTGACGGTGGTGCCGGGTGCGGCCGGCTCGACCGTGCAGTCGCCGCGCAGGTCGACCGCCCTGGCGCGCATGTTCGCCAGCCCGTGACCGGCCGTACCAGGGGCGGGCGGGATGCCGCGGCCGTCGTCGGAGACGGTCAGCGACAGCCTGCCGTGCGCGACCGCGACGGTGACCTGCACCGAGCGGGCGCCGGCGTGCCTGGCGACGTTGCTCAGCGACTCGCGCAGCACGGCCAGCAGGGCGGTGCGCTGCGCGTCCGGCACGGCCGTGTCGACGGGCCCGTCGATGCGCAGCGCGGGCCGGAAGCCGAGCGCCTCGCGGGCCTCGTCGGCGAGGTCGCGGATCTCGGTGCGGAAGCTGTGCGGTGCGGGGCCGCGCAGCTCGAAGATGGCGCCGCGGATGTCCCGGATGGTGGTGTCGAGGTCGTCGACCACCCGGTCGATGCGCTGCCGCACGTCCGGCTGCCCGGACAGCCTGGTGGCGCCCTGCAGCTGCATGCCGGCCGCGAACAGCCGCTGGATGACGACGTCGTGCAGGTCGCGGGCGATGCGCTCCCGGTCGCCGACGACGGCGAGCATCTCCCGCTCGTCCTGCGCGCGGGCCCGTTCCAGGGCCAGCGCGGCCTGCCCGGCGAACGTCTCCACCATCGCCAGCTCGAGGCCCTCGGCGATGGGCACGCTGTCCTTGCGGTAGGCGACGACGAGGACGCCGAGCGAGACACCGCCGACGGCGAGCGGCACGAGCAACGCGGTGCCGGTCGACAGCAGCACCGGCCAGCTCGCGGCCGCGCCGAGGTCGGTGACCACGGACAGCTGCTGGCGGTCGAGGACCTCGGTGAACTCGCTGCCGGACACCGGGATCGACCAGCCGGTGGCGTCCGGACCGCCGACGGCGACCTCGACCGTGAGCCGCTCGGCGGTGCCGTCGGCGAGCAGCACCATCGTCAGGTCCGCGCCGGCGACGTCCAGCGCGCGGGTGGCGACGAGTTCGAGGGCCTCGGTCCTGCGTACCTCACCCAGCAGGACCGACGTGATCTCCGCGGCCGCCATCAGCCAGCGCTGCCGCCGCTCCGCCTGCGCGTAGAGGCGGGCGTTGTCGATCGCGGCGCCGGCGGCGACGGAGAGCGCCGCGACGAGGTCCTCGTCGTCCTGCGTGAACTGCCCACCGCCGTGCTTCTCCGCCAGGTACAGGTTGCCGAACACCTGGTCGCGGATCCGGACCGGCACACCGAGGAAGCTGTGCATCGGCGGGTGGTTGGGCGGGAAACCGTACGCGCGGGGATGCTGCGTGATGTCCTCGAGGCGGATCGGCCGCGGCTGCTCGATCAGCAGGCCCAGGACCCCGTGCCCGCGGGGCAGGTCACCGATCTCGGCGCGCTCCTGCGCGGTCACCCCGTGGTTGATGAACTCGACCAGCATCCGGTCCGGCCCGATCACGCCGAGCGCGCCGTACCGGGCGTCCGCGAGCTGGCAGGCGGCCCGCACGATCCGGTCGAGGGTGCTGTGCAGGTCGAGATCCGAGCCGATGCCGACGACGGCGTCGAGCAGCGCGCGGAGCCGCTCCCGGCTGGTCATGACCTCGCCGACGCGGGTGAGCAGCTCCTGCAGCAGCGAGTCGAGGTCGACCCGGGACAGTGACGGCAGCGGTAGCGACGGCTGCCATTCGGCCTGATCGTCGGTCACAGCGGGATCGTATTCGCGGTCAGGGCCTGTCCAGCAGCCGGGAGGCGAGGACGGCCGCCTGGGTGCGGCGCTCGAGGCCGAGCTTCGCCAGGAGGCTCGAGACGTAGTTCTTGACCGTCTTCTCGGCCAGGAACATCCGCTCGGCGATCTCCCGGTTGGTGCGGCCCTCCGCGATGTGCCGGAGGATCTTCAGCTCCTGATCGGTGAGGTCCTTGAGCTGGTCGGGCTGCTCGGGGCCCTTGCGGATGCGGTCCAGGACGCGGGCGGTGAGCGCCGGGTCGAGCAGCGACTGGCCGGCGGCGACGCGGCGGATCGCGTCGATGAGGTCGGTGCCGTGGATCTGCTTGAGCACGTAGCCGGCCGCACCGGCCATGATGGCGGCGAAGAGCGCCTCGTCGTCGTCGTACGAGGTGAGGATCAGCGCCTTGATCGACGGGTCGACGGAGCGCACGTCGCGGCAGACGTCGATGCCGCTGCCGTCGGGCAGCCGCCCGTCCAGGACGGCGACGTCGGGCCGCAGCGCGGGAATGCGGTGCGTGGCGTCGACCGCTGACCCCGACTCGCCGACGACCTCGATGTCGCCCTCGCGCTCCAGCATCTCGCGGAGCCCGAAGCGGACGACCTCATGGTCGTCGAGCAGGTATACCCGGATCATAGGGTCATTCCTACGTGAAATCCGGCGGCTTCGCCACGTACTGGCGCTGATCCACCCGGATGCCCGCCGGTGAGGTGCTGGTCCATCTCGTGCCGGGTCGCGGCCGGCCGGCCACGCCGCTGGGACGCGGCCCGCACCGGCAGATGCGGCGGGCGGCAGGCCCGCGGCGCGGCGCCGCACTATGCCGAACCGATGACCCCGCCGTGACTTCGGGGGATCCGCGCGGGCGCTCGACCGTGACCCCGGCGGGGACGTCATCGACGGATAGCGGGCGCCACCGGGGTGCCGCGGAATCTCGCCCGGCCGGCGACGTTTGCGGTGCGCGCCGCCGGGGAGGCTCCGTCCCTGGAGCGCGACATGCGATGCGCCGTCACCCGCTACGACCGGGCAGATGCCTGCTGAACACCAGGGGGCTGTGATGAGCGTGCCGACCCCGGCGGTGTGGAAGCACTTCCTCGACCGCACGGTGGAGCGGGCCGGGGCGGCGGACATGAGGCCCGCCGTCGTCATCGGCATCGGCAACCCGTCCCGGCAGGACGACGGAATCGGGCCCGCGGTCGTGCGCGAACTGCGCGAGCAGGGGTGCCCCGGCGTGACCCTCGCGGAGAGCGACGGCGAGACCGCGGCGCTGATCGCGATGTGGGACCGGCGGCGACTCGCCATCGTGGTCGACGCCATCCACGCCGAACCGGCCCGGCCGGGCCGGATCCACCGCCTCGTCGTGCCCGACCCTCGCGTCGGGCTCCAGGAGGCCGGCACCCACCGCGCCGACCTCGGAGAGGCGGTCGCGCTGAGCCGGCAGCTCGGCCGGTCGCCGGAGTGGATGATCGTCTACGGTGTCGAAGCCGCCGGCACGAGCTTCGGCGCCGACCTGAGCGATCCCGTCCGCGCCGCGCTGCCCGGCCTCGTCGCGGCGATCCGCCGCGAACTGCAGACCGGCGACGAAGGCGCCGGCGTGACATGACCCGCAGCGCGCCGCCGGGCCGCGAGCGGGGACCCGCTCATTGCGGTGCCTCGCCAAGCCTGAGCACCTCGGTCAGGCCGGTGATGTGCAGGCGCTGGTGCAGCGTCTCGCTGATCCCGCCCAGGACGAGGTGGCAGCCGGCCTGACGGCAACGCTTGTCGGCCGAGACCAGCGCGCCGAGGCCGGCGGAGTCGGTGAAGGTCACCTGCCCCAGGTCGACGCACAGGTGCGACGGATGGGCGGCCAGCACCGCGGTGACCGCGGCACGTAACTGCGTCACGACATTCTGGTCGAGCTCGCCACGCAGGGTGATCACCACCTGCGCATCGGGGCCGGTGTGGACCTCGACCGACAATGCCACGGTTCACCTCGGATTTCATGTGCGAAAACCGACAATATCGGCTGCCGTGACAACCGCAACCGTTGCGGTACCGCAACGGGATGTGGCCGCATCGGGCCTGGCCGGACCAGGCCGCGCGGACGGCGGGGAGAAGCCGGTGCCGCCGCCATGAACCGTGACCCGCCCACCGCGGGATCATCGAAGGACGGGAAGCGGTCGGGATCGGCCGGGGTGGTGATGCGCTCGCCGGCGAACAGCTGCCGTGCATCCGCTGACCGGGCGGCCGGCCGTGCGGCGGGGAGTGCCCGGACGTGTGCCGGGAACGGGCGGACCAAAGTCCCTGAACGAGCGCCGGCGGCATGGGGACGATGAAGGTGAGGCAATCACCCGCGGGTCCGGGAAGTGAGGTGCGATGACGTCGACGACCCGGACGGCTGTCCTGTTGCTGGACCAGGCCGAGACCCCGGCTCAGCGGCGCGCGGCCACGCCGGCCCGGGCCGCTCTGGACGACGCCGGTCTGCCACACCGTGGCTGACCGGGGTCCACACCCTGAGGAGGAGCGATGCATGCCAAGGACATCATGAGCACCCCGGCCCGCACGGTGCGCGCCGACGCGCCCGTCGGGGACGCGGTGCTGCTGCTGGAGCGGTATTCGTTCACGGCGGTGCCGGTCGTCGGCGACGACGACACCCTGATCGGGATGATCAGCGAACGTGACGTGTTACGCCAGATGGCCACCGGTGGGGTGCCGCAGCGCGTCCGCGACGTGATGTCCGGCCTGCCGGTGACGGCCTGGCCGGACGCCGACCTCGCCGACATCGCCGCCGTCATGGTGCGGCGTGCCGCCCACACCGTGCCGGTCGTCGCCGGAGAGCACGTCATCGGCGTGGTCAGCCGCTGCGACGTGCTGCGGACCCTGCTGCCGACCGACGACGCAGCACAGGGGGAGGCGCAGCGCCGCCTCGACGCCTACGCCGGCGGTCAGCGGCGCTGGCAGGTCGCCGTGCACGGCGGGAGCGCCGCCGTCGACGGCCGCTTCGACGACGACACGGAACTGGCGGTCGCCGAGGCGCTCGTGCGGACCACGCCCGGGATCACCACCGTCGGCGTCTCGGCCCGGACCGCCTGAGCTCACGGCTCCTGGCCGGGGTGTGAACCCTCGAACAGGGTCGGCGCTTCGGGGAGGGGGCCATGTCCGATCGTCGTAGGGCAACGAACCGTCGGACCGACGACTCCGGCATCGCATGGTGGTTGCGTGGAAGCAGGGCCGGCCCTTCCGCAGATGGCATCCGCCGGAGTCATCGCCCCCCGCAGCACGGCAGCTGTCGGACCGGCCCTGTACAGTGCCGCCGTTCAGGCATCCAGCTTCGTCGAATGGCGGATGACGGCGACCGGGCACGCCGCATGCTGGATGGCGGCCTGTGACACGGAGCCCAGCAGCAGTCCCGAGAAGCCGCCCCGGCCGCGGGAGCCGACCACGAGCAGCCGCGCTCCGGCGGACAGGTCGACGAGCACATCCGATGCCCGGCCGCGGACCGTCTCCGTGCGGACGTCCACGTACGGATACCGCTCCCGCCACCCGGCGACCGACCTGGACAGAATGCGCCGCTCGTCCTCGAGCAGGGTGCCGGCACCGTACGTCAGCGGCAGCAGGTCGTCGGTGTGCCGAGCGGACCCCGGCCACCGGTGCACCAGCACCGCGGTCAGGCCGGTCCCGGTCAACGACGCCTGCTCGAAGGCGAAGCGCAGCGCGGCGTCGGCGTTGTGCGAGCCGTCGATGCCGATCACGATCCGGTCCACCTCCGGGCCGGCCGGCTGGTCCGTGTGCCGCACGACCACGACCGGACATGAGGCGTGCGCGGCCAGCTGGACGCCGACCGAGCCCAGGAGCAGCCCGGCGAAGCCGCTGTGGCCGCGGTTGCCGACCACGACCTCGCAGGCGTGCTCGGCCGCGCGGACGAGCGCCGCCGCGGCCGACTCGACCTGCGTGCCGGTCGTGACCTCGACCGCCGGTGCCGCCCGCCGCGCCCGGTCGGCGGCGCCGGCGACGACCCGCTCGGCGGTGGCCTCGAACCCCAGCTCGTACGGGGACGGCACCGGTGTGGCGAGTGTCGTGTAGACGGGTGGCCAGACGAACGCGTAGAGGATGTGCAGCGCCCGGCTGCGCCGCTCCGCGTCCACGGCGGCCCAGGCGACCGCGTCCAGGCTGGGCGGGGAACCGTCGACACCGACGACGACGCTGTGCTCAGTGATCATCATGACCTCCGTGCATCTGCCGCGCGGACCCCGCGACGCGCCACGATCATGACGATGCCGTCCAGCAACGTCCCGAGAAACCCGGCGGCGAACCCGACCAGCAAGGTGCCGGTGGACCAGGTGCAGCGCCGGAACCTGCTGGACATCGCCGGCCCCTTCCCCGTGGTGGACGCAGGCCGCTGAAACCACCGTAGGCACCGGTGACCCGTCGTCGGCAAGGCTTTCCTCGAGCGCCGCCGGTGCGCGCCGCCGACGTGCGCCGCCAGCGTGCGCCGTAGACGCGCACCGCCGACGGCCGTCCCGCCGGCCGCGAACACGCGAATGCGGCCGGAGCTGCGGCGTTATGCTCGAATGGAACGCCAGGTGAACGGGGGAGCACCCCGCTGCCGGCTTCCAGGTGCGTCGGCCGGCCTGGCGATACGCCAAGTGGAGATTCGCATTGAACGCCCCCGGCTCGAGGTTGGCGTGGCGACCCGCACGCACGGCGTTCTCCGGCGCCGGCCTCACCCATCAGGTGATCGTCACGTGCCTGGCGTTCACCGTGACCCTGGTCGCGGTGCTGGTCGTCATGATGAGCATGACCGCGAATCTGGACGGCAGCGCCCGGTCCGCCCGCAACGCGCAGCAGGCGCTTTCCGATGCCGGGCGGCTGGAGGGGTCGCTGCTGACGGTCGAGAGCAGTGAACGTGGCTTCGTCATCAGCCGCGACCAGCGATTCGTGCAGTCGTGGGAGCAGGCCCGTGCCGCGATCCCTCAGCAGGCCGCGCAGCTCGCCGTCGCCGTCTCCGGAAACCCGCCGATGCGGGTGCTCGTCCAGCAGCTGAACGGACAGATCGCCACCTATCTGAGCCAGGACTCGGCGCCGTCGATGCGCGCCTATCTCGCGGGAGGGGCGGGACCCGACGGCGCGCGCCTGGTCGACAGCCAGAATCGTCTCGACGCGATCCACGCGGGATTCGCACAGTTCAGCACCGCGCAGTCCAGCGAGGAGGCCCGGCAGGAGGCCGCCGCGCGCACCGACATCGTCTGGGCAAGGATCGCGGCGGTGACCGGGCTCACCGCCGCGATCGCCATCGTGGTGGGCTTCGCCGTGTTCATGAACCGCCGGATCGTCCGTCCGGTCCGCGCCGCTGCCGGCACCGCCGGCGAACTGGCCAACCGCACGCTGTCGGCGCGCATGCCCGAGGACGGACCCGGCGAGGTCGGCGTCCTGCAACGGTCCTTCAACGCCATGGCCGGGTCGCTGGAGGATCAGCATCGTCGGCTCGGCCGGCTGGTGTCCGAGCAGAGTGCCCTGCGGCGGATCGCCACGCTGGTCGCCTGTGGTACGCCACCGGACTCGGTGTTCGCCGCGATCGCCGAGGAGGTCGGACGGCTGCTGCGGACGGAGGCGACGATGCTCCTGCGCTTCGAGCCGGACGGCCTCGCCACCGTCGTCGCGGCGTGGGGCAGGGAGGACCTCCCCGCGGCGATCGGCACCCGGACCGTCCTGCACCCGCACGGTGCCGCCATGCACGTCTACACCGAGCAGCGGCCGTGGCTTGCCGTCGTCGGCGACGGCAAGCCGCTGAGCGACCCGTTCCTGACCGAGCACCGCATCACGACCTCGGTGGGGGCGCCGATCGTGGTGCAGGGCATCACGTGGGGCGCCCTGGTCGTCCTGGCCCGGGACAGGGAACAGCTGCGGGCCGAGGACGTCGCCCGGACCGCCGACTTCACCGACCTCGCCGGCGTGGCGGTGGCGAACCTGCAGGCCCGCTCCGACCTGGCGGCCGCCAGTGCCCGGATCGCCGCCGTCGGCGACGAGACGCGCCGCAGAATCGAGCGGGACCTCCACGACGGCACGCAGCAACGCCTTCTCGCGTTGCTGCTCGACCTCCGCCGGATCGAGAAGCAGGCGGCCACCGGCCTGTCCGGGGTGGCCGCCGGGCTGGCCACGACGAGCGCCGACCTGGCCTGCGCGCTGGACGAGCTGCGGGAGCTCTCGCACGGCATCCACCCCGCGATCCTGACCGAACGCGGGCTCGGCGCCGCGTTGCGGACGCTGGCCCGTCGCTCGTCGGTGCCGGCCGAACTGGACATCCGGCTCCAGGGGCGGCTGCCGGCGAGCATCGAGACGAACGCCTACTACATCATCGCCGAAGCCGTCACCAACGCCGTCAAGCACGCCAGGGCCTCGTACATCCGCATCCTCGTCATATCCGATGACCGCACGCTGCAGCTCTGTGTCGAGGACGACGGCGTCGGCGGCGCCGATCCGAGCGCCGGGTCGGGGCTGCGCGGTCTGAGCGACAGGATCGCCGCCCTCGGCGGCAGCTGCCGGCTCCTCAGCCCGGCGGGGCACGGCACCGCACTGCGTGGCACCATCCCGCTGCCGGACAGCACCGCGCCGCAGGACCGCACCGGAGAGGCGGCACCTGGCGTGCGGCCCGGTCGTGCGGCGGGCAGGGCGACGCCGGCCGGCGTCGACTCCGCCGTCCCGGCCTGACCAGCGACTCCGCCGTCCCGGCCTGACCGGCGGGGAGCGACACGCTCACAGCCGGGTCCGCAGATCCGTGCTGGCCGCCGCCTCCTCGTAGTCCAGCTGTTGCAGCACGGCGCGCAGCACCTCGTCGTCGAGCCTGCCCTGGTCCCGTTCGCGGATCAGGGCCCTGCGCTGGTTGGCGAGGATCTGCTGCACCAGCTCGTGCGCGGGCTGCGCGGCCTTGCCCACCGTGCCGTACAGGCCGGCCAGGCAGTGCGGGGTCGCGGTCAGCACATGGGCCATCCGCCGCTCGATCAGCGCCACCGCCGCCGCCTCGATGTCGTCACCGGACGCGGCCGCGCGGGCGGTGACCTCGTGCGCCGCGCGGCGTGCGACGCGCAGCGCGTGGACCACGTCGGCGTCGGCCCGGCGGCGCTCCGCGGCGTCGCTGAGGCGCAGGACCCGGACCAGCATCGGCAACGTGGCCCCCTGCAGCAGGATGGTCAGGACCGCGACGGACAGCGCGATCGCCTGGATCAGGTTGCGGTTCGGGGTCGGCGCGCCGGTGACGGTGACCGCGGGCACCGCGGCGGCGGCGGCCAGGGTCACCACGCCACGCATCCCGGACCACGACAGCACCGCCACCGCCCGCCACCGCAGGCGCCGCCGGGTGATCACCCTCATCGTGACGATCCACACCGGACGGGCCAGGACCACGGCCAGGAACACGACCGCGATGCTTGCCACCAGCCCGGCCGGTCCGACCCCCTCGCTGGTCGCGTCGGTCAGGATGACGCGGACCTGCAGGCCCATGTAGGCGAAGACGAACGCCTCCAGGATGAGGTCGACGGTGCGCCACACCTGCCGGCTCTGCAGACGGGTGGCGAACGCGGCGTCGGCGCTGTGGTGGCCGATCCAGAACCCGGCGGCGACCACCGCGAGGACACCCGAGGCGTGCAGCTCGTCCGCGGTGAGGTACGCGACGAACGGCACCACCGCGCCGAACACGGTCTCCAGCGCCGGATCGTGCAGCCGCGGCCGGATCCAGTGCACGACGACCGCCATGGCGAGCCCGATGCCGACACCGACCGTCGCGCTGTAGGCCGCCAGCAGCACCGGTTGCTGGACGAACGGCCGGTAGCCGGCATACGCGGAGACCGCGAGCTGGAACGCGACGAGCGCGACCGCGTCGTTGACCAGGCTCTCCCCGGTCAGGATCGTGATCACCCGGCTCGGCAGCCCGGACCGGCGGCCCAGCGCCACCGCGGCGACCGCGTCGGACGGGGCGAGGACCGCGCCGAGGACGAACGCGCCCCCGGCGGCCAGCGCCGGGATCACCGTGAAGGAGACGTAGCCGACCACCATGGCGGAGAACACGACGAGGCCGACCCCGAGCGCGGCGATGGGCAGCAGGTCGCGGCGGAAGCTCACGAACGACAGCTCCAGTGCCGCGGAGTACAGCAAGGGTGGCAGGACCACGGCCAGGATCAGCTGCGGCGGCAGCTCCATGCGCGGCAGGCCGGGCAGCAACGACACGGCCGCCGCGACGGACACGACCACCAGCGGCCCCGGCCAGCCGCGCCGGTTGGCCACCGCGGTCACGGCCACCGAACCGATGACGACCATCAGGAAGCCGACGCCGTTCACCCGCCCGCGCTACCCGCGATCGCCCGCGGGAACCGGCCGGGCCGGCGTCGTCGTCACCGCCGCAGATCGTGGAGGGTGGCCCAGACGACCTTGCCGTTCGTGGTGCGGCTGCTGCCCCAGGCGGTGGCCGCGGCGGCGACGAGGCGCAGGCCGTTGCCGCGCAGCGCCAGCGGCGTGGTGCGGCTGTCGGACCGGGTGCGGAGCCGGGGCAGCTGGGGCGAGCCGTCCTCGACCGCCATGTGCATGAAGGCCGGGCCGCGGAGGGTCAGGATCACGGTGAACGGCGTCTGGGCGTGCTCGACCGCGTTCGTGGCGAGTTCGGAGACGATCAACCGGGCCGGGTGCAGCCGGCCGGGCAGTGCCCAGTCGCTGCACGTGTCGCCGACGAAATTGCGGGCGTCGACCGCGGCGAGCACGGTCGGCTGCAGCCGGAGCCGGGCGTGCTGCAGTGCGGGTGTGGTCCCGGTCGACGGTGGTGCCGATACCGCCGATTTCACGTGCACCGGGATCCGCGTCGCCACGCCCGTCGATTGCAGACGCACCTGCTGCAACTCGTTGACCACGATGACCAGCGGGACCGGAGGATTCCGGGCGGCGCTCTGTGCCTCGGCGAGCAGGACCGCCGAGGCAATTGTGCTTTCGGCGCCGACGAGGCCGGCCAAATCGATCAGGATCGCGCGGGGCTGCTGGACAATCGCTTTTCGAATTGCGGTCATGAGATCGGTCCGCAACTTCCAGGCCCAGGGTCCGAACGCAACGATGTCGATCGTTGCCAGGTCGACGTTGTGACGCACGATAATAGGACTGTCCAGCATCCCGACTTCTTTCAGAAGCATTCAACCCGTCTGTTCTCGCCCGCTCCTAACCGTAGCGTGCTGCGGCCGACGGTCGCTGTCAAGGGCGACGATTTCCCTTTCCGGAATCGGGATCGTGGCCGGCGGTCGCCGACCGTCGGGGATCCTATTTCCCAGCGGCGGAAACACCGTTGTCGAGCTGGCGGTCGAGGTTGATCGCGGCGTTGATCAGCGACAGATGGCTGAACGCCTGCGGGAAGTTGCCGAGTTGCTCGCCGGTGAGCCCGATCTCCTCGGCGAAGAGCCCGAGCGGGTTGGCGTAGGTCTGCATCTTGTCGAAGACGAGCCGCGCCTGGTTGAGCCGTCCGGCGCGGGCGAGCGCGTCGACGTACCAGAAGGTGCACAGGGAGAACGTGCCTTCGTGGCCGCGCAGGCCGTCGGGGGACGCGGTGGGGTCGTAGCGGTACACGAGGCTGTCCGAGACGAGGTCGCGGTCGATGGCGTCCAGCGTGGACAGCCACCTCGGGTCGTCCGGCGCGACGAACCCGAGCTGCGGCATGAGCAGCAGCGCGGCGTCGAGGACGTCGGAGCCGTAGAACTGGGTGAAGGCGGCGGTGCGCGGGTTCCAGCCCTGGCTCATGACCTGGTTGTAGATGGCGTCGCGTTCGGCCGTCCATCGGACGATGTCGGCGGGCCGGCCGCGGCGGGCGGCGATGCGGATCGCCCGGTCCAGCGCCACCCAGCACTGGAAGCGGCCGTAGGTGAAGTTCTTGCGCCCGCCGCGGGTCTCCCAGATGCCTTCGTCGGCCTGGTCCCAGTTGTCGCAGAGCCAGTCCATGATCCGGGCGACGCCCGTCCAGCCCTCGTGGCCGATCCCGTGACTCTGGGTGTCGGCGCGGTGCAGCGCGTCCAGCGCCTCGCCGTAGACGTCGAGCTGCAGCTGGTCGGCGGCGTTGTTGCCGATGCGCACCGGCCGGGAGCCGCGCCATCCCTCCAGGTGCTCGAGGGTCTCCTCGCCGAGGTCCGAGGTCCCGTCGACCCGGTACATGATCTTCAAGGGTGATCCGGTGTCCGGGCTCTCGATGGTGCGGTTGCGCAGCCACCGGCCGAACGCGGCGGCCTCCTCGGTGTAGCCCAGGCCGAGCAGCGCGTGGACCGAGAACGAGCCGTCGCGGATCCAGGTGTAGCGGTAGTCCCAGTTGCGTTCGCCGCCGGTCTGCTCGGGCAGTCCGGCGGTCGGCGCCGCGACGGGCGCCCCGGTCGGCGCGTACGTCAGCAGCTTGAGGGTGATCGCGGAGCGGGCGACCATCTCGCGCCACCGCCCGCGGTACGTGGAGGCGTTGACCCAGTCGCGCCAGTATTGAGCGGTGTCCTCGCCCAGCCGCTGCAGTTCGGCGACGGGGAGCCGGCTGGGATTGCCGCCCATGGACTCCAGGACGACGCCCGCCGTCTCGCCCTGCCGCAGGGTACGGGTGACCCGCAGGTCGTCGCCGTGGCGCTCGACGTCGCTGTCGTGCTCGGCGATGCCGACCGGGTGCACGGTCAGTTCGATGTCGTCGGAGGTGAACACGGCCCCCTCGGTGGACAGGTCGAGCTTGTGGGGCCGCCGGCCGTAGTCGAACCGGGGCCGCAGGTCGATGGCGAAGCGCATCGTGCCGCGGACCGTGCGCAGCATCCGGACCAGACGATGCCGGTCGGTGGCGACCGGGCCGGCGATCGGCATGAAGTCGACGACCTCACCGACACCCTCATCGGTCATGAAGCGGGTGATCAGCATGCCGGTGTCCGGCAGGTACAGCTGCCGGCTGACGTAGTCACCGCTCTCGGGCGCGATGCGGAAGGACCCGCCCCGCTCGGCGTCCAGCAGTGAGGCGAACACGCTCGGGGAGTCGAAGCGCGGGCAGCACCACCAGTCCACGACCCCGTCGCCGCTGACCAGTGCGGCGGTCTGCAGGTCGCCGATCAGCCCGTGGTCGCTGATGTCCGGGTAGCGTTGCATGGGCACTCCCTCGCCGTTCCGCCACGTCCCGTCAACGGTGCACCGCCGGCCACGCCGGCCCCTCATCCGCAGCGAGGGACCCCGGTCCTGTCAGGCTCTGTGCGGGCCCGCGTGGACGGTGTGGCGCAGGTGGGTGGTGAACCAGTCGCGGGCATGGTGGGCGGCCTCGGTCAGGGTGCCGGACTCTTCGAACAGGTGCGTGGCGCCCGGCACCACGACGAGCTCGTTGGGGCAGCGCAGCTCGCGCTGTGCGGCCCGGTTGAGGGCCAGCACCTGCGTGTCCATCGCGCCGACGATGAGCATCGTGGGCGCGGCGACGGCCGGCAGCCGCGGCCCGGCGAGGTCCGGGCGCCCGCCGCGGGAGACGATCGCGGCGACGCCGGCGTGCGGCTCGCTCGCCGCCCACAGCGCCGCCGCCGCGCCGGTGCTGGCGCCGAACCAGCCGATGTGCAGGTCCCGGCTCCACGGCTGGTCGTGTGCCCAGGCGGTGGCGCCGGCGAGCCGCTCGGCGATCAGTTCGATGTCGAACACGTTGGCCCTGCTCGCCGCCTCGTCCGGGGTGAGCAGGTCGAAGAGCAGGGTGCCGAGGCCGGCCTGGTTGAGGATGAGCGCCACGTACTGGTTGCGCGGGCTGCGGCGGCTGCTGCCGCTGCCGTGCGCGAACAGCACCAGCCCGGTCGCGTCCGGCGGCACGCTCAGGCGTCCGGTGGACGTCATGTTCCCGGCGCGGATCACGATCTTCTCGTCGAGGGCGTGGGACCCACCGCCCGGCCGGGTGGTGGCCGGCGGCTCGGCGACGTCCGGACGGGCGGCGGCCTGGTCGAGCAGCCCGCGGACCTCGTCGTCCGAGGTGGGGGTGAAGTCGGCGTACCACTCGCCGACCGACGACAGCGATCGCGGGTCCTTCACGCAGACGACCTCGTCGGCCGCACCCTCCAGCGGCTCGATGAGGCCGGCCGGCACGACGGGGACGGCGAGGACGGTGCGGGCCGCGCCACGGGCACGGGCCACCTGGCACGCGGCCCTGGCGGTGGAGCCGGTGGCGATGCCGTCGTCGACGATGACCGCGGTGCGCCCGTCGAGCTGCTGCGCCGGGCGTTCGCCGCGCAGCAGCCGGGCACGGCCGGCCAGCGCCGTCCGCTCGACGCCTTCGACCGCCGCCAGGTCGTCGGGGGAGACGCCGACGTGGCGGATCACGCGCTGGTTGAGGATACGGACGCCGTCCTCGCCGATCGCGCCCATCCCGAGCTCAGGTTGCGCCGGCGCGCCGAGCTTGCGCACGACGATCACGTCGAGCGGGGCCCGGAGCGCCTCGGCCACCTGATAGGCCACCGGCACCCCGCCCCGCGGCAGGCCCAGCACCACGACGTTCTTCCCGCGCAGCTGGGACAGCTTGCCGGCGAGCTGCCGGCCCGCATCGGCTCGGTCGGCGAAGACGCGGTTTCGGCTGATCATCTTCCCCTCCTGGCGCAGCTCCGGCGCACCCTCCGGCACCGGGAGCCGTGCGCCGGAGGGGCCACGACGAGACCTACGAGGCGGTTTCCCTTCGCCAGCATTGCCTGGATCAGGTGGTGGGGATCGCCATCCGGCCGTCCGGTCGTTCAGCCTCTCGGCCTCTCGGCCTTCCGACCCGGTCGTCCAGCCTCTCAGCTCAACTGTCACCCAGTTGGGCTCTCCCGCACGTCTCGTAGGCCTACCACCCAACGTACGCCGGCGTGCCCTCCGCCCGGGGTGAGCGATCGGAGCATCTCGCCGCCGCGGCCCGTCACCTGCGGGGCGCGGGGATCACCCGGGCCCGCGGCGGGTCGGTGGCCGTGCCGGGTGCGGCCTCGACGTCCGCGGTGTGCGCCCGGCGCGTCGGGCGATGGTCCTTCCCCACCTGGACGGCGCCCGCGCCGGCCCGGCCGGGCCGGGGTCGTGCGGAGGGCGGGTCGACGGCCGGCACGGCGGCCGGCTGGGTGACCCGATGTGCCGCCAGCGCCGCCGCCAGGGGTGCCATCACCAGCAGCGGCACCGTGAAGCGCAGGTCGATGACCGACAGCGTGACGCCCAGCAGCAGGACGGACAGGCTCATGCCGGCCAGCAGCACGCTGTCGGCGGACTCCCGGCGGCCGGACCGCCGGCCCCGTTTGCCCTGGCCGCGCCGCCACGCCGCCGCGGCCAGGGCGAACAGGGCCAGCGCGACCAGGGCGGACGGCGGCGTCACGAAGGTCTGCCCGTAGGCCCACATCGCACTGTTCAGCGGCGTGACCGTGGGTGCGGCGTCGCCTGCGCCCGCCGGCCTGAAGCCGGTGACCATGAGCGTCGCCGTGCATTCGCTCAGCTCGTTGCCGGACCGCCCGCCGGACGGCATGGTCCACAGGTCCGTGGTGCAGCCGATCCGGACCGGCGCCTGCCAGCCGGGCTGCACGAGGTGCCACGCGTCGGTGGCGACCGCCGTGACGAGGTCGCCCGGCTGACCGCGGATCGCCTTCAGCGCGAAGCCCCGGAAGAGGTCGTCGTTCTGCGGGCCCGGGTAGCGCTGGCCGATGTGGTCGCGGTCCAGGCCCCAGAGGTACACGTCGCTGACCTCGCGCTGCCCGAGCGGCTCCGGCGGGCAGATCTCCCGCTCCCGTGCCGTGAAGTCCGTCCGGGTGCAGTCGACGAACGTCGTGGTGCGCTGCCACAGGTACCGGCCGGTGTAGCTGTTCAACGCGTAGGTGTCGTAATGCCGGTGGTACCACCCCATGTAGGCGGCGACGGGGACGGCCATCGTCACCGTGAACAACGCGACGCGCCGCCATCCGGCCCGCCGCACGACCAGGTACAGCACCACCAGCAAGGCCAGCGGCTGACCGACGGTGCGGGTGAGGCTGGCCAGCGCGAAGGCCAGGCCGCTGAGCCCGGCCAGCCACAGCGGGGGCTGCGGGGACCACATCAGCAGCATGACGCCGGCGAGCACGAGGAACGAGAACAACGTCTCGGACAGCACGTAGTGCTCGAGCTGGATCTGGCGCGCGTCGAGGAGCACCGGCGCCGCCGCGAGCGCGGACCAGGTCCGCCGCACGCCCCGCCTGGTGCACAGCGCGTAGACCGCGACCCCCATGGCGAGGCCCATGACGTGCTGGAGCACGGCGACCGAGGCGATGTGCCCGGTCAGCGCGCCGAGCACCTTGAGCATCGCCGGATATCCGAACGGCCAGATCGGGCTCGGCGTGCCGGAGCTCGCCGCGTCCAGGTATCCCCGGGTGTCGTAGAAGTAGCCGAACGCCGGGTAGTAGGCGACCATCATGCCGATCCGCAGCAGCACGCCGGCCGCGAGAAGTCCGGCGAGCAGGCGGTGCTCCCGGATCCAGGTGAGTGTCATCCGATGCCGGTTCAGGCCTGGAAGGTCCGGGGTGCCTCGGTGACCTGGCGTTGCGCCGGGATCTCCGACTCGGCCTCGGCCTCGGCCGCTGCCGGGTGTCCGGCCGCGGTGCGCCCGGTCGGCCGCAGCGACA
Organism: Dactylosporangium sp. NPDC051087; assembly: GCF_055586325.1. Classification (NCBI taxonomy): domain Bacteria; kingdom Bacillati; phylum Actinomycetota; class Actinomycetes; order Micromonosporales; family Micromonosporaceae; genus Dactylosporangium; species Dactylosporangium sp. NPDC051087. The sequence continues at coordinate 42,673 of NZ_JBVJIJ010000033.1, read as the reverse complement.
GCAGGCTGGCGAACAGGCCGGAGAAGATCAGGATGATGCCCAACGCGATCGCCGTCGCCGACGGCAGCACCACGCGCAGGGTCTCCCGGGGGTCCAGGGCGCCGAAGCCGGCGGTGCCCCAGTCGGTGACCTCGACCACGGTGCCGACCAGGCCGGCGAGGCCGAAGAGCACGCCGCCCAGGACGCACCGTTCGAAGTTCAGCCAGCGCGTCCACCGCACGTGTTTGTCCTCGTGGGTGATGCCCTCCTGGATGCCGTACAGCCGCGCGAAGCCGCCGAACAGCACCAGCTGCGTCCCGACGAGGACGGCCAGGGAGCAGTAGACGAGGGCGCTGACGTCGAAGGAGACGCCGAAGGCGTGCCGCTCCCCGGGGAGCAGGCAGGCGGTGCCGAGCAGTCCGGCCAGCGCGATGACCAGGCCGGGGACGAGGAGCGTGCGTTTCGGGGCGAACACCAGCAGGAACCGCAGGTGCCGCCAGCCGTCGCGCCAGGTCCGCAGGTGCGGCGGTCGGCTACGGCCGTCCCGCTGCAGGGTGGTGGGGACCTCGCTGATCGAGTACTTCGCCAGCGCGGCCCGGATGACCAGCTCACTGGCGAACTCCATGCCCGCCATGCAGAGCCCCAGCTCGCGGATCCGCTCGCGGTTGAAGCCGCGCAGGCCGCAGTGGAAGTCGCCGACGCCGGGCAGCGTGAACAGCGCCCGGCCGAGCCAGGACAGCAGGGGGTTGCCGAGGTAGCGGTGCAGCGCCGGCATGGCGCCGGCGGTGATGCCGCCCTTGAAGCGGTTGCCCATGACGACGTCCCGGCCGCTGCGCAGGTGGGCGAGGAAGGGCCCGAGGTTGGCCAGGTCGTAGGAGTCGTCGGCGTCGCCCATGATGACGTACCGGCCGTTGGCGGCCTCGATGCCGTGCAGGAGCGCGCCGCCGTAGCCGCGGACCGGGGCGTGGACGACGGTCGCGCCGGCCGCGCCGGCGATGGCGGGCGAGCCGTCGGTCGAGCCGTTGTCCGAGACGATCACCTCACCGGCGACGCCGAGCGTGGCCAGTCCTTGCAGCGCCTTCCGGACGCACGTCTCGATGGTCTCCGCCTCGTTGAGGCAGGGCAGGACCACGCTCACCTCGATGGCGGCACTATTGGACATGACAGGTCTTCCCCGCTGTAGTACGGATGAATTCGCGGAACGGGACGCCGATGGAGCGGGTCGGCGAGAAGTCGGGGGACGGGTTCTGGTTGAGCACGCTCACGACGCTGTCGCTGCGGAACGGCACGCGGACGCCGAGCAGCTCGGCGGTCTTGAGCGGCAGCCAGACCGACCGCCACGGGACCGGCACCACACCGACGGTGCGGCCGTGCCGGGCCGCGAGCTCGAGCAGGATCTCCCGCAGGGTCCGGCCGCGCTCGTGCGCGGCGGTCACCGGCGCGCCCGGCACGACGAGGGCGGGCCGGACCACGAGGCGGCGGATCAGAGCGCCGACGTCGTCCTCGTGCGCCGGGTAGAGCACCTGCCGGCCGCCGCCGATCAGCGGGACGACCGGTAGCGCACGCACCATGGCGTCGAGGGCGCCCACCACGCCGCCCGGCCGGTCGCCGAAGATCAGGCCCGGCCGCACCACCAGGGCTTCCATCCGGTGCGCCGCCGCCTCGACGGCGAGCTTGGCCCGGCCGTAGTCGCTGCGGCAGCCGGGGAACGCGCTGATGGTGGAGATGAACACGATGGTCCGCACGCCCTCGGCGCGGGCCTGTTCCATCAGCCGGATCGAGCCGTCCACGTTGTGTGCCAGCAGATCGGCGCGCCGGTGCAGGGTGAAGTCCCAGGCGCAGTGCACCAGCGCGGTGACGTCGTGCCGGCGGAAGAAGCCGGTGTCCGGGCCGCTGCCGAACGTGAACCGGGCGGACGGGACCGTGCGACCCATGCGGGCGACCCGGCCGATGCCGGTCAGTGTCCGGCAGAGCCGCGAGCCGAGGTAACCCGAGGCGCCGGTGACCGCGACCGTCGCGGTCACCGCAGCGCCTCCTGATCGGCGCCGATGCGGTACGCGTTGGCCATGACCGTCAGCGTGATCGTGCTGGCGGTGATGGTGGGGAACACGCTGGAGTCGACGAGGTGCACGCGCTCGAGGCCGGCCGGTCGGCCCAGCGGGTCGGTCTCGAACTCGGCGGGCCGCCGGCGCATCGGCAGGGTGCCCCCGCAGTGGAAGCCCCGCCCCGGCTCGCCGAGCTTCATCGCCGGGCCCAGCGGCACCGCCCTGAGCAGGGACCGGTTGCGGTGCAGCTTCGCGACGAGCCGCTTGAGCACACCGCGGGTGTGCGGGCCGCGCCGTCCCCGCAGATCGAGCACGCCGTCGGGGCGCAGCGTCAGGCCGATCTCGCCGGACACGTCCGAATGGAGGTAGCCCTGGATCAGCAGCATCCGGCGCAGGAACGCCGCCGAGATCGGCCGGAACGCCGGACGCGCCGCGCGCAGGGCGGCGGAGATCGCCCGCCGGTAGAGCTCGTTGTAGGTGTAGATCTGCAGGTGCACGCTGTTGGCCGAGAGCTCCGGGTCGAACACCTCGAGGAAGGCCTGGGACAGCGTGTGCAACGGCTCGTCGAACACGCCGCGGACGCCCGAGTAGCGCAGCATGGGCAGGAGGAAGTACTGGCTGTCCCGGACGACGACCTCCCGGTCGTACGCGCAGATCGACTCGAGGTAGAGCTTGGTGGTGCTCAGCACGCCGGCGGCGACGTAGAGCCGGGAGGCGACGTGGTGCACCGCCTCGCCGGTCCGGCGGTCGCGCCCTTCGATGTGCACCTCGCCGCCGCGCTCGGTGAACCTCGTGACGACCACCCCGGGCACGTAGGTGACCTTGCGTTCCGCGACGAGCTCCTGCAGGGTGCGCGCCGGGTTGTAGATCAGCCCGTACGGGCAGCCGAACATGCACAGGCCGCACCGCTGGCACGGGCGCCCGCCGGCGTTGCGGCTGGCGACGGCGAGGCGGGCCCGGCCGAACACGAACCCCTGCCCGTGCAGCGCGTCGCGGTTGGAGCGCAGGTCCCGCAGCAGCGCCTCCGCCTGGCGGCTCACCGGCAGCGACTCGAGCTGGGGGGCGTAGGTCGGGAACCGTTCCGCGAGGTCGTCGTCGGCGCCGGACAGGCCGACGAACGACAGGACCTGCTCGTAGTACGGGCCCAGCCCGCCGGGTCCGGTCGGCCAGGACTCCAGCTCCGCGGGAAGGTAGGGCAGCACCGCCGCGCCCCACACGTTGCCGAACCCGCCCCGGCCGAATGACGGCACCACGCCGACGTCCGTGGCACGCACCGGGAGGTGCCGGTCGGCCTCCCGGTACGGGAAGTCGGAGCCGAAACTGACCTTGAGCGGGACGCCGTGCGCTCCGGCGCCCATGTTGGCCTTGACCGCCGTCACGTCGTCGGCCGCCCACTGCGCCGGGCGGAGGGCGGCCATCGCCGCGACGGTCGCCGCGCGATCCGGCTCCAGCGTCAGTCCCGCGTCCAGCACCGTCACGGGAAGGCCCTGACGGGTCAGGGCGACCGCCGCTGCCGTGCCGGCCGGACCGGATCCGATGACGTAGATCATGCCCGGACGGTCCCGGAGTGCGGCCGGGCCGTGTGGCGGCACCCCCGCGGCCTGTCGCCACGGGAGTGCCGCACCGACGGTTCCGCCCGCAGCGTCCCCAGCGGACCGTGCGTGGCACGCATGCCATCCCGGTGCCGGACAGTCCCCGGATGGGCATCTTCGATGTCACCGGCACGGCTGCCGCGCGGGCGCTGCGCACGGGCGTCGGTCATGGTTCACCTCCGCCAGCAGTTCACCACCGTCCCGGTCCGGAGGCGGGTGGCATCGACCGGTCCCACCCAGATCTCACCCTTCGCGGCCGCATGGAACGGCGAACGCGCCTCCACGGCCAGATCTAGCAATTCGCGTAGATGAGTCGTGCAACCGGTGCGGCGGACGGTGCCGTACGGCGAGAGTCGTATCCACCGGCGACGGCCGAGGGGTCGCCGACATCGACTGGGGAGCATGAGCGAGGTGAGGACGGCGGCCCGGATCGCGGCCGCGGCGGTTGCCGTCGCCGCGCTGCTCGGACCGTTGCGTGTCGTCGCCGCCCGGGGTGGCGCCGCCGGACGTGCCGCGACGCCGTCGGCGCCGGCCGGTGTCACACCGCAGGGAACGCTGGTCGACATCGCCCGGCACGCCCGGCCCGCGGCGGCCGACCGGCACCCCGGGGCGGCCGGCTGCGTGCGCCTGGTCCGCTGGGACCGGACCCCGGGCCGTCCTGCCGTCAGGACGACGTCGATCCGGCGGGCCGGCCCGGCGCCGTCGACGGCGGGCGAACCGCGCGGCCCCCTCGCCGGTCCGGTGCCGGCCGACCCGTACCGGCTCGCCGAGGCCGTCACCGCGGTCGCGTCGCCCGGCAGCGGTTCGACGGGCGTCGTCGCCGTCCTGCTCGACCTGGCCGGTGCCGGCACCCTCGACCTCGCCCGCCGCGCCGCCGTCGTCCGGGTCCTCGCCATGCTGCCCGGCATCACGCCGCTCGGGCAGCTGCGCGGCCGGGGCGGCGGGGTCGTGTCCGGGTTCCGGTTCTCCGACGGCGGCGGCGACCCGATCGACGTGTACCTCGACCCCGGCACCGCCGAGATCCTCGGCTACCGGCTGGGCAGCCCGACCCCGCAGCGATCGAGCAGCACGACGCTGATCATGCGTGGCGTGCACTGTGCCTGCCCGTCGCCGTCGGAGGCCGCCTTCGGCACGGCGCTGCGGATGCCGCTCCCGCCGTCCGCGGCATGCGTCCCGCCGCTCGGTGCCCCCGCCCTGTAGGGACGGCAGGAAACCGCGTCCGGCCCGCCCGCGGCGCCGTACACTAGGATCGACGCACAAATCGACGCAATATGGCACACCTCGGGAGGGCTCATGGCCGGTGCCATGCGCCGCCGGTGGCTGTTCGGCGACCAGCTCGGGCCGCACTTCCTCGACGACGCCCGCCAGCGGGTGCTGCTCGTCGAGGCGAGATCCGTGTTCCGCCGCCGCGCCTTCCACCGGCAGAAGGCGCACCTGGTGCTGTCCGCGCTGCGCCACCGGGCGGCCGAGCTCGCCGGGCAGGCGAGATTCGTGCAGGCCGAGACGTACGGTGAGGCGCTGCGGGCCACCCGCGACCGGCTCGACGTGTGCCACCCGACGTCCCGCCCGGCCCGCGAGCTGCTGCGCCGCCACCCGCGGATCGAGGTCCTGCCGCCGCGCGGGTTCACGACCCGGCCGGACGAGTTCGTGGCGTGGGCGGACGGGCGGCGCACGCTGCGCATGGAGGACTTCTACCGGGGCGCCAGGACCCGGCTCGGCGTGCTGATGGACGGCGACGAGCCGATCGGCGGCCGATGGAACTACGACACCGACAACCGGCAGCCGGCCCCGAAGGGACAGCTTGCGCTGCCCGTACCGGCGCCGCCGATGCCGGTCGAGGACGACATCGACGCACAGGTGCGCCGCGACCTCGACGCGTGGCAGGCCGAGGGCGTGCGGTTCGTCGGGCGCGACGGCCCGCGGCTCTTCCCGGCCACCCGCGCCGAGGCCCTGGACCGGCTGCGGCACTTCATCGAGCACCGGCTGGCGGACTTCGGCCCGCACGAGGACGCGATGCTCGCCGGCGACCCGTGGATGGCGCACAGCACCCTGTCGTCGTCGCTCAACCTCGGGCTGCTCGACCCGATGGAGGTCGTGGACGCCGCCGAGCAGGCGTACCGGTCCGGGCAGGCGCCCGCCGCCAGCGTCGAGGGCTTCACCCGGCAGGTCATCGGCTGGCGCGACTACGTCTGGCACCTGTACTGGTACCGCGACGCTGACTACCCGGCGTCGAACGCGTTGCGGGCGAGCAGGCCCCTGCCGCGCTGGTTCGCCGAGCTCGACGCCGACGCCGTCCAGGCCCGGTGCCTCGCCGACGTGCTCGCCGGGGTCCGCGACCGGGCCTGGGTCCATCACATCCCGCGGCTCATGGTGCTGGGCAACTACGCGCTGCAGCGCGGCTGGCGCCCCGCCGCGGTCGCCGACTGGTTCCACCGGTGCTTCGTCGACGGCTACGCCTGGGTGATGACCGCCAACGTGATCGGCATGAGCCAGTACGCCGACGGCGGCGCGATGACCACCAAGCCGTACGCGGCGGGCGGCGCGTACCTCGACCGGATGAGCGACTACTGCCACGACTGCCGGTACCGGCCACGGCACCGGCTCGGCCCGGACGCCTGCCCCTACACCGCCGGCTACTGGGCGCTGCTGCACCGCACCCGCGCGTCCCTGACCGGCAACCCGCGCATGGCCCAGCCGTTGCGCGGCCTGGACCGCCTGCCCGACGTGGACGCGGTCGTGGCCCAGGAGCGCGCCCGCGGCTCGCGGGCGCCCTGACGGGCCGGGCCGTGCGGCCGAGGCCCGTCGTTCAGGCGCCGGACAGGCTCGGACCGGCGGTGTCGCGCAGCTCCGCGACGATGGTGAAGATCCGGTCCAGGGCGGTCAGCCGGAAGATCCGCAGCAGCTGCTCGTGCGGCGTGACCAGGGTCAGGCGCCCGCCGCCGGGCGGCAGTCGCTTGAACACGCTGACGAACACGCCGAGTGCGGTCGAGTCCAGGACGGTCACGTCGGTCAGGTCGAGGACGAATGCGGTCGCGCCGTCATCGACGCAGGTGTCCAGCGTCCGCCGCAGCTGCGGGGCGCTGGCCACGTCGAGCTCGCCGGAGATGGTCGCCATTACTGGACCGGATCCGTGCGTGAAGGCGATGTGCATCGCGGACTCCCGACGACCGGCGGCCGAACGCCACCCGCACATCGTAAACCCCGCCGCGCTCTTAGGAGATTATTAGCGTTGTCGGGTGGTGTTCACAGGTTCGTGGCCGATGGTTGCGGATATGACGACGACCCTCACTGCGCCGACGCGTGCCGTGCGCGTCACCCCGCGCTGGTGGGTGGACGCCGGCGGGGCCGTCGCGTGGGGGAGCCTGCTCGTGGTCACGGCCCTGTGGGTCGCGGGCGGCGGGGTGCGGGCCACGGCGCAGTCGTGGCCGGACCCGCTCGGCCGGTTGACCGGGCTGCTCGCCTCGGATCTGCTGTTGCTGCAGGTGCTGCTCATGGCCCGGGTGCCGGCCGTGGAGCGGTCGTTCGGGCAGGACCGGCTGGCCCGCTGGCACCGCTGGACCGGGTTCAGCTCGTTTCACCTGATGCTCGCGCACGTCGTGCTCATCACCGTCGGCTACGCCGGCGCCGCCCGCGTGAACGTGCCGGCCGAGCTGTGGGACCTCGTCGCCGACTATCCCGGGATGCTGCTGGCCGCCGCGGGCACGCTGCTGCTCGTGCTCGTCGTGGCGACGTCGATGCGGGTGGCGCGGCGCCGGCTGCGGTACGAGTCGTGGCACCTGCTGCACCTGTACGCCTACCTCGGTGCCGGCCTCGCGCTGCCGCACCAGATCTGGACCGGCACCGACTTCGTGGGTTCGCCGTGGTCGCGGGCCTACTGGTGGACCCTGTACGCGGCGTCGGCCGGCGCCGTGGTGGTCTACCGCCTCGTCCTGCCGGCCTGGCGCAACTGGCGGCACCGGCTCGTCGTCGACCGGGTCGTCCCGGAGGGGGCCGGCCTTACCTCGGTGTACCTGCGCGGGCGGGACCTGGACCGGCTCCCGGTGCGGGCCGGGCAGTTCTTCCAGTGGCGGTTCCTGGACGGGCCGGGCTGGTCCCGCGCGCACCCGTTCTCGCTGTCGGCGACCCCGCACACCGGCGTGCTGCGCATCACCGTCAAGGACCTCGGCGACGGCAGCGCCCGCGTCGCCGGGCTGCGGCCGGGCACCCGGGCGCTCATCGAAGGGCCGTACGGCCGGCTCACCGGTGAGGGGTACACCGGCGGCCCAGTCGTCATGCTGGCCTGCGGCATCGGCGTCACCCCGCTGCTGGCCCTGCTCGGCGAGCTGCCCTACGCGCCCGGCCAGGCCACCCTCGTCTACCGCGCCCGCAACGAGGCGGAGGTCGCCTTCCGCGCCGAGCTCGACTGGCTGGCCCGGCACCGCGGGGTCCGGATCGTGTACCTCCTCGGCCCCCGCGCCGAGCGCCGGTCCTGGCTGCCGGCCGCGATCGCCGGGGCCGGTGACGTCGCGGCGCTGCGGCACCACGCGCCACGGATCGCCGGTGCGCACGTGTACGTGTGCGGCCCCGACGCCTGGACCGACGCGGCCCGCGACGCGGCTCGGTCCGCCGGTGCCGGCCTCATCCACACCGAACAGTTCGCCTGGTAGGGAGCTCTCCGTTGCGTCGCATCACCCTCTGGCTGCTGTCCACGGTCGCCGCCGTCGTGCTCCTGTTCAGCTACCGCACGAGCCTCGGCGCCGCCGGTGGTACGCAGTCCACGGCCGCCGGACCGGCCGCCGGACCGGCCGCCGGACCGGCAACCGGCACGGCGGGCGGCAGCGGTGCCGATGCCGGCGACGGCGGCACGGTCGCGGCCGCCGGGACGACCTATCGGGGCTCGGTGGCCCCGACCCGGTGGGGCGACGTGCAGGTGAGCATCACCGTCGCCGACGGGAGGATCACCGCAGTGTCGGTGCCCGTGTACCCGAACAGCAACGGCAAGGACCGGCAGATCAACGCCCGCGCCCTGCCGGTCCTGGTCCAGGAGACCATCGCCGCCCAGAGCGCCGACATCGACACCGTCTCCGGCGCCACCGTCACCAGCGAGGGTTACAAGACGTCGCTGCAGGCCGCCCTCGACGCCGCGCACCTGTCGTGAGCACCGCTCATGAGCGGTGCGGCCCACCGGGCGTGGCGGGCCGGCGTCAGGGCTTGCCGAGCAGGCGCGAGGCGAGGACGGCCGCCTGGGTGCGCCGCTCCAGCCCGAGCTTCGACAGCAGGCTGGAGACGTAGTTCTTCACGGTCTTCTCCGCGAGGAACATCCGCTCGGCGATCTCCCGGTTCGTCAGGCCTTCCGCCACGTGCGTCAGGATCTTGCGCTCCTGCTCGGTGAGGCCCTTGAGCTCGTCCGGCTGCGCGGGGCCGTTGCGGATGCGCTCCAGCACCCGTGCGGTGACGGCCGGGTCCAGCAGCGACTGGCCGGCGGCGACCCGGCGGATGCCGTCGATGAGGTCGGTGCCGTGGATCTGCTTCAGCACGTACCCGGACGCGCCGGCCATGATCGCGGCGAAGAGCGCTTCGTCGTCGTCGTACGAGGTCAGGATGAGTGCCTTGATCGACGGGTCGACGGAGCGGACGTCGCGGCACACGTCGATGCCGCTGCCGTCGGGCAGGCGCCCGTCGAGCACGGCGACGTCGGGACGCAGCGCCGGGATGCGGTGCGTGGCGTCGACGGCGGACCCGGACTCGCCGACCACCTCGATGTCCCCCTCGCGCTCCAGCATCTCCCGGAGGCCGAACCGGACGACTTCGTGGTCGTCGAGCAGATAAACCCGAATCATGGGCTCATTGTCACCCGGACGCGGCCCGCGCCGGCAGGCCGAAAGTCCCGTGCCGACCGGCCGTCCGGCACTGAAGCGCCCTCACGGGCCGGTGCCGCCGGAAGTCCCGTGGCGCGGCGGGACGTAGGTCCCGTCGACGCGGGTGATTGTCCTCTGTGGCCGATCGGTGCGGTGCCAGAGGCTGATGCCGTCACATCGACGCACCGACCAAGCCCTGGAGGGCACGCCATGAAGCGCAAGACGCTCGACTTCCTCGTCGGCCTGGGCCTCGTCGTCCTGGCCGGGCTGCTGCTGGTCGCGGGCTTCGTGCTGACCAGCAACGCGAACTTCGCCAACGACTACGTCAAGGACCAGCTCGGTCAGCAGCAGATCACGTTCAAACCGGCGGCGACCCTGACGGCGGAGGAGAAGGAGTCCGCCTGCCTGGTCGAGTACGCCGGTCAGCGGCTGACCACGGGCAAGCAGGCGGAGTGCTACGCGAACGAGTTCATCGGCCTGCACCTCAAGTCGATCGCGGGGGGCAAGACGTACGCCCAGATCGGTGACGTCCAGACCGACCTGCGGGCGCAGATCGCCGCGCTGCCGAAGGACGACCCGGCCGCCGCGGACCTGCAGAAGCAGCTGACCGACGTCACCGCGGCCCGCGAGACCGTGTTCAAGGGCGAGACGCTGCGCGGGCTGCTGCTGACCTCGTACGGCTTCAGCGAGTTCGGGGTGAAGGCCGGCCAGGCCGCGCTCGTCGCCTACTTCGCCGCCGGACTGCTGCTCCTGCTCGGCGCCGCCGGTCTCGTCCACGCCGCCGCCACCCCCGCGAGCAAGGGCTTCGCGGTCCCCGAGCCGGACGGGAAGACCCGCGACGACGGCCTGGTGTCGGCCTGACACCCACCACATCCGTTCCGCCACGACCCGGGCCTCCCAGTGGGCGCCCGGGTCGTGGCCGGTCACCCGGACCATCATCACTACGGACGGTGTGACCTCGGCGCCCGTCGGTTGAGATCGTGAGACGTCCAGGCCCACCGGCGTCCCGGTCGCGCGGCCGGCCACCGGACCGGCCGAACGTGCCCGACACGTGCGCCGGGCGGCGCACCGGATCAGGAGGTGTGATCATGAATCAGGCACTGCTGGACGAGGTCGCGACGCTGCGGACCATCCGGGAGGCGGTGGAGCGGGTGAGCGTCGGCCGGGTGTTCGGCGCCCCGGTCCACCAGGACGGGCTGACCGTGGTGCCGGTTGCGAAGATCGGCGGGGGTGGCGGCGCCGGCGGCGGCGTCGAACCCACCCCGGACCACGAGGACGCCGGCGGCTCGGGCGGTGGCTTCGGGCTGACGGCGAAGCCGCTCGGCGTGTTCGTCCTCAGCGACGGCAAGGTCCGCTGGCGCCCCGCGGTGGACCTCAACAAGATCATTCTTGGTGGGCAGGTCGTGGCCGTGGCCGCGCTGCTGGTGCTCCGGGCGTACGTCAAGGCGCGCTCGGGGCCCGGCGGCCGGGAGGCCCGCGGGTGGGGGCGCCGCACGGCCGGGCGCGCCGCGGCGGCGCGCTGAGTGGGTCGCGAGCCGGGTCCGCGGACGCGAGCAGCGGGCCGGCACCGGCCCGCGGACATGAGACTTGGGAGGACATCGTGGTGCTCGAAGCTCCGCGGCACGGATCCGCGACGGGGTACCAGCTGCGTGCCATCGACCTGGAGGCCGGGCCCACGGCGGTGATCCGCACGGCGGCGGCCGGGACAGGTCTACCGGGGACGCTGCGGCGTCTCGGCGACGAACTGCAACGGCGGCAGGTGTCGGTGATCGGCCCGCCGTACGTCCGGCGCCTGGGCAGTGCGGACAGCGCCCAGGTGGAGGTCGGCTACCTGGTGAGCGAGCCGATCGAGGACGGCGCGGAGGTCGTCGCGTCCGGCCTCCCGGGCGGCCCGGCCGTCATGGCGGTGGGCGTGCGCCCCGAGGAGGACGGCGACGCCGTCCGCGGGCTGGCGGAGTGGCTGTCCACGCGTGGCTTCCGGCCGGCCGGAGCGGGCTGGCGGCGCGTCCGGGAACTGCCGCCGGCCCGCCCGCTCGTGGACATCGTGCTGCCCTACGGGTGGCGGTGACCCGGCCGGTGCGGCGTGCGGACCGCCGGTGAGGTCACGCGTTCAGCTGCACGCGCTCCTCCGTCAGGGCCTGGATGTCGGCCACCGCCGTGAGCAGCAGCCGGTGGCCGAGATCGTTGAGCGCGCGGGCCACGGCGAGCTCGTCACCGATCTCCGGCACGTTCTCGTCGGCCGGGTTGAGCCGGGCCCGGCCGATGCCGAGCAGGTGGGTGTCGTCGTTGGTGTGCAGCCGGGCCTCGGCGTAGGTGCGCCCCTCGGTCTCGCCGATGAACAGATCCACCGTCCAGCGCCTGGTCGTGTCCATGATCTCCTCCAGTCGGGAAGTCGGGCGTGCCGCTCGGCGGTCACCTCCAGGGCAACCTCGGCGGGCGCGGCGCCGCGCGGGAAGGCGATCCGGACCGGGGACACGATGCCCGCCCATGCCGGCGGTCCCGATGGCCGCCGCGGCGACCGGAAAGCTCCGCGGGCCACTGCTCTGCTTGAAGGCGTGCCGGCTCCAACGGTACCCGCGTCACCGCTCCGGCTCCGGCGGCCGGTACAGATCGAGCATCCGCAACCGGGTCGCCTGCATGCGCTCGACGACGACCTCGATGAGGCGCCTGGTCAGCTCGTAGCCGAGCTCCGGCTCCGCGGCGCACAGCGCACGGATGCCCGCGCCGTCGAAGCAGATCGCCAGGACGGGTGTGTCGGCCGTGGCGCCGAAGTGCCAGCGGTACGGTGGGAACAACCACGACCAGCCGAGCACCTGTCCCGCGCCGATGGTCTCCAGGACGACGTTGCCGCGGCCCGGCAGGTGCGTGTCGAGACTGACCAGGCCGTCGCGGATGAGCCAGAACCGGTCGGCCCGCCCGCCCTCGCTGAAGAGGCGGGTGCCGGCGTGGATCGTCACGCGGTGCGAGTAGTGCGCCATTCGCTCCAGGAACCGGTCCGGCACGCCGGCCATGAACGGATGCCCGGCGAGCAGGTCGTGTGCGGTGATCATCGGTCTCACCTCAACCGTCGTGTGGTGGTCTGTCTCCAGACAACGTGGCCCGGCCGGTGCGCGGGTAGAGCCACGAGGCCCGCGGCTGCGGGACCTACGGCCTGCGCCGCAGGCCGGTGAGGCCGGCCGCGCTCAGGGCGGCCGCGACGAGGGTGAACCACAGCACCGGCCGAGCCCGGCACGCGTCATGAACGGCGCCGCCGGTGTCAGGAAGGTCGAGGTGCGTGCACGATGAGCACCGGGCACCCGGCGTGGTGCATCAGCTGCAGCCCCACGGAGCCGAGCAGCAGACCCGTGAACCCGCCGTGGCCCCGGCTGCCCACGACGACGAGTTCGGCGGTGTGGGACGCGTCCAGCAACGCCTGCGCGGTCCGGCCGTCGACGAGCCGGGTCTCCAGCGCGACATCGGGGTACTTCTCCTTCCAGCCGGCCACCGACGCCTCCAGCAGCTGCTGTTCCGTGGTCTCGACCATGGCGTACGGCAGCGCGGTGACCGCGGGTGGCGTGTAGGCGCGGACGGCGCGCACCCGGGTCCCGCGCAGCCGCGCGGCCTCGAACGCGACGCCCAGCGCGGCGTCGGAGCTGGGGGATCCGTCGACACCGGCGACCACGGGGCCGCCGGCCGTGGCCTGGCCGCGCACGACGACGACGGGGGTGCGCGCGTGCGTGGCCACCTGCTGGCTGACCGACCCGAGCAGCAGGTGGGTGAGCCCGCCACGGCCGCGGTTGCCGACGACGATCAGGCGGGCGCCCTCGTCGCCGAGCCCGATCAGCGTCGGTGCGGGCGCGGCGTGGACCGCGGTGCCGACGACCTCGACGCCGGTGCCGCGTCTTCGCAGCCGCTCGACGGCCTCGGCGATGAGCGCGTCACCGCGGTCCTGTGCCTCGGCGGTCATCTCCTCGACCGGTCCGTCGTACTCCGCGCCGGGCCAGGCGAACTGGAAGGCGTGGACGATGTACAGCCGGGCGCCGGTGCGTCCGGCCTCGGTCGCGGCCCAGTCGACGGCGTCACGGGCCTCGACCGATCCGTCGTAACCGACAACGATCCGCGGGTCCATCGCAATCCTCCTCCGAGCGGGCGGCCGCGGCGCGGGCGGCCGTCAGTGCCTGACGACGAGCACCAGGGTCTCCGCGTGCTCGACCACGTGCTGGGTGACCGCGCCGAGCTGCAGGCCGGTGAAGCCGCCGAAACCACGGGCGCCGAGCACGATCATCAGCGCGTCCTTCGCCTCGTCCAGCAGCACCGGCACCGTCGGGCCCTGCCGCACCCGGATCTCGACCTCGACGGAGGGGTCCTTCGCCCGCAACCGCTCCAGTTCCGCGTCGAGCTCGGCGGCCAGCCTCTCCGGGTCGGGGCGGCGGACCAGCCGGCCCGACGGCTGCTGCCACACCCGCACCGCGACCAGTGGCACCCGGCGCGCCGACGCCTCGCCGAACGCGGTCTCCATCGCGAGCAGGGCGCCGGCGGACCCGTCGGCGCCGACGACGACCGGCGGGCCGGACGGCAGCTGGGACTCCGGCCCCGCCCAGCGCTCGGCGTGGTGCACGACCAGGACGGGGCAGTGCGCGTGCTGGGCCAGATGCATGCCGACGGAGCCGACGAGCAGCGAGTGGAAGCCACCGTGCCCCCGGCTGCCGACGACGAGCAGCTCAGCGTGCCGGGACTGCTCCCGCAGCGCGTGCGCGGGCTGCCCGTACCACGTCGACGTCGTCACGTGCAGGCCCGGATACCAGTGCCGGGCCTCGACCGCGGCGTCCAGGACCAGCCCCTGCTCGTCGGTGATCTCCCCGGGCGGGCCGGGGACACCGAGCGCGTGCGTGATGCGCAGCGGGCGGCCGAGCTGGACCGCCTCGTCGGCGGCCCAGCGGACGGCGCCGAGCGCCGCGGGCGAACCGTCCACGCCCACGATCACCGGCCGTTCGATGATGGTCATGTCGGGCTCCTTCACGTCGTGACGGGCGGTGCACCTTCCACGGTCGTCCGGCGCCGCGCCGGCCGGAAGGGCCGATGGTCCCGTGCCACGGGTTCGCGCGGCGACCGGCACCTCGGCGCGCCGTTCAGGCGTGCTCCGCCGGCGCGCCGGTCGGCTCGTCCTGGGCCTGCGGGACGACCAGGACCGGCCGGTGAGCGTGGTGCAGGGTGGCCATCGCCACGCTGCCGAGCATGATCTCCTGCGCCGCCGAACGCCCTCGCGAGCCGACGACGACCAGCGCCGCCGACCGGTCCGACGCGTGTCCGCCGAGCGCGTCGGCGACGGCCCGGCCCGGTGTCCCGTGCCCCGGCCGGACCAGCACCGGGGTGACGGAGCGGGCCCCGTCCGGCGGCGGTCCCGACGGCCACTCCTCGGCCCTGTCGTGCACCGACACGAGCACCATCTCCCGCTCCGGCAGCAGCCGGTCGGCGGCCACGACCGCGGCCGCGGCGCCCGGTGAGCCGTCCCAGCCGACGACGACCGGTCCACCGGCGATCGCCGTGGCGTCCCGCATGAGCATCGGATACGGCACGACCAGCACCGGCTTCGGGCTGTAGTGCACGAGGACGTCGGAGACGCTGCCGAGGACCGCGCGGACGCCGCCGAGGCCACGGGAGCCGACGACGACCATGTCGGGCTGCAGGGTGGCGGCGGTCCTGGCCAGCTCGAACCCCTCGCCGCCCGCGGTGGGCCGGGCGACGGCCTCGGCCCGCCAGCCCTCGGCACGGGCGAGCGTGACCCCGGTGGCCGCGACCTGGTCGGCCCGCCACGCCCCCTCGACGCCCACCGCCTCGACGAACGCCTCGATGTGCTGCCTGCCGGTCCACAACCGCCGGCGCAGATCCTCCTCGGCGAACGGTGGCGTCCACAGGTACGCGATCCAGGCGTGCGCGTCCGGCAGCAGCTGCGTGCCGGCCCGCAGTGCGGCGTTCGCGGCGGCGGAACCGTCGTAGCAGACCAGGACGTGCTTCGTCATCGTCGACCCTCCTCACGGTCGGTTGGCCGCCGGGTCACCGTGGCTCGCGGACGACGGCGACCGGGCAGTGCCCGGGTGATGTCGCGGGCGGCGCGCACCGCCACCGTCGTCCCCACCACCAACCATCCGCTCCCCGCCGCGGGCCGGCCAGGTCCGGCGGGCCCGTCGGCACGGGACGAAGGTCCCGCCGGCGGGCGGGGTGTGCCCGGGTGTGCATGGTGTGCGTCCGGGAGGGCAGGTACGCCGGATGACCCAACGGATGACCGCGTGGCGGGTCGAGCGGCCGGGCCCCATCGGGCAGCGCCCGCTGCGGATGACGCAGTCGCCGGTGCCCGAGCCGGGGCCGGGCGAGGTCCTGGTGCGGGTCCGTGCGTGCGCGGTCTGCCGCACGGACCTGCACCTGGCCGAAGGGGACCTTCCGCCGTACCGCCCCGGCGTGGTGCCCGGCCACGAGGTCGTCGGTGACGTCGAGCGGCTCGGACCGGACGCCGGCGACCTGCGGGTGGGGGAGCGGGTGGGCGTGGCGTGGCTGCGGCACACCTGCGGCGTCTGCGTCTACTGCCGCTCCGGCTCGGAGAACCTGTGCCCGTCGTCGCGGTACACCGGCTGGCACGCCGACGGGGGCTTCGCCGAGCACTGCGTCGCACCGGCGGCGTTCGTGTACCGGCTGCCGCCGCGCTACGACGACGCGCACGCCGCCCCGCTGCTGTGCGCCGGGATCATCGGCTTCCGGGCCCTGCGCCGGGCGGAGGTGCCGCCGGGAGGACGGCTCGGCCTGTACGGCTTCGGCGCGTCGGCGCACCTCGCGGCGCAGGTCGCGATCGCGCAGGGCACGAGGGTGCACGTGCTGACCCGCTCGGCCGAGGCCAGGCAGCTGGCGCTGGAGCTCGGCGCCGCGTCCGCGGGCGACGCCGCCGGCGCGCCACCGGAGCCGCTGGACGCCGCGATCCTGTTCGCCCCCGTCGGCGAGCTGGTGCCGGTCGCGTTGTCGGCGCTGGACCGCGGCGGCACCCTCGCGGTGGCCGGCATCCACCTCACGGACATTCCGGTGCTGCGCTACGCCGAGCACCTGTTCCAGGAACGGACGCTGCGCAGCGTCACCGCCAACACCCGCCAGGACGGCCGCGACTTCCTGGCGTTCGCGCAGGAGCACCCGCTGCGGGTCAGCATCACGCCGTACCCGTTGACGGCGGCGGACGAGGCACTCGCCGACCTCGCCGGCGACCGGGTCCGGGGGGCCGCCGTCCTGACCCCGCCGGCCTGACCGCCGGGGCGGGCGGCGGGCACCCTGCGGCACCCTGCGGCACCCCGAGGCACCCCGAGGCACCCCGAGGCACCCCGAGGCACCCCGAGGCACCCTGGGCCGCCGGACTACCGCACCACCGCGACCGGGCAGGCGGCGTGGTGCAGCAACGCCTGGCTGACGGAGCCCAGCAGCAGCCCGGTGAAGCCGCCCACGCCCCTGGAGCCGACGACCATCAGCTCGGCGCCGTGCGAGAGGCGCCTGAGGACCGCCGCGGCGCCGCCGCGTGCCGTGCGGCGGCGCACGTCGACGTCCGGGTACTTGTCGGCCCAGCCGCCGATGGACTCGGCCAGCGCCCGCCGCTCGTCGTCGAGCAGGTCCTCGGTGTCGTAGACGAGCGGCAGCATGTCGCCGGGGCCGGTCGCGTTGGGCCAGATGTACGTGTGGACCGCGGTCAGCCCGGCACCGCGGAAGGACGCCTGCTCGAACGCGAACCGCAACGCACGGTCGGCGTCGTGGGACCCGTCGACGCCGACGACGACCCGGCCCGCCTCGCCGCCGTCGGTCGTGCCGGCGGTGTCGTCCCGGCGGACCACGACGACCGGGCCGGCGGCGTGCGCGGCCACCTGCACGCCGACGGACCCGAGCAGCAGACCGCTGAAGCCACCCAGGCCGCGGCTGCCGACCACCACCGTGCCGGCCTGCTCGGAGGCGTGCACCAGCGCGGCACCGGCCGGCTCGACGGGTGTCGCGGTGGTGATCGGCAGCTGGGACGCGACGTCGCGCGCGCGGGCGACGGCGATGCCGACGACGGTCTCGGCGGTGTCCCGGACGAGCTTGTCCAGCGCGGGCGTCCGGTGGGCGCCGAACGGCGGGTGGACGGCGGGCCACGCGCACGCGTGCAGGATGTGCAGCCGGCGGCCCCGCCGTGCGGCGTCCCAGGCGGCCCAGTCCACGGCCGCCAGGCTCTCCGGTGAGCCGTCGACGCCGACGACCACGTCGTGCTTGTGCTCCTTCACGGGAACTCCCTCCAGAGATGTGGCGGCCTCAGCGCGCCGGGTCCTCGGGGACGATCTCCACCACGCCGTCGCCGTGCTCGGCGAACTCCCTGCTCACCGAGCCCAGCCGGAGCACCGCCGGGCGCGGCCGGCCGTGCCGCCCGAGGACCAGCAACGCGGCTCCGGCGGCGGCACGGCGCAACCCGGTCACCGGGTCGCCGCCGTAGACGCCGCGTTTCACGGCGACCGCCGGGTGCCGGGTCATGAACGGCTCGACCTGGCCCGCGAGCGACTCCAGCGGTGCGGGCACCGTGGCGAAGTGCGTCTCCAGGAACCGGTCGTCGACCCAGTAGTCGTCGCCCGGCGGGCGGCCGTCGACCTCGACCACGGCCAGCGGCACGCGGTGCAGCTCGGCGTGGGCGAACCCGGCGCGCAACGCCGCCGCGGACGCCGCGGAACCGTCGGCGCCGACCACGACGTGACCGGCGAACGGGCCGGCGGGGCGGACGGGCGCCGGCCGGACGACCACCACCGGGCAGGCCGACCGGGCGGCGAGCCTGGTCGGCACCGCGTGGTGCAGCGGGTCACCGCCGTCGTGCGCGCCGACGACGAGCAGGTCCAGCCGGCAGGACAGCTCGAGCAGCGCCTCCACGGTGTCGCCGTGCGGCAGCCACACGGTGCAGCTGTGCTCGAGGCGTTGCCGTGCCGCCCTGATGTGCCGTGCCAGCGCCGGCTCCGTCAGCTCGAGCTCGGCGAGGCCGGCGCCGGGAGCGGGGGCCGTGCCGTGCGGTCCGCCGTGGTGCCGCACATGGCAGACGGTCAGCGTCGCACCGCGGGCCGCGGTCTCCTCGACCGCCCACGACAGTGCGGCGAGGCCGCCCGGCGTCTCCGTGACGCCGACACCGATCCGGCTGGCCGCCGGAGGCCGTTCTGCGGTGTTCATGGCGGTCCTCCTCGTCGACCGTGGGCCGCACCTCCACCATCCCGCCGCGCGGGCGACGGTACCAGGGCCGAACGACCATGAGGGACGGGCGCGCGGGTTTCATCCCCCGGCAGGGGCCCAAGACCCTGGCATCGGCACGGGCGGCGGCGCACGGTTGACCAAGAGACCAACCGACCAACGCAGCAACCCGCGGCGGTCGCCGGCGGGTGTGAGCAGAGGAGGGACCGATCATGCGGGCGAACATCGGAGACCGGCTGATCGTCGAGGGTGCTCGTCTGGGCGACGGCCGCCGGGTCGGTGTCATCACCGAGATCAGCCACGCCGACCACACCCCGCCGTACCGGGTGCACTGGCTCGACACCGGCCACGATGCGCTCGTCTTCCCGGGACCTGACGCCCACGTGCGCCCCCGGGCCGACGACGAGAACCCGGTGGGCGGGCCGGTGTCCTGAGGTGCCGCGGGCCGGATGCCGTCATGCGTCGCTCACCCGGCGCGGGTGATTTGCCGCGGCGTGCTGGCACGCCCCGGCGCCGGCGGATCAGGCTGGATCCGAACGTGGTCGCAACACCGTGCCTGTGGCGCGGCGCGTGCGGCGGCGTGAACCTTCCTGTACGAAGCGGGGAAGCGTCGTGGAATGCGCGGCGATCGTTGTCGGAGTGGACGGCGCGGCACCATCGTTGGCGGCCGCCAGATGGGCGGCGGCCGAGGCCGATCGCCGCCGCGTGCCGTTGCGCATGGTGGTCGCCTGCCACCGGCCGACCCGGCTGACGGCGTTCGCGGCCGCCGCCGGGCTCGCCGGACCGGCGCGGGAACGCGCCGACGACATCCTGCGGGTCGCGGCGCGGGAAGCCACGACCGCGGCGCCCGGCGTCGCCGTCGAAACCGCCACCGCGACGTCCGGTCATCCCGCGGCGGCCCTGCTGCGTGCCGGTGCCGAGGCCGCCATGGTGGTGGTCGGCACCCGCGGCCGGCACGCCGCCACCGGAGCCGTCCTCCGCTCGGTCAGCCGGCAGGTCGCCACGCACGCGACGTGCCCCGTCACCGTCGTGCGCGGCCGCGTCCACCCGGCCGGCGGCGTGCTCGTCGGCGTCGACAGCGCCCCGCAGGCGGGGCGGGTGGTGGCCTCGGCGTTCGCCGAGGCGCGGCAGCGTGGCTGCCCGCTGCTGGCGGTGCGGGTGATCGAGACACCGCAGACGCAGACCGCGGTCGGCACGCCGCCGCTGATGTACGACGTCGCCGAGGTCCGCCGCTCGCTGACCGCCGAGGCGACCCGCCTCGTCGCAGCGGTCGGCGACCGCTTCCCCGACGTGCGGTGGGAGCTGCAGGCCGTCGACGGCGACGCCGGCGCGGTGCTCGCGCACCGGTCCCAGGACGCGCAGCTGGTCGTCGTCGGCAGCCGTGGCCACGGCGGGTTCAGCGGGTGGCTGCTCGGCTCGGTCGGCCTGCATCTGCTGCGCCGCTCGGCGTGCCCGGTCCTCATCCACCACGACGGCACCGCGCGGGGGGAAGACGAGGGAGAAGCACCATGGGTTACCAGTACGGACCCATAGTCGTCGGCGTGGACGGATCCGCGGCGAGCGTCGGTGCGCTGCGCTGGGCGGCGGACGAGGCCTGCCAGCACACCCGGGAGCTGCTCGCCGTCCACGCGGTCGACCCCGCCCTGCCGGCCGGCGACGTACCGGCGGACAGCGCCGACATCGCCGTCCGGGCGGCGAACGAGGCGGTGCGGTGGCGACCCGGCGTCTGCGCGACCGGCGTGACCGAGCACGGCGCCCCGGCGGACGTGCTGCGGCACTACGCGGAACACGCCCGGCTGGTCGTCGTGGCCAGCCACGGCCGCGACAAGCACACGACGGCGCCGCTGGGCTCCGTGTGTACCGCGCTGTGCGTGCGCGCGGAGTGTCCGGTGCTGGTGGTCCACGGGGCGGACCGGTGGGCCGACCCGTTCGCGGTGCTGCCCCGGACCGGCCCCGTCGTCGTAGGGTTCGACGGCTCCGACTCGGCCCAGCGGGCGCTGCGACTCGCGTTCGAGGAGGCCGCCAACCGCAGCCGGCGACTGGTCGTCATCCAGGCCTGGCAGCACCCGCGGCTGTGGCTGCCGGGCCGGCACCCGGCCGACGGCCAGCACCACGGGCCCGATCTGACCGCTGACGAGGCGGCCGTGCACGAGGCCCTGACCGCGGCGGCCGAACCGTGGCGTGCGCGCCACCCCGCAGTCGAGATGGAGCTGCGCAGCGAACCGGGCGACCCGGTCGAAGGTCTGAGCACCGCCTCGCAGTGGGCCATGCTCATGGTGCTCGGCACCCGGTGCCCCACCGACGCGGTCCAGCCCCCGAAGCCCTCGGTCATGCACCGGGTGCTGCGCAGCATGGTCTGTCCCGCCCTCATCGCGCACGGCACGGTCCGGCCGCACCGTCGCCACGACCCGCGGGCGGTGCACCGGGCGGCGGCGTGACGACCGTCCGCCGGTCACCGGCGATGCCGTCCGCCCGCCCTGATCCGGGACGTTCGGCACTGAACGACGCGGGCGGCGTCGTGTCACATTTGAGGTATCGCTGATCATGTTCACAGCGAGGAGTTGAGTGCGATGCGCACACCACGACAGGTGCTCGCCGACGCCCACACGATCGCGGTGGTCGGAGCCTCACGAGACCCGCAGAAGCCCGCGCACTGGGTGCCGATGATGCTGCAGGAGCAGGGCTGGCGGATCGTCCCGGTCAATCCGCACGCACACCAGCTGTTCGGTGAGCACGTCTACGCGCGGCTGGCGGACGTCCCGGAAAGCGTCGACGTGGTGCAGGTCTTCCGGCCGGCGGAGGAGGCCGAGGGACTGGTCCTGGAAGCGGCCGCCGCCGGCGCCAAGGCGATCTGGCTGCAGCTGGGCATCACCAACCAGCGGGCGCGGGCGCTCGCGGGCGAGGTCGGTCTCGACTACGTCGAGGACACCTGCATGGGCATGGAACGCGCGCTGGCCGACATGGTCCACGGCGGGGGCACGCCGCCGGACCCGGTGTACCACGGCATCGAGCCGGAACCGGAGCCGTCGCTGGCACCCACCCGACCGCAGTAGGACAGCGCCGATGCGGAGCCAACCCGGGACCGACCCGGGCCGATACTCCGGGAGGGACATCCTCATGGCAACGATCCGACACACCGACCACGACGTGGCGGTCCAGGTGGAACCGGCCAGCCGCATCCTTGCGCGCGCGGCCACGACCGCCCTGCGAGCACCGTCGATCTGGAACTCCCAACCCTGGCACTGGCGGATCGAGCACGACACCGCCGAGCTCCGCGCGGACCGTCGCCGGCAGCTGAGCCCGATCGACCCGGAAGGGCGGCTGCTGACCATCAGCTGCGGGGTCGCGCTCCACCATGCCTGTGTCGCGCTGTCCGCGGCCGGTGCCGGCGTGGCCGTCGACCGGCTGCCCCACGCCGACGACCCTGACCTTTTGGCGATCCTGCGCTACACCGGCCCTCAGGCGTGGTCACCGGAAGCGCAACGGCTCCGGCGGGCCCTCACGGTCCGGCGCACCGACCGGCGGCCGTTCGCCGAGACCAGGGTCCCCGAGCGGACCATCGACCGCCTCCGCGCCGCCGCGTGCGCCAAGGGCGCGCACCTGCAGCTCATCCGGCCGCAGGACCTCACCACCATGACCGTCGCCGCCGGGCACGCCGCCGCCGCCGAGCGCGCCGACCCCGCGTACCGCGCCCAGCTCGCCGCCTGGACCGGGGTCCGGATCGAGGTCGGCGAGGGCGTACCGCTGAACACGACGGAGGCCTTGGGCGCCCGGCCGGTGCCGATCCGCGACTTCACCGGCGCCGACGTCGGCCCGAGCATCTACAGCGGCGCCGAGCAGGTGGACCGCAGCGCCTGCTACGGGCTGATCGTCATCGACCTGGACGAGCCGGAGGGCTGGCTGGTGGCGGGCGAGGCGCTGTCCGCGGTCCTGCTGACAGCGACCGCCGAGCGGTTGGCGACGTCCGCGATGAGCGACCTCGTCGAGGTCCGCGCCGCGCGGCTGATGCTGCGGCGCATGCTGGGCAACGTCGGCTATCCCGCCGTCGGCGTCCGGATCGGCGTCCCCGGTCCGGGACCCGCGCCCCGGCGGGCACCGAGGCGGGCGGCCGTCGAGGTCGTCGAGGTCGTCGGTGAACCGGTGGAGCGGCACGGAGCCACCGGTGGCGAATGGGGGTCGTCGCCATGAGCCTGCCGTCGATCGAACCCGGGAGCGTCGTCGTCGGGGTCGGCGGCGCACCGGGCAGCGCCCTGGCCGTGCGGTGGGCGGCGGCCGACGCCGGCCGCCGGCACCGGCGCCTGTACCTGCTGCACGCCGAGTTCGACTGGCAGCAGTTCGCCTACCCGCGGCAGTTCACCGGTCAGGTGGAGAACGACACCTACCTGCAGCAGGCGAAGGAGGTGTCGCACCGGGTCCTCGTCGAGGCGACGGAGCAGGCGCTGCAGGTGCGGCCCGACCTCCGGGTCACCGGCGTGACGGCGCTCCAGCCGGCCGTCCCGGCGCTGCTGGACGCCGCCCGCGCCGCGGCGCTGATCGTCGTCGGCAGCCACGGCGCCGGCGGCTTCGGCGCGCTGCTCGTCGGCTCCACCACCACGCAGCTCGCCGCGCACGCCGGCTGCCCGGTGCTCGTGGTCCGCGGGCTGCTGCCGCCGGGCAGGCGGGGCGGGCAGGACGGACCGAACGCCGGCCGGGTCGTCGTCGGCGTCGACGGATCCCGGTACGGCGAGGACGCGCTCGGGTTCGGCTTCGAGCAGGCGGCCGCCCGCGGGGTCGGTCTCACCGCCGTGCACGTCCACCGGCAGCCGGCGGCCGACGTGCCGCCGGGCGAGGACGCGGACGATCCGCACCAGGCGGACCTGCGCCTGCTCGCCGCTTCACTGGACCGCTGGCGGAGGCTGTACCCCGCCGTCGACACCCGCTTCGACACGGTCTCCGGCCGGGTGAGCCGGGCGCTCATCGACGCCTCGGCCGGTGCCCAGGTGCTCGCCGTCGGCGCGCACGGCCGCGGCGGGCTCGGCAGGCTGATACTCGGCTCCGTGAGCCAGTCCCTGGTGCACCGCGCGGTCTGTCCGGTCGCGGTCGTTCACCAGGCATCGCGACGCATCGCGGCATCCAGCGGCCGATAGCGCCCCGTCCCGCCATTGACCGGGGCCGGGCGCCGCCGCGGTTTCATCGGACCGTCGAGGGGAAGCAGCCCGGATGGTGTACGCACCGATCACCAAGCCCGCGACCGTCGTGGCCCACGCCAACATCAGCGACTACCGGTGGGTGCGGCACGACTTCACCTGGTCGGCGGCGCGACGCTGGCTGGCCGGCACGCCCGGCGGGCCCGGCCTGAACATCGGCGGCGAAACGGTCGACAGGCACGTCCGCGACGGCCGTGCGGACGCCGTGGCGCTGCGCTGCCTCGACCGTCGCGGCGGACAGCGGGACGTGACCTACGGCGAGCTGATGCGGCAGACCAACCGCTTCGCCAACGCGCTCGCCGCGCTCGGCGTCGCACCCGGCGACCGCGTGTTCGCGCTCCTGGAACCCGGGCCGGATCTGTACGTCACGGCGCTGGGCACGCTGAAGTACACCGCGGTGCTGGCGCCGCTGTCCCCGGCGGCGACGACGGAGGAGATCCGGCAGCGGCTGGTGCTGGGCAACGCGACCACGCTCGTCACGACCGCCGACCTGTACGAGCGGAAGGTGGCGCCCGTCCGCGCGGAGCTGCCGGCGCTGCGCCACGTGCTGGCCGCCGGGGACCGGTTGCCCGCCGGTGGCGTCGGCCTGGAACGGGCCATGGCGGCGGCGGACGACCGCTTCACCGTGCCACCCACCGACGGCCGGCGGACGGCGATGCTGCAGTTCACCCGCGGCACCACGGGACCGCCCAAGGGCGTGTTCCACGCGCACGAGGCGGTGGCCGCGCACCACGCGACCGGGCTCTACGCCCTCGACCTCCAGCCGGACGACGTCTTCTGGTGCACCGCCGATCCCGGGGACATGACCGGAACCGCCTATGGCGTCATCGCCCCGCTGACCCACGGCGTCACCGTCCTGGTCGACGCCGGCGACCTCGACGCCGAACGGTGGTACACCAACGTCTCCCGGCACCGGGTCACGGTCTGCTACACCACGCCGCCCACGGTGCGGACGCTGATGGGAGACGGCACCGAGCCGGCCGCGCGGCACGACCTGTCCGCACTGCGGCTCGTCGCCTCGGGCGGCGGTCCGCTCGGCGCCGAGGCCGTGCTGTGGGGGACGCGGGCGCTCGGACAACCGGTGCACGACACGTGGTGGCAGACCGAGACGGGCGCCATCATGATCAGCAACTTCGCCGGCGTCGACATCCGGCCCGGCGCCATGGGACTGCCCGTGCCGGGCGTCGAGGTCGGCCTGCTGCACCCCGCGGGGACGGGCACCCCCGCGCGCGGGACGGCGCCGGCACCGTGATCGACCGGCCCGACACGGTCGGCGAGCTCGCCCTGCGGCCCGGCTGGCCGTCGATGTTCCGCGGCTACCTGGACGACGACGCCCGCTACGAGCGGTGCTTCGCCGGCGGCTGGTACCGCTCCGGCGACCTGGCCGGCCGCGACAGCGACGGCTACTACTGGTTCGCCGGCCGGGCCGACGCCGCCCCGCCGACACCGTCCACCCTGGAGACCCCGCGATGACCACGACACCCGAGAACCCGGCGCTTCCGGCGCAGACGGCGGCGCTGCACCTCGCCGCCGAGGAGGCCGGTCACGCGCCGTCGATCCTGAACACCCAGCCCTGGCGGTGGCACATCCACGACAACGTGCTCGACCTGTACGCGGACACGACCCGGCAGCTCGGCGCGATCGACCCGCAGGGACGCCTGCTGACGCTCAGCTGCGGCGCCGCCCTGCACCACGCCCGGGTCGCCCTGGCGGCCGGCGGTTTCGAGCCGGTGACGGACCGCCTGCCCGACCCGGACCGCCCGGCCCTCCTCGCCCGGATACGGGCCGGCCGCGAACGACCGGCGGAGCCCGACGACCGGATCGCGTACCGCGCCATACGCCGCCGGCACACCGACCGGCGCCGCTTCGGCCCGACCCGCGCGGTGAACGCCGACGAGCTGGCCAGGCTGAGCGCGGCGGCCGAAGCCGAACACGCCCGCCTGTACCGCATGACCCCCGACGACATCGGATACCTGGCGCACGCGACCGAGCGCGCGCAGATCATCGGCGCGAAGGACGAGCGGCGCGTCGCCGAGCAGTACGAGTGGACGCACCGCGAGCCGGGCAGCGCGGACGGCGTCCCGGGCGACACCGTCCCGTCGGCCGGCGACCGGCCCGTGCCGCTGCGTGACTTCGTCCTCGGCGACGAGGCGACCCTCGACCCGGGCCCGGAGGACGACCGCGGCACCGAGTACCTGATCATCGTCACGGACGACGACGGCCGGGCCGACTGGCTCACCGCGGGCGAGGCCACCAGCGCGGTGTGGCTGGCCGCCACCGCCCAGGGGCTGGCCGCGTCGCCGATGAGCAGCGCCGTCGAGATCCCCGGCGCCCGGGCGCTCCTCGCCGGTCTCGTCGACCCCGCGGGCAACCCGCAGCTCGTGCTCCGCGCCGGGATCGACCCCGACCCCGCCCCGCTGCCGGTGAGCCCCCGCCGTCCGGCCCGCAACATCATCGACACCGGGGAGCTGTTCGGCTGACGCCACCGCGCCGCCCGCGACCGGGACCTCAGTCCCAGGTGGGGGAGTCGGTGGCGGATCCGGCCTCGATCCGGGAGTCCGACCCCGGGAACACCATCGTCTGGTGACCGTCGTCGAGCCACCGCACGACGTACGGCGGTGTGCCGTCCTCGTGCCGCAGTGAGATGATCACGCCGATACGCCGGTGGCCTCCGACCTGGCGTGCCTCCTCGATGATGCGATCACCGATCTTCGCGTGCATGAGTGTCTCCTCGGTCCGGCTGACATGACGTCACGACCTACCGCACGGGTGAGCCACCGGCCGTCATGAACACGTCAGCGACTGGTCCGGGTGCGGCGGTCGCAGCCCACCTGCCCGCTGCGGTGACCGCTCTACCCGGGCGTCAGGGTGGCCGCCGGGAATGATTCCGCGCGCGGCGGCGCCGGCCCGGCCGCCACCACTCCCGCAGTTCCATTCTGCTCCACCCGGTGCGGTCCTGGCGGGTCGCCGCTGACGGACTGCCGGGACCGTCGGTCCCGTCCGGACGTGCCGTTCGGCCCTGATGCGGCACCCGGGCGGCTCATGAGAATCGGGGCATGGACGCGCTGGATCTTGCACGGTGGCAGTTCGCGATCACCACCGTGTACCACTACATCTTCGTGCCGATGACCATCGGCCTGTCGGCGCTCGTCGCCGGGCTGCAGACCGCCTGGGTGCGGACCGGGCGCCCGGAGTACCTGCGCGCGACGAAGTTCTGGGGAAAGCTGTTTCTGATCAACTTCGCGATGGGCGTCGTCACCGGCATCGTGCAGGAGTTCCAGTTCGGCATGAACTGGAGCGCCTACTCGCGGTTCGTCGGGGACGTCTTCGGCGCCCCGCTGGCCATCGAAGGTCTCCTGGCGTTCTTCCTCGAGTCGACGTTCCTCGGACTGTGGATCTTCGGCTGGGACCGGCTGCCGAAGCGCGTCCACCTGGCGGCGATCTGGCTCGCGTCGATCGGCACCATGCTGTCGGCGTACTTCATCCTCGCCGCCAACTCCTGGATGCAGCATCCCGTCGGGTACACCTTCAACGCCGAACGCGGCCGGGCGGAGCTCACGGACATCGTCGCCGTCCTGACGAACTCGACGACCCTGGTGACCTTCCCGCACACCGTCACCGCGTGCTTCCTCACCGCCGGCGCGTTCATGCTGGCCGTGAGCGCCTGGCACCTGCGCCGCCGCAACCAGACCGAGGTGTTCCGGCCGGCGCTGCGGCTCGGCGCGTGGGTGGTGCTCGCCGCCGGCGTCGGTGTCCTCGTCACCGGTGACCTGCAGGCCCGGGTGATGACCGAGCAGCAGCCGATGAAGATGGCCGCCGCGGAGGCGCTGTACCAGACGTCCGAACCCGCCTCATTCTCGATCTTCACCATCGGCTCGCTCGACGGGCGCGAGGAGGTCGCCAGCGTGCGCATCCCGTCGCTGCTGTCCTTCATGGCGACCGGCAGCCCCAGCGGCTCCGTCGAAGGCATCAACGACCTCCAGCAGCTGTATTCGCAGCGGTACGGCGAAGGCGACTACGTGCCCTACGTGCCGGTCACCTACTGGTCGTTCCGCCTCATGATCGGCTTCGGCGTCCTCGCCATGGCCGTCGCCGCGGTCGCGCTGTGGCGCACCCGGAAGGGGCGGCTACCCGCGGGGCGCTGGCTGTGGACGGCCGCCGTTGCCACGGTCGCCATGCCGCTGCTGGCCAACTCGTTCGGCTGGATCTTCACCGAGGTCGGCCGCCAGCCGTGGACCGTCTTCGGCATCTTCAAGACCTCGCAGAGCGTCTCGCCGTCGGTGGCCGCGAGCACCGTCGCCACCTCGCTCGTCGTCTTGACGCTCCTGTACGGCACGCTCGCCGTCGTCGAACTGATGCTGATGCTGCGCTACGCCCGGGCCGGGGCACCAGAAATCGTCGTACCTGACGAGGAAGATGACGAAGACCGTCCACTGGCGTTCGCGTACTAGAGGGAAACGACCATGGAACTCACCACCGTCTGGTTCGCACTCATCGCCGTGCTCTGGGCCGGCTACTTCCTCCTGGAAGGCTTCGACTTCGGCGTCGGCATGCTGCTGCCGGTGCTCTCCCGCGACGAACGGGAGCGGCGCCTGCTCATCAACACCATCGGACCCGTCTGGGACGGCAACGAGGTCTGGCTCCTCGTCGCCGGCGGCGCGACCTTCGCCGCGTTCCCGGAGTGGTACGCCACGCTGTTCTCCGGCTTCTACCTGCCGCTGCTGATCATCCTCGTCGCGCTCATCCTGCGCGGGCTCGCCTTCGAGTACCGTGGCAAGATCGACTCCCCGCGCTGGAGGAGCCGCTGGGACCTGTGCATCGTCGCCGGAAGCTTCGTCCCGGCGGTCCTGTGGGGCGTCGCGTTCGGCAACATCGTCCGGGGCGTGCCCATCACCGCCGGACACGAGTACGCCGGCACGTTCCTCACCCTCCTCAACCCCTACGCACTGCTCGGCGGCCTCACGACACTGTCGCTGTTCGCGCTGCACGGCGCCGTGTTCCTGGCGTTGAAGACCGACGGGGACGTCCGGGACCGGGCCGGGCGCCTCGCGTTCCGGCTCAGCCTGCCCGCCGTGCTGCTCGCCGCCGGGTTCCTGCTGTGGACGCAGCTGACCCACGACGACGCGTGGGGCTGGGCGCTGTCCGCCACGGCCGCGGCGGCCCTGACCGGTGCGGTCCTCGCCACCCGGGCCCGCAGGGAGGGATGGGCGTTCCTGGCCACCGGGGCGACCCTCGTCCTCGCGGTCGCCGCCCTGTTCGTCACGCTGTTCCCCGACGTCATGCCGACCACCCTCGCCGGCGGCGACAGCCTCACCGTGAGCAACGCGTCGTCCACGCCGTACACGTTGAAGGTCATGACCTGGGTCGCGGTCTGCTTCACGCCGGTCGTGCTGGGCTACCAGTCGTGGACCTACTGGGTGTTCCGCCGGCGGCTGCGGGTCGAGCACATCCCGGCGGTCCGCCCGTGAAGCCCCTGGACCCGCGCCTCCTGCGCCACGCCCGGGCGACCCGCATCTACCTGGCGCTGTCCGTCGGCCTCGGCGTCGCCCTCGCCGCGCTGGTCGTGGCGCAGGCAACCCTCCTCGCGGACGGCATCACCGCCGTCCACCTGCACGGCGCCGACGTGGCCCGGATCGCGCCGACCCTCGCGTGGCTGGCCGCCGTCGTCGTGCTGCGGGCCGGGGTCGCCTGGGCGCAGGAGGTCTCCGCCGCCCGGTCGGCGGCCGCCGTGAAGCGCCAGCTCCGGTCGCGGCTGCTCACCCACGTCGCGACCCTGGGGCCGGGCGCCGCCGACACCGGCGAGGTCGCCACCCTCGCCACCCGGGGACTGGACGCACTGGACGCCTACTTCGCCCGGTACCTGCCACAGCTCGTCCTCGCCGCCCTGGTGCCGGTCGTCGTGCTCGCCCGGGTCGCGCCCGCCGACCTTGTCGCCGCCGGTACGATCGCCGTCACCCTGCCGCTCATCCCGGTCTTCATGGCGCTCGTCGGGCTGCACACCGAGGCGGCGAACCGGCGCCAGTTCCGGCTCCTGGCCCGGCTGTCGCACCACTTCCTCGACGTCGTCGCCGGCCTGCCGACCCTGCGCGTGTTCGGCCGCGCGAAACGGCAGGCCGGGATCATCGCCCGGATCAGCGCCGAGCAGCGCGCCACCACCATGCGCACGCTGCGGGTCGCGTTCCTGTCATCGCTCGTCCTGGAACTGCTCGCGACGCTGTCCGTGGCGCTCGTCGCGGTCGGCATCGGGCTGCGCCTCGTCGACGGCAGCCTCGGCCTCGCCACCGCGCTGCTGGTGCTGATCCTCGCCCCCGAGGCCTACCTGCCGCTGCGCCAGGTCGGCGCCAACTACCACGCCAGCGCCGAAGGGCTCGCGGCCGCCACGTCGGTGTTCGAGATGCTCGAGCGGCCGCTGCCGCCGCGCGGGACCGCACCCGCACCGGCCGGCGCCATCCGGTTCGACGATGTCGCCGTCCGCCACGGCGGCCGGTCCGACGCGTCGCTGCCGCCGTTCACCGCCGAGATCCGGCCCGGCGAGGTGGTCGCCCTGACCGGTCCCAGCGGCTGCGGCAAGTCCACGGCCCTGGCCGTCCTGCTCGGATTCGCCGTGCCGGACACCGGCAGCGTCACCGTCGGCGGTCACGACCTGAGCACCGCCGACCCCGACGAGTGGCGGCGGCGGGTCGCGTGGCTGCCGCAGCGGCCCTGGCTCAGCACCGGCACGATCGCCGACAACATCCGCCTCGGCGTACCGGGCGCCACCGAGGACTCGCTGCGCCGTGCCGCGGCGCTCGCCGGCGCGCTGGAGTTCATCGACGCGCTGCCGGAGGGGATGTCGACCAGGCTCGGCGACGACGGCGCCGGCCTGTCCGCCGGGCAGCGCCAGCGCATCGCGCTGGCCCGCGTGTTCCTGCGCGACGCCGCGGTGGTCCTGCTCGACGAGCCGACCGCCAATCTCGACGCCGCGACGGAGGCGGGCATCCTCGCCGCGATCCGCACCCACGCCACCGGAAGGACCGTCATCATGGTCGCCCACCGGCCGGCACTCATCGCCGCCGCCGACCGGAGCATCCCCGTCGGACGTACGGCGGTGCCGGCATGACCGCCATCCACGGCCCGGACATGACCGCCGTTCACGGTGCGGTGGGTGCGGGCGGTGCGGACGTGTCCGCCGTCCACGGTGCGGGCGGTGCCGGCGGTGCGGGCTTGACCGCCGTCCACGGCGGGGGCCACGCGGACACAGCCGCCGTCCACGGTGCGGACTTGACCGCTGGCCACGGTCAGGGCCACGCGGACCTGTCCGACGTCCATGGTGACGGCCGCACGGACCTGTCCGCGGTCCGCCGGGTGGGCCGACTCGGCGGCACGACCGCTTCGGCACGGCGCGACGGTGACCAGGTGCCCCGGCGGCAACGCGGCGAGGACCCGGTGACCGGTGCGGCGCGGGACCTCGGTCAGGCTGTCGAGGGCGTGAAGCGCGACGGTGCCACCGGCCGTGCCGGTCTCGTCGCCGGGGTGCTACGGCTGTGCCGCCCGGCCGCCGGTCAGCTCGGCCTGGCCCTGGTCGCCGGGGTCGGCGCGGCCGGTGCCGGGGTCGGGCTGATGGCGACCTCGGCGTGGCTCATCTCGCGCGCCGCCCAGCACCCGCCGGTGCTGCACCTCATGGTGGCCATCGTCGCCGTCCGGGCGTTCGGCATCGGCCGCGGCGTGCTGCGTTATGTCGAACGGATCGCCGGCCACGACGCCGCGTTCCGGGTGCTGGGCGGGCTGAGGGTCCGCACGTACCGGCGGCTGGAGCGCCTCGCACCGGCCGGCCTCACCGCGTTCCGCCGCGGGGACCTCGTCGCCCGCCTCGTCGACGACGTCGAGTCGGTGCTCGACGTCATCGCCCGCGTGCTGCTGCCCGTCGCCGTCGCCGCCGTCACCGGCACCGCCACGGTGCTGCTCGTCGGCAACCTGCTGCCGGTCGCGGGCGTGGCGCTCGCCGCGGGGCTGCTCGCCGTCGCGGTCGGGGTGCCGATGATGCAGGCGGCGGCCGTCCGCCGCGCCGACGCCCGGCTCGCGCCGCTGCGCGGTGCGCTGGCCGCCGGCACCGTCGACCTGCTGCAGGGGCTGCCCGATCTGATCGCGCAGGGCGCCGTCGGGCACGCGCTGACCGCGCTGGACCGCACCGACCGGCGGCTGCTCGCCGCGGCCCGCCGCTCCGGCGCCGCCGCCGGCGTGTCGGCGGCGGTCACCGCGTCATGCACCGGGCTGAGCGTCCTCGCGGGCCTCGCCGCCGGTGCCGTCGCGGTCCGGGCCGGCACGCTGCCGGGCGAGCTGCTCGCCGTCGTCGTGCTGACCCCGCTCGCCGTCTTTGAGACCGCCGGCGCGATCCCCGCCGCCGCGCAGCGCCTCGCCGCGGCCCGCGCCGCGCTGGGGCGGCTCGCCGAGATCGCCGCCGCCGCGGACCCGGCGCCCGACCCTGCCGTGCCCGCGCCGCTGCCGGACGGTCCGCCGACCGTCCGCCTGGAGGGGGTGTCCGCCGGCTGGACGCCGGGGCAGGTCGTGCTCCGCGACGTGTCCCTCACGCTGCGTCCGGGGCGCCGGGTCGCGCTCGTGGGACCGAGCGGCGCGGGCAAGAGCACGGTCGCGGCGCTGCTGCTGCGATGGCTCGATCCGCTCGCCGGGCGGGTGACGCTCAACGGCGTCGACACCCGCGACCTGCGCGGCGACGACGTGCGCCGCACCGTCGGGTACCTCGGCGACGACGCGTACCTGTTCGACACCACCATCGAGGAGAACCTGCGCGTCGGCCGCCCCGCCGCGACCGTTGCCGAGCTGGAGGCGGCCCTGGGCGCCGCGCGGCTGCTGGACTGGGTCAGGAAGCTGCCCGCCGGGCTCGCCACACCCGTGGGCGAGCACGGTGTCACGTTGTCCGGCGGTCAGCGCCGCCGGCTCGCGCTGGCCCGGGTGCTGCTGGCCGGCTTCCCGGTCCTGATCCTCGACGAGCCGACGGAGCACCTCGACGACGGCACCGCCGCCGAACTGACCCGCGACCTGCTCGCCGCGACCGAGGCCCGGGCGGTCCTGCTCATCACCCACCGTCCGGACGGACTCGGCGACGTCGACGAGGTCGTCACCCTGCCGCCGGCAGCCCAGGACGGCTCCCGGGCGTCCGCCACGAAGCACGGCTGAACACCGCCGCGGCGATGTTCGTTCAGTGCCGGAGCTGGTCGAGGGCTCTGCGGACCACGGTCGCCGCGTCGTTCGGATCGGTGCGGTCAAGGGGCCGCGGCCAGGTCACAGACCGTCTCCTCCAGGACCCGGACCCGCGATTCGAGGAGGCGGAGGCGGACCAGCACCTCAGCCGGCAGGACGTGGCCGCCGGAAGGCTCCTCCGGCGGGACGGCGTCGCTCGCGGTGGTCATGGGATCCCCTTTCCGTACCTCGGCCGTCATACCTTCGGGATCCGGACCGGACGCTCGATCGCGTCCTGCTCGGCCATGGCGGCCATGGCGGCCCGATACGAGGCCCTGTCCAGCGAGCCGGACATGAGCCGGTGGACGGCGTCGCTCTCGATGCGGCCGCGGCGGCGTCCGTCACGGGTGGCGAGCCACGTCGCGATCCGTGGCCGGTGGTGTCCGCCTGCCGGCGGGTCGTGGCGGATCGCCTGGACGTGCAGGGCGATCAGCGCGACGTAGACGGCGGCGATGAGCGTGGCCACGACCATGACTGCCACCACCGGACTCTTCCCTTCCATTGTGCGCCCGCTCCGGCATCCCGCCGCCGTCAGCGCAGCGGCAGCCCGAAGGTCCGGCCCGCCGCACGCAGCCCGTCGCGGGCGTCCGGGTGCGCGGCCCGGTCGACGATCTCCTGGGCCTGCTCGACGCTGTCCCGTCCCCAGATCGTGGCGGTGCCCTGCTCGGTGACGATGGAGCTGTGCTGGAACGACGTCACCGGACCGGACACCAGTGGCACCACCGACGACACGTCCGCCTTCGGGTGCCAGGATCGCAGCGCGATGACGGCGTGCCCGCCGGGGGAGTGCATGGCGCCGACGATGAAGTCCGTCTGACCGCCGAAGCCGGAGTGCGTACGGTTGCCGACGCGGGTCGCGTTCGCCTGGGCGAAGAGGTCGACCTGCAGCGCGCTGTTCACGCTCATCAGGTTCGGGTGCGCGGCGATCGTGCCGGGGTCGTTCGTCTTCTCGGTGCGGAGCATGCGGATCCGCGGGTTGCGGCCGACCCAGTCGTACAGCTCCGCCGAACCGAAACAGAAGGAGGCGGTCACGGGCGTGTCCCAGTCCAGGCAGCCGGCCTTCTCCAGGGCGAGCGCGCCGTCGCTGAACATCTCCGACCAGATCCGAAGGCCGCGCCGGTCGAGCAGGGCGTCGAGCGTCGCATCCGGGATCGCGCCGATGCCGAGCTGCAGCGTTGCCTGCTGTGGTACCAACGCGGCCACCCGCTCACCGATGGCCGCCGACACCGCGTCGGGCGCCGCGACGGGGTGCGTCGCGAGCGGCTCGTCGACCTCGAGGATGTAGTCCACGGCCTCCAGCGGCAGCACGGCGTCGCCGTAGGTCACCGGCATCGCCGGGTTCGCCTGCGCCACGACGATGCCGCCGCGGGCGCGCACCGCCTCGACGGCCGCGGGCAGGACGTTGACCTCGACGCCGAGGCTGACCGCGCCGCCGTCGGGCGGGGAGGTGTGCAGCAGCACGACGTCTGGCGCGAGCCGCTGCCGGAACAGGTGCGGCACCAGCGACAGCCGGCACGGGAAATAGTGCAGCCGCGGGTGCCCGCGCATCCCGGGGCCGACGAACGCGGACTCGTAGCCGACGCCCTCCCGGTCGGGCAGGCCACGCTGGGCGTTGAGCATGAACAGGCGGAACTCCGCGACGGCGGCGTCGACGGCGGAGAGCAGGCGGCCCGGGGCGGCGTAGTTGCCGCTCGCGACGATCCGGGGCGTGCCCGGTAACGCGCTGAGCATCCGCGCGAGTTCGGGCTCGGTCACTGTTCGCATGCGCCGCTCCTCGTCCAGGACCTCCGCCGGGGGTACGGCGGCCCGTGAATCACGCTAGGCGGCGGCCGGAGGGGCCGGGCAGGGCCGGACGGCACCGATCGGGCCGTCCCGCCGGCCCTGCCCGGCGCGGGCACAACGTCCCAACGATGACAGGGCGTTGTGCCCTGTGCGGGCCTGCCCCGCTCGGGTCACAGTTCACGTGTCCGGGAAGGTGGGAGCGACGACGTCGATGCGGGCGACCTCGTCACCGGCTACGAACTGACCGCCGCCGGGCCGGCCTCACCTCGCCCGCACGACGTGGGTGCCCTCGTCCGCCGAGTACAGGAGCCGTCATGAACACGTCATCGTTGCCGTCCCTCGTCGAGCGGCACCTGAGCACCGCCCGTGGCGCCGCGGCCGGGCGCAGCGCCCAGACCCTGTACGGCGGCCACGGCAGTGCCCTGCACCAGACGCTCCTTGCCCTGGCCGCCGGGCGGCGGCTCGACGAGCACGAGAACCCGGGCGAGGCGACGCTGCACGTGCTGCACGGCCGGGTCCGGCTCGCCACCGCCGCTGAGAGCGCCGAGGGCGGCGCCGGGGACCTGCTCGTGATCCCCGACGCCCGGCACAGCCTGGAGGCCCTCGAGGACGCCGCCGTCCTGCTCACCGTCGCCAGGCCCCGGTGACGGCCCGGCCGGGCTCAGTTGGAGCGGATCGCCTGCGCCGTGCGGGTGGCCCAGGCCAGGGCCGCCAGGTGCTGCCCGAGCATGTCGCCGTCCGGGCCGGACGGCGACGTCCCGTGCGCGTGGGCGTGGACGGTGGCGAGGACGTGACCCAGGGGGCCGGTGCCGTGCAGGAGCGCGTCGCTGACGGCGGGAGCCAGGGGCAGTGAGCCGGCGAGGGAGCTGACCGGCATGCCGAGCAGCCCGGCGACGGCGTCGAGCAGCCCCGCGGTGAACGCCTCGTCGCCGGCGAGGCCGGTGCTCTCGGCGATCAGCCGGCACAGCTGCGCGTGGACGAGGATGTCGGCGGTCTGCTCCTCCCCGGCCTCGGTGAGGTCCCCGATGAGCATGAGGGTCACCCAGTTGCGGATCTGCGCGGCGCCGAGCATGACGACGGCCTCGTGCACCGACGACACCCGGTGCGCGTTGCCGGCCGCGGCGGTGTTGACCGCCTTCAGCATCCGGTAGCTCAGCGCCGGGTCGCTGGACACGATG
This sequence comes from Dactylosporangium sp. NPDC051087, assembly GCF_055586325.1. Lineage (NCBI taxonomy): Bacteria > Bacillati > Actinomycetota > Actinomycetes > Micromonosporales > Micromonosporaceae > Dactylosporangium > Dactylosporangium sp. NPDC051087. The sequence goes on along the minus strand of NZ_JBVJIJ010000033.1, from coordinate 6,636 downwards.
GACACGATCCGGTCCAGGCCCACGTCCGGCGCCATGAGCAGGCCGAGCAGGTGGACGCAGCGCAGCCGGGACGCGCTCAGGGTGCGGGCCGACACGACCGCCGGGCGGCTCAGCGCGTACCCCTGGAAGAACTCGAACCCGAGGGCGTGCGCCTCGGCGACGTCGTCGGCCGTCTCCAGTCGCTCGGCGACGAACCGCAGGTGCGGGTGCGCGGCACGCACGCCGAGGATCGCCTGCCGCTGCTCGGCGGTCGTACCGAGGAAGTCGACCTTCACGTAGCTCGCCAGGCCGAACAGGCGCTCGTGCCCGGAGCCGGACACGAAGTCGTCGAGGGCGATGACGTAGCCGCGGTCGACCAGGGCGGCGACGCCCCGCACGAGCCGGTCGTCGACGTCGACCGTCTCCAGGACCTCCAGCACGGCGTGCTCGGGCGCGAACGGCACGGGCAGCTCGCCGAGGAGGAAGTCCGCGGTCAGGTTGATGAAGCACGGCCGGCTGCCGGCGAGCTCGTCCAGGCCGACGGTGGTGAACGCGGCGACCATCACCTGGCTCGTGGCGAGGGCCCCGCCGTTCGTCGCGGAGCTGGCGCCCGGCGCGTTGCGGAACAGCAGCTCGTACGCGGCGATGTCGCCCTGCCGGTCGTAGATCGCCTGCCGGCCCACGTGGACATCCATGACCTCAGGTATGACGTTCGACATTCGCTTCCCGATCGGTATCCGGCAGCACACTCTGTGTCACCAATGGTGTCCGGTCCGGCCCGTGCGCGGCGACCGCCGAACGTCCACGCCCGTCGCCGACCGGTGTCCACCGACCGGCGGGTCCGGTCCCGCGATCGGAGGACTTTCGGCCCGTGTGCCGTGCCCGGCGCCGGACCAGGGTGGAAGGCAAGGCAACGCCCCACGGAAGGGAGCAGGTCGATGCATCCGCTGTTGGTACGTGATGTGATGAGCACGGGTGTGGTCACCGTCGCACCCGATCTCGGCTACAAGCAGATCGTCGACCTGCTCGTCGACTTCGGCGTCAGTGCCGTCCCGGTCGTCGACGACCAACGCCACGTGCTCGGCGTGGTGTCGGAGGCGGACCTGCTGCACAAGGTCGAGTTCAACGGCGCGGAGGTGCACGCCAGGCTGTTCGAACGCCGGCGCCTGCGTCTGGCGAAGGAGAAGGCGGCCGGCGAGAGCGCCGCGACGCTGATGACGGCACCCGCGGTCACCGTCGCCGCGTCGGCCACCCTCACCGACGCCGCCCGGCTCATGGAGCACCGCGACGTGAAGCGGCTTCCCGTCGTCGACGACGCCGGCAACCTGGTCGGCATCGTGTCCCGCCGTGATCTGCTGCGGCGCTACCTGCGCGACGACGACGCCGTCCGCGCCGACATCATCGACTCCGTCCTGCGCGGCGTCATGTGGATCGACCCGGTCGAGGTCGGCGTCGCCGTCGCGGACGGGCACGTGACCCTCACCGGGAGGATCGACCGGCGCAGCAGCGCCCAGATCGCCGTCCGGCTCATCCGCGGCCTCGACGGTGTCGTGGGCGTCTCCGACGACGACCTCGCGTGGGGCTTCGACGACACGACGCCCCGGCTCACCCACACCTTCGACGCCTGACCCCGCGCAGACCTCACGGAGGGCGACATGGCCGCACGGTTGCGGGTCGTCGTGGGATTCGACGGCTCGGCGGACTCCTGGGCCGCGGCGAGGTTCGCCCTCGGCGAAGCGGTCGCTGGCCATGGCGTGGTCCGGGTCCTGCACTCGCTGCTCGACCGGCCCGCGTACGCGAGGTTGCTGCCACCCGATCTGACCGCCGACGCGCAGGACGAGGCGCGCAGGCTGCTCGGCGCCGTCCGTGAGGAGCTCGTGCGGGCGGCGCCCGGAGCGGACGTGCGGACGATGATCGTGCCGCGGGCCGCCGGTGCCGCGCTCGTGCGGATCTCGCGGTCCGCGGACCTGGTCGTGCTCGGCCGTCACGGCCACGGCAGGCGGCCGGCCGTCGGGTGTCATCGCGTCCACACCGGTGCCGTCGCGGCCCAGATGATGACCTACGCGTCCTGCCCGGTCGTCGTCACCGGCCCCGGCGACGTCCTCGGGGGACCGGTGGTCCTGGGACTCGACGCCGCCGCGCCGTCGGCGGCGGCGATCGGCTTCGCCTTCGAGGCGGCGCAGCGCCGCGGTGCCGACGTCCGCGTCTGTTCCGTCCTGACGTGCGGCGGCCGGTTCGACGACGCGCGCGACGACGCGGACGCCCGCGAGTCCCTGAGCATGACCCTCGCGGGCCGGCGGGCCGCGTTCCCCGACGTCCCCGTCGCGCTGGACGTCCTGCACGGCGTCGACGCCGCGGCCCGCCTGCTCGACGCGGCCGCCGACGCCGGACTGGTCGTCGTGGGCGCCCGGGAGCGCACGGGCGTGCCGCGGGGCGGTGCCGGGACGGTGCCGGGCACGCTCGTGAGGAACGCCACGTGCCCGGTGGCCGTCGTCCCCACGCCGCACCACGACGCGGGACGTTGGTCATCGCCTGCCGGGACGTCGGGCACTGAGCACGTCGCCGGGACCGTCGAAGGATGAACGTGCGGGCCGCAACGGCCCGCACCGCCCTCGGGAAGGACGTGATGACGGTGACCGGGACCCTCGCGCCGCCGCTCGCCGAACAGCTCGACGCGCCCGTCGAAGGCGCGGCGCCGGCGGTCGACCGGCTGGTGGCCAAGGCGCTGCGGGCACTGGAGGCCTACGCCGGGCTGGACCAGGAGCAGATCGACCACATCGTCAAGAAGGCGTCCGTCGCGGCGCTCAGCGAGCACGGCCGCCTCGCCGGGCTGGCGGTCGAGGAGACCGGGCGGGGCGTGTTCGAGGACAAGGCGGTCAAGAACGTCTTCGCCTCCGAACACATCGCGCACAGCCTCGCCGGCCTGCGCAGCGTCGGCGTCGTGTCCCGCGACGAGATCAACGGCATCGTCGAGATCGCCGAGCCGGTCGGGGTCGTCTGTGCCGTCACCCCGGTCACCAACCCGACGTCCACCACCGTGTTCAAGGCGCTGATCTCGCTCAAGACCCGCAACCCCGTCGTCTTCGCGTTCCACCCCGCCGCCCAGCGGTGCAGCGCCGAGGCCGCCCGCGTCGTACGCGACGCCGCAATTGCCGCGGGTGCGCCGCGCGACTGCGTCCAGTGGATCGAGGCGCCCTCGATCGAGGCGACCCAGACGCTCATGCGGCACCCCGGGGTGGCCGTCATCCTCGCCACCGGCGGGGGCGGCATGGTCCGCGCCGCCTACTCGGCCGGGAAGCCGGCGCTCGGCGTCGGGCCCGGCAACGTCCCCGCGTACGTCGACCGCAGCGCCGACGTCGTGCGCGCCGTCCACGACATCGTGGTCTCCAAGACGTTCGACAACGGCATGATCTGCGCGTCCGAGCAGGCCGTCATCCTCCACGACGCCATCGCCGACCAGGCCGTCGCGCAGTTCGAGCGGCTGCACGCCCACGTCGCGACCCCGCACGAGAAGCAGCTGCTGGAGCGGTTCATCTTCGGGGTCACGGCCGGCGGCGCCGGCGCCGCACTCAACCCCGACGTCGTCGGCCGCGCCGCCGCCTGGATCGCGGCCGGAGCCGGTTTCGAGGTCCCCGCCGACACCTCGGTCATCCTCGTGCCGGTCGAGGAGGTCGGCCCCGGCGAGCCGCTGACCCGGGAGAAGCTGTGCCCCGTCCTCGCGGTGCTGCGCGCCGGTTCGGCGCGGGAAGGGTTCCGCCTCGCCGAACAGATGGTCGAGCTGGACGGGCTCGGGCACAGCGCGATCATCCACACCGCCGACGCCGCGACCGCCGAACGCTACGGCCGGCAGGTCAAGGCGGTCCGGATCATCTGGAACTCGCCGGCGTCGCAGGGCGGTATCGGCGACGTCTACAACGCCTTCCTGCCGTCAATGACGCTGGGCTGCGGCAGCTACGGGCGCAACTCGGTGTCCGGCAACGTGTCGGCGGTCAACCTGCTCAACATCAAGCGGATCGGCCGGCGCACCAACAACCTGCAGTGGTTCAAGGTCCCGCCGAAGATCTACTTCGAGCCCAACGCCATCCGGTACCTGTCGGAGATGCCCGACGTCCACCGCGTCACCATCGTCACCGACCCGACGATGACCAGGCTCGGCTACGTCGACCGGGTCCGCGGCGTCCTGCGCGCCGGCGCCAACCCGGTCACCGTGCAGATCCTCGACAGCGTCGAACCCGAACCGACGATGGCGACGGTCGAGCGCGGCGCCGAGCTCATGCGGTCCTTCCGGCCCGACACGATCATCGCGCTCGGCGGCGGGTCGCCGATGGATGCGGCGAAGGTGATGTGGCTGCTGTACGAGCACGCCGACGTCGAGTTCACCGACATGCGGGAGAAGTTCTTCGACATCCGCAAGCGGGCCTTCACCTTTCCGGCCCTCGGCCGGCTCGCCCGCCTCGTCTGCATCCCCACCACGTCCGGCACCGGCGCGGAGATCACCCCGTTCGCGGTCATCACCGACACGGCGACCGGCATGAAGTACCCCCTCGCGGACTACGCGCTCACCCCGACCGTCGCCATCATCGACCCGGTGCTGACCGCCGACCTGCCGCCGAACGTCACCGCCGACAGCGGCTTCGACGCCCTCACCCACGCCACCGAGGCGTTCGTCTCCGTCTACGCCAGCGACTACACCGACGCGCTGGCCCTGCACGCGATCAAGCTCGTGTTCCAGCACCTGCCGGCGGCGGTCCACCACGGCGGCGCCGACCCTCTGGCGCGGGAGAAGATGCACAACGCCGGATCGATCGCCGGGATGGCCTTCGGCAACGCGTTCCTCGGCATGGTCCACGCGCTCGCACACACCCTCGGCGCCACGTTCCACATCGCCCACGGGCGCACCAACGCGATCCTGCTGCCGCACGTGATCCGCCACAACGGCAAGGTGCCGGCGAAGCTGAACGCCTGGCCGAAATACGAGCGGTACGTGGCACCCGAGCGGTTCCAGCAGATCGCCCAGGCGCTCGGGCTGCCGGCCCGCACCCCCGAGGAGGGCGTCGAGTCCTACGCCGCCGCCGTGGAGCGGCTGCGCGCCGAGGTCGGCATCGAGGCGTCGTTCCAGGCCGCGGGCGTCGACGAGCAGACGTTCCTGGAAGCGCTTCCGCAGCAGGCGATGAACGCCTACCTGGACCAGTGCGCCCCGGCGAACCCGCGGATGCCGATGCTCGAGGATCTCCGCGAGATCATGCGCACCGCCTACTACGGCACGACCGGCCCGCAGGACAGGACCGTCGGCCCCGTCGAGGCGTGACCACCGGCCCTGCCGCCCGGTCCGTGTCCAGGCGATCGTTGACGTGAAGCACCGACAGGGAGCCCGCCATGACACAGCATCCGCGAGCCGAGATCGACCAGGTCGCCGAGGCCTCGATCGCGGCGCTGCGCGCACCGTCCATCCTCAACACCCAGCCGTGGCGGTGGCGGCTCGCCGGCAACCACGCGGAGCTGTGGGCCGACCGGTCCCGCCGCCTGGACGGCATGGACCCCGACGGCAGGCTCCTGCTGATCAGCTGCGGGACCGCGCTGCACCACGCCACCGTCGCGTTGCTCGCCGTCGGCTCCGACGCCGACATCACCCGGCTGCCGGACCCGGCCCGGCCGGACCTGGTGGCCCGGATCCGGCAGGGGCGACCCTGCGCCGCGGACCACTTCCTGTACCGCGCGATCTACCAGCGGCGCACCGACCGGCGTCCGTTCAGCGACACGAGGCCCACCGGCGCGGTCCTCGACGAGCTCCGGGCCGCCGCCGCGCGGTACGGCGTGCACCTGCACGTGGTCCGCGACGATCAGGTCACCGCCTTCGCGTCGGCGGTGGCGCACGCCGGCGAGGTGGAGCGCGGCGATCCGCGCTTCCGCGACGACATGCTCGCCTGGACGACCCGCATGCGGGCCGCGCGCGACGGGGTGTCGGCGCGCGGCACCGTGCCGGCGACACGCCGCGCCGTCCCCCCGCGGGACTTCAACCTGGCGCGGCCGGCCGCGCTCGAACCGGGCACCGGGTCGGACCGCGGCACCGTGTACGCCATCCTCACCGTCGACGCCGAGGAGCCGAAGGACTGGGTGGCCGCGGGGGAGGCGCTGTCGGCGGTCTGGCTGACCCTCACCGCCCGCGGGCTCGCCGCCTCACCGATCAGCGAGGTCGTCGAGGTGCCGGCCGTACGGGTCGCGCTGCGGCGGCTGCTCGGCGGCGTGGGCCATCCGGCGATCGCCATGCGGGTCGGCGTCCCCGTCGACGACCTGGAGCCGGTCCCGGCGTCCGCCCGCCGCTGCGGCACCGACGCCATCGAGCTGCCCGGGCAACCGTGAGCTTCGCGCTACGCCGCCCGCCCTGGCGGCGTAGCCTCGGGTTGGTATGCCCGGGACGACTGTTGACCTCAAAACCACAGCCTGAACACGCATATCGGAGAAAGGACGTCCGGTGACCACTGTCGCGGACCGCAGCACCGACGAAGACCTGACCCGCACGCTCGGCAGCCCCGGCGACGACGAGGTCGCCCAGCTCGACGCGTGGTGGCGGGCGAACAACTACCTCACCGTCGGCCAGATCTACCTGCAGGGCAATCCGCTGCTTCGCCGCCCGCTCACGCCGCAGGACATCAAGCC
>NZ_JBVJIJ010000032.1:0-134743 GCF_055586325.1 Dactylosporangium sp. NPDC051087 | reverse complement strand
CACCATCTCCTCCACCCCCGCCATCGTCGCCGCCATCCGCGCCGCCACCGGCCTCGCGCTCAACCGCGTCCCGGTCCGGCCCGAACACCTGACGGACCTACGTCCACGACCAGCTGACCCGTCAGTTGCACGGCATGTCCGCGTACCGGCCTCGGCCTGGGACGTGCGCCGTGCGGTCGGATCAGGCCCATCTTCGACAAGGGAGACCTGAGTACATGTCACCGAGCAGGGTGTTGGTCACCGGGGGATCGGGATATCTGGGATCGATCCTGGTGCAGCAGCTCCTCGACGCCGGCCATCGGGTGACGGTGGTCGACAGCAACCTCACCTCGAACGTGCGGCCGCGCTCTCAGCTGGTGTCGTATCACGTGGCGGACGTGCGTGACGTCGCGAACTGGAAGCGGCTCCTGCGGGATGTCGACGCGGTCGTGCACCTGGCCGCCATCGTCGGTGACGCCGCCTGCGACGTCGACCCGGAGCTGGCCTGGGAGATCAACTACCTGGGCACCGTGCTGCTGGCCGAGGCATGCCGGGAGTTCGGCGTCCGGCGGTTCATTCTCGCATCGACCTGCAGCAACTACGGGACGTCGTTCGACGGGCCGGCGACGGTGCGCTCACCGCTCAACCCTCGATCGACCTACGCGCACACCAAGATCCGCGCCGAACATCATGTGCTGGCCAGCGCCGACGCCGATTTCGAGCCGCACGTGCTGCGGTTGGCCACGCTGTACGGGCTGTCGCCGCGGATGCGGTACGACCTCGCCGTCAACCGAATGACCGCGATGGCCGTACTGCAGGGCCGGGTCGAGGTCTACGGCGGCGTGCAATGGCGGCCGTTCGTGCACGTGTCCGACGCGGCGGAAGCCTTCGTCCGGATGGTGGGCGCCGAGCAGCCTCAGGCCATCTACAACTGCGGCTCCGACGAGGAGAACTACCGCCTGGTCGATGTGGGCCACGCGGTCGGGGCCGAGGTGGCGTCGGCGAAAGTGGTGGTGGAACCCGTGGCCACCGACGAGCGGGACTACCGGGTGGCGTTCGGCCCGATCGGCGCCGAACTCGGTTTCCGTCCGCAGTACCGGGTCCGCGACGGCATCCGGCAGATGGCCCGTGCGTTGCTTACCGGCGGGCCCGTCGACCTGGCCGAGTCGCGGTATCACAACTGCGATCTGGTGGCCGCCGCCACGGCGAGCGGGAAGCCCGCCGCCGCGCTCGGGCATCAGCAGTGGGCCGCGGCAGTGGCCGGCTGAGCCGAGCGCGTCCGTAGGATTCGCACATACAGTAAAGGAGGTTTACAGGAATGCGCGGTTGGGGACTGACCACTCAGGGCAACGGGGGCGAGCTCACGAGTAATCATCGTGCCCGCGCAGCACCGCTCGCCCGTAGGTCGTGTCGACGGAGTCGGAGGAGGGCGGATGTGCTGGATCGCGCAGATCTGACAGCTGTTGCCGGTGCCGGGCCACGGCGCTGGATTCCGATCGGATCGTTGCGGTTCGGCTACTCGCCGAGACTGCACGGCGAGGACCTCGGCCACATCCGCGTGCTCGCCCAGGTGGCGCGGCTGCCACCGATCCTCGTGCACCGCGACGGCAACCGGGTCGTCGACGGTGTGCACCGGGTGCGGGCCGCCCTCATGCGCGGCAACACCCTGATCGAGGCGGAATTCTTCGACGGCACGGACGCCGAGGCGTTCGCCGCCGCCGTGCGGCTCAACGTGGCGCACGGTCTGCCGCTCACTCTCGCCGATCGCGAGGCGGCCGCGGTGCGGCTGCTGCGCGCGTCACCCGATCGCTCGGACCGTTCGATAGCCACCCTCGCGGGCCTGTCGCCCGGCACGGTCGGGGTGATCCGCCGCCGGGTCGGCGCGCCCATCGGTGTCCGGGTCGGCGTCGACGGCCGCGCCCGCCCGGCCAGCACGGCCGACGCCCGGCGGCTGGCCGGCGAGCTGCTGGCCGAGCGGCCGGACGCATCGCTGCGTGAGGTGGCCCGCGCGTGTGGCATCTCGCCTGCCACGGTGCGCGATGTACGGGACCGTCTGCGTCGTAACGAGGATCCCGTGCCGCCCGGGCAGCGCCCACCGGCACGCGTGCCCAACCCCGTTCCCGCCCCGGCGTCAGCGGAGCGGACCGCACCGGAGACCGGCCCGGCGTCAGCGGAGCGGACCGCACCAGAGGCCGGCCTGGCGTCTGCGGAGCGGACCGCCCCGGAGACCGGCCCGGAGCCTGCCACTGAAGCCGGCGCCGACGCGATCCGTGGTTCGGTGTCGCTGCTGCACAACCTGAGCCGCGATCCGTCGGTGCGCTACACCGAGACGGGGCGGGCGCTGATACGCCGGCTCTTCGCGGTGGTCGACGGTCCGGACCACTGCAAGCGCCTGATCATGGATGCGCCGCCGCACTGCGCGTATGTCGTCGCCGAAATCGCCCGTGCGTGCGCGGACGAATGGTCGGAACTCGCCGAAGAGCTGGAGCAGAATACGCGGAGGGCGGGATGAGTGCCGGGCGACCGTTCAATCCGAACAGTTGCACACATTGACGGTGATGGCGAAGCCGCTGTCGTGTCGACGGGCCTCGCGCGGTAACGCGATATAGGGTCACTGCACGGCTGCCGGGAAATTCGGAGAACACGGACGAGGAGATTGGCTCATGCGAACCGAACCGTTGCAAACTTCGAACGAGCAGTTGCCCGCGGCGGCAGACGGTGACACCGAGCGGACGATCGCGGCGCTCTGCGGCGACCTGCTCGAAGGCGGCGAGCCCCGGCCGACCGACGACTTCTTCGCCCTGGGCGGGCACTCGTTGAAGGCCGTCCAGCTCTGCGCCCGGATCAACCAGACGTTCCAGGTCGACATGCCGCTGCGCGCCATCTTCCGCGCACGGACCGTCCGGGCGCTCGCCGCCCAGGTCGGGCAGCTGCAGGCGAACGGTGCCGGCTGAATGACACCGTTGCGCCACCCGGGCTTCCGCCGGCTTCTGCTGGGCCAGGCGCTGTCCAACTTCGGCGACACCGCGTTGTACCTGGCGCTGGCCATCTGGGCGAAGGATCTCACCGGCAGCAACGCCGCCGCCGGCGGTGTGTTCCTGGCCCTGACGGTGCCGGTGTTCCTCGCGCCGCTGTCCGGCAGCATCGTCGACCGGGTCCGGCGCAAGCCGCTCATCGTCCTGAGCAACGTGGCCACCGGACTGTTCGTGCTGTCCCTCGCATTCGTGCACGGGCGCGATCAGCTGTGGATTCTGTACGTGGTGTCGTTCGCCTACGGTGTCTCGGCCAACTTCCTCGGCGCGGCGCGCTCGGCGCTGCTCAAGGACCTGCTGCCGGACGAGATGCTGTCCTCGGCGAACGCCACCCTGCAGACCGTGGTGCAGGGACTGCGGCTCTTCTCGCCGCTGGTCGGTGCCGGTCTGTACGCGACGTGGGGCGGCACCGCGCTCGCCCTGTTCGTGGTCGGGATGTTCGCGCTCGCCGCGATCGTGCTGACCAGCATCTCGGTGCAGGAGAGCGAGCCGGAGGCGCCCGAGCCGTTCATGGAGCACGTGCTGGCCGGGTTCCGGCATGTACGGAGGGTGCCGATCCTCTGGCAGGTCAGCGTCGCCGGTGCGGTCGCCTTCGGCGTGCTCGGCCTCTACGAGAGCGTCTCCTTCGCCATCATCGACGACGGGCTGCACCGCCCGCCTGCGTTCATGGGAGTGCTCAGCAGCGTGCAGGCGGTCGGCGCGATCCTCGGCGGTGTCGCCGCCGCCGGCATCAACCGGCGCTTCGGTGAGGCCCGGCTCGTCGGCGTGGGCCTGATCGCGTTCGCGGTCGCCAACGCCGTGTTCATCGCGCCCTACCTGCCCGTGGTGCTCGCCGCCGCCGTCGTCAACGGGGCGGCGATGCCGCTGTTCGTCGTGGGCCTCAGCACCGCCATGCAGCGCTACACCCCGCCGCGGACCCAGGGCCGGGTCAATGCCGTCAGCAACCTGTTCATCCTGGTGCCGCAGACGGTGTCGATCGCCGCCGGCGCAGCGGTGATCGGCATCGTGGACTACCGCCTGCTGCTCGGGCTGTCCGCCGTGGTCTGCGGGGCGGCGGCGCTCATGCTGCTGGTGCGCCCGGCGCCCGCGCCCACCGGCGACGACGCGCCGGAGCCGGTCCCCGCCCCGCTCGGTGAGGAGAACGCGGCACCGTTGGCCGCACCGCCGATCCGGACCTCGTCGGGCACGACCGAGCCGGAGATCCACGGCTGACGGCGGGTGTACCAGTCGAGCAGGCCCGGCTCATCGACGTCCTGCTCCACCTCGACCGTGGCGTGCAGCCTGATGCCGTCCGGGCCGTCGACGACGGTCAGGGCGGCGTCATTCACGCCCGGCGCGGACAGCAGCAGCGCGCGCATCGCGGCCGGATGCACCAGGATGCCGCTGCGGTGACCCGCGACGGCGGCCGCGACGCCGGGCAACGGCCGCACGCCCAGCGCGGCGAGCGGCAGGTCCGGCGTCCGGCAGGCCGAGCGGACCAGGTCGACGAGGTCGTCGAGCAGGGCGGCCACGGGCCGCGCGGTCCACACCGCGGGCCCGGCGGTGACCCGCACGCGCGTCACCGCCCCCGGCTCCACCTCGACGGCCAGGTCGGCGGTCCCGCGCTGCGGCGCGAACCGGGTCACCGCCCGCCACGTCCGGGTGGCCGCCCCGGGCGGGCCGCCGGTCCCGCCGCGGTGGATGAGCACATTGAGGTCTGCCGCGGGCCGGAACGCCGAGCCGTTGCGGACCTGCGCGCCGTCGAGATGGCGCAGGAGCGCGAGGCTGTCGTGCCGGCCGTGCGAATGCGCCGCCATGCTCCGGGCGAACACCCGGTCGAGCCGCCCGGCGAAGGTGTCGCCGGCGTCGCCGTCTACCCGCACGTACACCGGCTGCGCCAGGTTCGCCACCACGGTGGCGTCCGGGCTGTCGAAACGGTTGGCGGCGACTGAGCGGAGCACGTGCGCGTGCTGGCCGGTCAGGCCGGAGACCAGGGTGCTCAGCGCGGTCGCCCAGATCAGGAACGGGGTGGCCGCGAGCGTGTCCGCCGCCGCGCCGACGGCGTCGCCCAGGCCCTCCAGGCGCCGTTCGGCCGATTCGCTGATCTCGGCGCCGGTGTGGGTGAACGGCGCGAACATGCAGCCGCGCGGCGCGCCGCGCAGTTCGTGGCGCCAGAAGGCGTCGTCCTCAGCCGCGCGGTCCGCCTGGCGGTCACCGCTGTACCAGCCGCTCTGGCGCGCCGGGGGCGGCAGCGCGGCCCCGGCGAGCAGGGCGGCCAGGTCGTCGGCGACAAGCTGCTGGCACACGCCGTCCGCGAACAGGTGCGACATGGTCAGGGTCACGTGGCCGACATGGTCACCGGCGAGCCAGAGCGCGCACCGGCAGGCGTACTCGCGAGGGTCGACGCTGTCGTGGCCGGCCGAGGCGACCGCGGCCGGCAGGTCCGCGGCAGCGGCGACCACCCGCACGTCGAAGCGGCACAGCTGCCGGATCAGGTCGGGCGCGGTCACTTCCTGGCGGGCCGTGCCGTCCGGGGTGCAGGTCAGCCGCGAGCGCAGCGCCTCGTGCCTGGTGAGCAGCGCCTCGACGGCACGCCGGACGGCACGGACGTCCAACGTCCGCGGCACCGGCACGCTCGCCTCGACGGTGTAGATGGCGGCCGGGTCGCCGCCGGCCAGAAGGCGTTCCTGCGCATGATTGATTGCGAAGGTGGCGTCGGTATCGCTGTGCATAGGCAAACGCTAGCGGCGGGTGCGAGGCAGTTTCCTCAAACTTTGGACGGTTGCCTGTGACGGGGCCATGTGCTTCCGATCCATGAGTTATACATATCGGCGTTGAGAACTTTCTTGGACCGTCCGTGGACGTTGCGCAACGAGCGGGGGAGCAGGAATGCGTGTCCATTTCCATTCGGCACCGGCACCTGGGCGGGCGAACGAGGATCTCGTCGTCGCGTCGAACGAGTACGTGGTGGTTCTGGACGGCGCGACGACGATGGTGGAGCAGACCGGCTGCCGGCACGACGTGCGCTGGTTCGTGGCCAACCTGGGCAGCCTGCTGGGGCGCCGGCTGAGCATCGCACCGCAGTGCGGCCTGACCGAAAGCCTGCACGCGGCGATCGATCAGCTGCGCGGGGCGCACGGCGACGGCTGCGACCTCGGCAACCCGGACTCGCCGGCGAGCACCGTCGCGATCATGCGCCGGGTCGGCGCGGACGTCGAGTACCTGGTGCTGTCCGACACCGCCATCGTGCTCCGCTCGATGGCGGGCGGGACGACGGCCGTGGAGGACACCCGGATGACGCGCCTCAAGGACCCGACCCGTGCGCAGATGAGCGCGGCCCGCAACACCCACGACGGCTTCTGGGTGGCGAGCACCTGCCCGGAGGCGGCCGAGCAGGCGATCACCGGGCGGCTCCCGGCCGCCGAGCTGGAACACGTCGCCGTGCTGACCGACGGCGTCACCCGCCTCGTCGAGCGGTACGGCGACACCTGGGAAACCACGCTGGACCTGCTGTGCAAGGAAGGGCCCGCGGCGTTGATCCGCCGGGTCCGCGAGGCCGAACGGGCCACGCCGGACGGCACGTACATCGGCAAACGCCACGACGATGCCACGGCGGTCCTGTGCGAACTGCACCCGGAGCTCGGATGAGCTTCGGGGACCTGGTCCGGTCGATGCGGGAGGCGGCCGGGCTGACCCAGGAGGAGACCGCGGAACGGGCCGGGCTGAGCGTCAGGGCAGTGCGTGACCTGGAGCGCCGGCGGGTCGGCCGGCCCAGGTTCCGCACGGTGGCGCTGCTGGCCCTGGCGTTCGGGCTCAGTGAGCGGCGCCACGCCGAGCTGCTGGTCGCGGCCGGCTACCCGCCCGCGCAGCTGGCCCAGCCCGCCGGCACCGCGCATGTCGGATGGGCCGTCGACCCGGTGTCCCCGGCCGTGCCCGCGCCGCCCGGCGGGCCGTGCGAGCTCACCGCCGACGTACCGGTGTTCGTCGGTCGCGTCACGCAGATCATGGACGCTCAGGCGTTCCTGGCGATGGTGAGCGGGCAGGCGCTGCGCAACGCCTCGTCGTCGGCCCGGCCGCTGGTGGTCACCGGCCCGCCGGGCATCGGCAAGAGCGCGTTCACCGTCCACCTCGCGCACCTGTTGCGTCCGCAGTACCCCGACGCGCAGATCCAGGCGCAGGCGATGCGGGAGGACGGCACCCCCGTCGGCCGTGACGAGCTGGTGGCCCGGCTGCTTCGCTCGTTCGGGGTCGGCGCCGCCGCGATGCCCGACCGTGGCGAGGAACGCGCCGCGCTGCTGCGCGCGTACCTGTCCGACCGCCGGACGCTGCTCGTCGTCGACGACGTCACGGCGGAGGAACAGGTCCGCGCCATCCTGCCGGCGTCGGGTCGCAGCGCCGTGCTGGTGGGTGCCCGCCGGACCCTGACGGCGCTGGACGGGGTCCACACGATCAGGCTGCCGCCGCTGTCACCGGACGAGAGCGTCGAGTTGCTCGCCGGGATCGTCGGTGCCGGGCCGGTCGCCGATGCCCGCGACGCGGCCCTGGCCGTCGTCGGCGGCTGTGGCGGCCTGCCGCTCGCGGTGCGCATCGCCGGTGCCCGGCTCGGTGCCCGGCCGCAGGAGGATCTGGTGCGCCTGGCCGAGCAGCTGCGCGACCGCACGCAGGTGCTCGCGGTGCTGTCGGCGGGGGACCTGGACATGGCGTCGAGCCTGTCGGTGAGCCACCGGCTGCTCAGCGGTCCGGCCGGCCGGGTCCTGCACGAGCTGGCGGCCCGGGGGCCGGGCAGCCTCGGCGTCCGGGACGTGGCACGGGCCGCCGGGCTCCCCGCGGCACGGGCCGCGGAGGCCGTCCAGGAACTGCTCGACCTGCACCTGGCCGAGGCCGTGCCGCCCGGCGCCGCCTTCGACGGCGGCTGCCGGGTCGACGAGCTGACCCGTGCCTACGTGCTGGGCCTGGCCGATCGGCCGGCTCAGACGCGCGCGGCGCTCAGCTCGGTGCCGTTGCGCAGCGCCTGAGGTCCGTCCGCGGACGGCATCGCGAGGTCCAACGCCTGGCGCACGGTGGCCGCGGCGCGGATGCGTGCGCGGTCCGCGGGGTCCAGGAACCCCTCGGTGACGGCGCTGTCGAGCATCCGCAGCACGGGCTCGTAGTAGCCGAGGTGGTTGAACAGCACGGTCGGTTTGTCGTGCAGGCCGAGCTGTCCCCAGGTGCAGATCTCGAAGATCTCCTCGAGCGTGCCGAGGCCGCCGGGCAGCGCGATGAAGCCGCTGGACAGCTCGTACATGACGGTCTTGCGCTCGTGCATGGAGTCCACGATCCGCAGGTCGGCGACGCTGACGCCGGCCAGCTCCCGGTCGAACAGCCAGCGCGGGATGACACCGGTGACCGCGCCGCCGTGCTCGGCCGCACCGCCCGCCACGGCACCCATGATCCCCGCGCCGCCGCCGCCGAACACCAGACCGTGACCGGCCTGCGCGACGAGCGCGCCCAGCGCCCAGGCCGCGGTGGCGTGCTGCGGGTCCCGTCCCGGACGCGTCCCGCAGAACACGCCGACGTTGCGCCTTGCTGGCCTGTCTTGCATGCTTCGCTCCGATCGTCTCGTCGATCCACAGTGGACCGCGTGCCAGCGTATGGCGGTGCCGCTCGGCCGCGCCCCGGCCGAGCGGCGGGGGCGGTGCGCGACCCAGGTCGACCACCGCCGCGTCCGAGGCGTGCCGGACCGGCAGTTCCGCGGTCCGCCCGCATCCCCGTTGCGCTGCGGATCCGGTGGATTGCCGGGCAGAACGACGGGAAACTGCCGGAGGAAGTTCCTGGTGCCCGCGGTATGGCCGGGTCTTGACTCAAGTCGAGGAATCGGCCGGCGAAAGGCGACGGGGACATGACACGCGTGCTGCTCTGCGACTCGCACGAATTCGTCCGGGTGGGGTTGAAGACCGTCCTGCGGGACGCGCCCGGCGTCGAGGTCGTGGGGGAGGTCGACACCGGCGACCGGGCGGTTGTGGTCGCCGAGCGGCTGAAACCCGACGTGGTGCTGGCGGATCTGAGGCTGCCGGGCCTCGACGGCGTGCACCTGACCCGCCGGCTGCTCGACGGTCACGGCGCGGGACCGGCGGTGCTGCTGATGGTCGACGACGTCGACGGCCGGGTCCTCGACGCGTTGCGGGCCGGCGCCTCCGGCATCCTGCTCCGCACGTGCAGCACCGATGACCTGGTCGGCGCGATCGAGATCACCGGCACCGGCGACGGGTTCCTGTCGCAGCCGGTGGTACGCCACGTCATCGACCACATCTCCGGCCGCGCGGCGACCACCGCCGGCAGCGACGCGATGGAGGCGCTCACCGTCCGGGAGCAGGAGGTGCTCGGTCTCATCGCCACCGGACTGTCCAACGAGGAGATCGGCTCGAAACTGTTCGTCGGGGAGCCGACGGTCAAGTATCACGTCTCGCAGCTGCTGCGGAAGCTCGGCCTGCGCGACCGGCTCCAGGCGGCCGCGTTCGCCTACCGCAACGGACTGGTGACGTCATGACCCGGGCGCTGGCCGCCCCGGTCCGCATCGGGATGCGGACCAACGGGCCCCGCCTGCTCGCCCGGATCGACGCCCTGCGCGGTATCGGTGTCACCGCCCGCGGCGGGGTGAGCCGGCTCGCGTTCAGCGCCGAGGACGTCCGCGGCCGCGAACTGGTCGCCGGATACATGCGCCGGGCAGGCCTCGAGCCACGCGTCGACCCGGCCGGCAACCTCATCGGCAGCACGGGCACCGCCGGGCCTGAGCGGCCCGCCCTGGTCCTCGGCTCGCACCTGGACACCGTGCCCGAGGGGGGAGCGCTGGACGGCGCCTACGGGGTCCTCGCCGCGGTCGAGGTCGCCCAGACGCTGCACGAGCACGACGTGCGGCCGGGCTGCCCGCTCAGCGTGGTCGCCTTCGCCGACGAGGAGGGCACGTCGGGCACCATGCCGATGTGGGGTTCGCACGCGTTCGTCGGCGGCCTCGACGACAGCGACCTGGCTGCCCTCGACGAGCGCGGTGAGCCCATGTCGGCGTTGCTGGACCGCTCCGGCGGTGAGCCGGAGCGGCTGGGCGAGGCGGCCTGGCGCCCCGAGCAGATCGCCGCCTACCTGGAGCTGCACATCGAGCAGGGCCCCGTCCTGGAGTCCGCACGGGTGCCGATCGGCGTCGTCGAGGCGATCACCGGCCGGGTGACCGCCGAACTCGTCGTTCGCGGCACGTCCAACCACGCCGGCACCACGCCCATGGATGCCCGGCGCGACGCCCTGGTCGCCGCCGCCCACCTGGTGCTCGCCGTGCGGGAGCTCGGCGGGAACCACGGCGTGGTGCGGGTCGCCACGGTCGGGGCGTGCAGCGTGGAGCCGGGCACCTGGAATGTGGTGCCCGGGACGGCCACGCTCCGGGTCGACCTGCGCGACATCTCCGCGGATTCGTTGCAGCGCGGCCTGGCGGCGCTGCGTGCCGTCGCCGCGCAGGTGGCCCGGGACACCGGCACCCGCGTGGAGGTCCGCGCCGGCACGTCGGTCCCGCCGGTCGCGTGTGCACCCGGCCTGCGCAGCGTGATCGCCGCGGCCAGCGACACGCTCGGCCTGCCGCACCGCACGCTGCCCAGCGGCGCGGGGCATGACGCGCAGGTGATCGGGCGGATCGCGCCCGTCGGCATGATCTTCGTCCCCAGCGTTGCCGGGGTGAGCCATTCACCGCACGAGCGCAGCCGCGACGAGGACCTGGTCGCCGGCGCCGATGTGCTGCTGCATGCCGTGCTCGGGTACGCACCCGCCACCCGTCCGAGCTGAACCTGCACCGGGGAGTCACGATGCTGGACAACACCGGCGAGTACTGCGGCGTCATCGGCGTCCGCTCACACAGCACACCGATCGCCGAATCCATCTACCACGGCCTGATCGCGTTGCAGCACCGCGGCCAGGAGTCCGCCGGGATCGCGCTTGCCGACGGCGACCGGCTGCACGTCGAGGTCGGCATGGGCGAGGTCCGCGAGGTCTTCGACGCGGCCACCGTCGGCCGCCTGCACGGCCACGTCGGGATCGGGCACGTCCGGTATCCGACCAGTGGCCTGTCCACAGTGGACAACGCGCAACCGGTGCGGCGCACGACGCGCTCGGGTGAGGTGTTCGCCGTCGCGCACAACGGCAACCTGCTCGGCCTCACCGGCGGGCCGCGGGCAGGCGCGGGCGCGGCCGACACGCAGCTGGTGGGACGGATCATCGCCGCTCAGCCGGGCCCGCTCGCCGCGGCGCTGCCCCGGGCGCTCGCCGCGGCGCAGGGTTCCTACAGCATCGTGGCGATGGACCGCACCCGGCTGTACGCGATCCGGGACCCGCACGGTTTCCGGCCCTTGTGCATCGGGGTACTGCCCGACGACGGGGGCTGGGTCGTCGCGTCGGAGTCCCCGGCACTGGACGTGCTGGGCGCCACCTACCTGCGGGACGTGTCACCGGGAGAGGTCGTGACGATCGACGACCACGGGCTGCGGTCGCTGCGGTTCGCCCAGCCGCAGCCGGCGCCGTGCTCGTTCGAGGCGGTGTATTTCGCGCGGCCGGACTCGATGTTCGGCGGTGCGCGGGTGCACCGAATCCGGCGCCGGCTCGGCGCGTTGCTCGCTGCCGAGGAGCCGGCCGCGGCCGACGTCGTCATCTGCGTGCCGGACACGGCCCGGCCGGCGGCGCTGGGCTACGCGGAGGCCGCCGGGCTGCCGTACGACGAGGGCATCGTGCGCAACGCCTACGTGGGGCGCACCTTCATCCAGCCGGGACAGCAGCGCAGGCGGGACAGCGTGCGGCGCAAGCTGAACCCGGTCGTCGAGGCGGTGGAGGGCCGCCGGGTCGTGCTGGTCGACGACTCGATCGTCAGGGCCACCTCGATGATCGAGGTGGTGGCGATGCTCCGGCGGGCCGGTGCGCTGCAGGTGCACGTCCGCATCGCAGCGCCGCCGGTCCGGTGGCCGTGCTATTTCGGCGTCGATCTGAAGACGGAGGCGGAGCTGCCCGCCCGGGGCCGGGACTCCGCCCAGATGGCGCAGCTCGTCGGCGCCGACTCGCTGGGGTACCTGTCGCTGGAAGGCCTGCGCGAAGCGATGGCGGTGCCGAGTTCCTGCACCGGCTGCTTCACCGGGAACTATCCGCAGCGGCTGGCACCCGACGAACTCGCCGAAAGTCTCAATGTGAAGCTCGTCGATGGTCGGGGGACGCCGACCCGGGCCGGCAATACGGTGTGAGCACGGCAACCTACAGCGGAAGGGGGGCCAGCACCATGCGTGTCCTCGGCATCAGCGGCCTCAACGGGTCGATGGCGTTCAAACGCCGCGAACTGCCGGAACTCGCCGACCGGCAGTACCGGATCGTGCAAGGTCTCGACGCCGCGGCCGCTCTCGTCACCGACGACGGCGTGATCGCCGCGGCGGCCGAGGAGCGGTTCACGGGAGAGAAGACGACCGGCGACTTCCCGATCAACGCGATCCGGTACTGCCTCGAACGGGCCGGTCTGCGCATGTCGGACATCGACCGGGTGGCGCACGGGTTCTCCTACGCACCGTCCGAAGTGGATGATCTCAACGACTACAGCCGCCGCCGGTTCAAGGAGGTCTACGACCCGGCGGCCCAGCGGGCGCTGCTGGCCGGGTTCTGGCCGCAGATCGACTGGGACGAACGGTTCGTGCCGGTGCCGCACCATCTCGCGCACGCCGCCAGCAGCTATCACCTCAGCGGCATGGACGAGGCGCTCGTCGTCGTCGCCGACGGCATGGGCGAACGGGACAGCCTGACGGTCGCGGTCGGCCGGGGCCGGTCCATCGACGTGCTCGCGACGGTGCCGGCCGCGCACTCGCTCGGCAACCTCTACGGTGCCGCCACGCTGTACCTCGGCTTCGAGTACGCCATGGACGAGTACAAGGTGATGGGCATGGCCCCGTACGGCGACGCCCGCCGGTTCGGCACGGCCGGGCTGGTGCGGCTGCGCGACGGAGGAAGGTTCACGGTGCCCGCCCTGGCCGGCGGAGGGTCGTGGCTGGACCGGGAGACGCATGAGGGCACGCTGCGGCTGCTGGCCGAGCAGTTCGGCCCCCCGCGGTCGCCCGGCGAGCCGGTGCTGCAGCGGCACCGCGATGTGGCCGCGACGGTGCAGGCGGCGGTCGAGTCCGCGCTGCTGCACGTACTGCGCCACTACCAGGCCGAGACGGGGCTGCGGAACCTGTGCCTGGCCGGCGGGGTCGCGCTGAACTGCACGGCCAACGGTCTCATCTCCCGCAGCCGCATGTTCGAGCACATCTTCGTCCAGCCCGCCGCCGGGGACGACGGCACGGCGCTCGGCGCGGCCCTGCACCACCACGTGGCAACCGCGAACGCGGACGTGCGTGGGCGGATGCGGATGCCGTACTGGGGCCCCTCATACGACGACAGTGCGGTCGAACAGGCCGTCGCCGCACGCGGCGGGTTGCACGGCATCCGCCTCACGGACGAGGCCGCGCTCGGCGCCCACGTTGCCGGGCTGCTCACCGCCGGCCGGGTGGTGGCGTGGTTCCAGGGCGGGATGGAGTTCGGGCCACGCGCGCTGGGCAACCGCAGCATCCTCGCCGACCCCCGCGACCCGGGGATGCGCGATCATCTCAACGCCGTGGTGAAGCAGCGGGAGGACTTCCGTCCGTTCGCCCCGGTCGTGCGCGACGTCGACGCCGACGAGTACTTCGACCTGCCGCCCGGCGCGCAGGACCGGTTCGCGCACATGCTGTTCGTCGCGCACACCCGGCCGGCGTACCGCGACGTGCTGCCGTCCGTGACACATGTCGACGGCACCGCCCGGGTGCAGGTTCTGCGCCGTGCCGACAACGAGCGACTGTGGCACGTCCTGGGCGCCTTCGGCGCGCTGACCGGTGTCCCGGTGCTGCTCAACACCTCGTTCAACATGCGCGGCCAGCCGATCGTCCGCGATCCCGGCACGGCGCTGGACACCTATGCGGGCTCCGAGCTCGACGACCTGGTCATCGGCGACCGGGTGGTGACCCGGGTCCCGGCCGGGTCTGACCTGGCGGACCATGACGCCGCCGCGCCCGTGCCGGCCTCTTCCGTGCGGGGCGGTGCGGCCCATGTCGGATGACACGCGCCCGGCTGCGACCGTACCGGCCGATCTGCCGCCGCCCCCGACACCACAGTTCCTGCGCGACACCGTGCGGATCACACTGCCCGCGGCGCCCGGCACGACGGCGGCGAGCTCCGCTGCCCGGCCCCGGGCGCTCGCCGCGGTCGCCGTGGCGCTGGGCCGGGCCAGCGGGCAGCACCGGCCGGCCGTCGGTGTGGCCCGGCCGGACGGCCGGTCGCTCACGGCATGGCGCCCGCTACTCGGCCCGGGCGTCAGCCTGCGCGACGTCATCACCGCCGCCACGGCACCGGCGGCCGAGCCGGGACCGGTGCGGGTCGCGTTCGTCGCCGGTGCCGGCGTGGACCACCTCGCCGGTGCGCTGACCGGCTGCGACCTGGTCGTTCGCCTGGGACCGGCCGCCGGCGCGCCGGCGGCGGCCGCGGCCGTGACCGAGGTGGAGTGCGAGTACGACACCGACCGGTACAGCCGCGACGCCGCCCAGCGGTTCCTCGACGAGATCGGTGCCGTCTGGGCCGCCGAGGACACCGAACCGGTGCAGCCGGACGGCGTCGTCGCCACGCCGGAACCCGCGACGGTCCCGGCCGCGCCGCCGGTGCCGGCAGCGACGGCCCCGCAGGGTCCGGAGGAGGAGGCGGTCGCCAGGATCTGGGCCGATGTCCTCGGCCTGCCCGGCATCGGCCGTGACGAGAACTTCTTCGCTCTCGGCGGGCACTCCGTGCTGGCCGTCCAGGTCGCGCGGCGGCTCACCGACCAGTTCGGGGTCCGCGTGCCGCTCGACGCGCTGTTCGGCACCCCGACGGTCGCGCAGACCGCGGCGCTGCTGCGCGCCGGCGAGCCCGCGACCGTTCCGCGCGGGGCGGCCGCGCCGCTGCCGGCCGCCGGGCCGCCACCGATGTCCTTCAGCCAGGAGCGCATCTGGTTCTTCGAGCAGCTGCACCCGGCGACGGCCGCCTACCACATGCCGTGGGCGGTGCGACTCGACGGACGGCTCGACGCCCGGGCGCTGCGCCGCGCCCTGGACGCCGTGGTGGCCCGGCACGAGGTGCTGCGGACCGTTTTCCCGGCCGCATCCGGAGCACCGGTCCCGGCGGTACTGGACGAGGCGCCGGTGGAGATGCCGGTGCACAACCTGTCCGGGGCGCCGGCGCAGGCGCTGGAGGAGTACCTGCGGTCCCTCGCCGTCGCGCCGTTCGACCTCGGGGCCGGACCGCTGCTGCGCGCCGACCTGATCCGCACCGCGACCCACCGGCACGAGCTGCTGCTGACCTTCCACCACCTCGTCAACGACGGCTGGTCCACCGAGCTGCTCGTGCGGGAGCTGATGGCCGGCTACCAGGCGGCGCTGCGCGGCGAGGAGCCGGAGCGCGGTACCCCGTCCGTCGGCCACGCCGAGGTCGCCCGGCAGCAGCGCGGGCGCCTCGCCGACGGCGGCTACGAACGGGGACTGGACTTCTGGACGCGCGCCCTGGCGGGCGCGCCCACCGAGCTCGACCTGCCCACCGACCTTCCCCGCCCGGCGGTGGCCGGTCACCGCGGCGCCGCCCTGCGGTTCAATGTCCCCGGCCCGCTCGCCCGGCGGCTGCGGCACCTCGCCGGGGAGCACGGTGTCACGCCGTTCGCGGCGCTGCTCGCCGGGTTCGCGGTGCTGCTGCACCGGGCCACCGGCCAGCGGGATCTGCTCATCGGCACAACCTCGGCCAACCGGGCCGACCCGGACGTCGACGACGTGCCCGGCCCGCTGTTCAACACCCTGGCGCTGCGTGCCGACCTGTCCGGGGACCGCACCTTCGGCGAGGTGCTGCGCCGCTGCGGCCGCACCGTGCTGGAGGCGAACGCCCATCAGGACGTGCCGTTCGACGCGGTGGTCGAGCGGCTCGCACCGCCCCGCGAGCCGAGCCGGTCGCCGCTGTTCCAGGTGCTGTTCGAACTGGAGCCGGCCCCGTCCGCGGGCGTCACCGAGGACGGCTTGGCATGGTCCCGGCGGCTGATCGACACCGGCACGGCCAAGCTGGATCTGACACTGGCGATGACGGACGACGGCGACGGCTTCGACGGGCTGGTCACCTACCGTACGGACCTGTTCGAGCCGGCCACGGTGGAGCGGCTCGTCGACGGCTTCCGCACGGTGCTGTCCGCGATGTGCGCGGACCCCACGGCCCGGGTCGATGCGGCCGACCTGCTCCCGCCCGCCGACCGGCGGCTGCTGGACGAGGTCAACGACACCGCCGCGCCGTCCGCGGGCGGGTGCGTCCACGAGCTGTTCGAGCGCCAGGCCGCCCGTACCCCGCACGCGATCGCCGTCCGGCACGGCGCGACCGAGATGACGTACGCGCAGCTCGACGCGGCGGCCGAGCGGCTCGCGTCCCGGCTGGCGCGCCGCGGTGTGGCCCCCGAGGTCACCGTCGGGCTGTGCGTGCGGCGCTCTCCGGACATGGTGGTGGCGATGCTGGCCGTGCTGAAGGCCGGTGGCGCCTACGTGCCCGTCGATCCGTCGTTCCCGGCCGGGCGCAAGCGTCTGATGCTGCGTACCGCCGGGGCCGGCCTCCTCGTCGGCCATCGCGAGCTCAGCGAGGACTGGCACGACGGCGCCGCGCTGTGGATCGGGCCCGACACCGGTGACGACACCGATGACGACATCACGCTGGCGGCGGCGGCCCCGGACAACCTGGCGTACGTCATGTTCACCTCCGGCTCGTCGGGCACCCCGAAGGGCGTCCTGGTGCCGCACCGCGGGCTGGTGAACTATCTGGAGTGGTGCGTCGAGGCGTACGTCGCCGGCAACGACGGCGGCGCGCCCGTGTTCTCCTCCTACGCGTTCGACATGCTGGTCCCGAACCTCTTCGCCCCGCTGGTCGTCGGGCAGACCGTCCATCTGCTGCCGGAGGAGCTGACCCCGGCCGATCTCGGCGCGGCCCTGGCGGAGCACGCGCCGTATGCGTTCGTGAAGCTCACCCCCGGCCACCTGGACCTGCTGTCCGGGCAGCTCGGCGCGCAGGAGGCGCGGTCGCTGTGCGGCACGCTGGTCGTCGGCGCGGACGCGTTCCACGCCGCGGGCCTGGCGGCGTGGCGGCGACTGGATCCTGCCGGGCGGGTGCTCAACGAGTACGGGCCTACCGAGGCGTCGGTCGCCAACTGCGTCCTGGACATCGCCGGTACGATCCGGCGGCGGCTGGTGCCGATCGGCACGCCCGTTCGCAACACCACCATGTACGTGCTGGACGGGCAGCTGCGGCCGCTGCCGGTCAACGCCGCCGGTGAGCTGTACATCGGCGGGGTGTGCGTCGTGCGCGGGTACGCCGGCCGGCCCGCGCTGACCGCCGACCGGTTCCTGCCGGACCCCGCCGGCGGCCCGGGCGCCCGCATGTACCGCACCGGGGACGTCGGCCGGTTGTTGCCGGACGGCACGTTCGAGTTCCTCGGCCGCGCCGACGACCAGGTCAAGATCAACGGATACCGGGTGGAACCGAGCGAGGTGCAGGCGGCGCTCGAGGCCCTCGACGGGGTGCGCCAGGCGCTGGTACTGCCGCGCACCGCACCGGCCGGCGGCACCGTGCTCGCGGCCTACACCGTCGTGGAGCACGGGGGGTTCGACGAGCGGCGGCTGCGGGCCGAACTCGCCCAGCGGTTGCCGGCGTACCTGCTGCCGTCGGTGCTCGCCGAGGTCGAGCGGATCCCGCTGAACCCCAACGGCAAGCTCGATGCGGGTGCCCTGCCACCGGTGACCGGCACGGTGCCGGCAGCACCCGCACCCGGCAGGGCCGGCAGCGCACTGGAACAGGTCCTGGCGGACGCCTGGGCCGACACCCTGGGCCGGCCGGCCACCACGATCGGCCCCGACGACGACTTCTTCGCCCTCGGCGGCCGGTCCCTGGACGCGGTCCGGCTGGTCGGCCGGGTCCGCGATCTGCTGCGCGGGCCGCTGCCGGCCGCCGAGCTGTTCCGGCATCCGACCCTGGCCGGGCTGGCCGCGGCGATGGTGGCGCTGGAACGCACCCCCGGGGTGACCGAGCGGACCGCCCGCGCGGTCCTGGAACTGCGCGCCATGACACCGCAACAGCGTGCCGCGCTCAAGCACCGGCGCGCGATGCAGACCGCTGAATGACGATCGGAGGAGGACGGCATGGAGACGTTCGACGTGGTGTTGAACGACGAGGAGCAGTACTCGATCTGGCCGGCGACACGCCCGCGTCCGGACGGTTGGCGCGACGAAGGTACCAGCGGATCCCGCGAGGAGTGCCTCGCCCACATCGATGCGGTCTGGACCGACATGCGCCCCCGCAGCGTGCGCGACCATGGCGGCCCGGCAACCGGCTGACCGGCCGGACGACCAGCTGGAACGAGCCGCCCCGGCAACGGCCGGGGCGGCTCGGTCGTGCAGGCCGTCCGCGCGTCAGGCGTGCGTGGCGATCGCCGACAGCAGCGCCGGTGCGGGCCGGTGGATGAAGAAGTGCCCCCCGGGCACCTCGGTGAGGGTCATCGACCGGGTCGTGTGCGCCGCCCACCCGGCCACGTCGGCCCGGCCCACCACGCGGTCGGCCGCGCCGTAGAACGTGTGCAGCGGCACGTCCAGCGCGGGACCGCGGCGGTAGCGGTACCCCTCGGCGAGCGCGAGGTCGGCCCGCACGATCGGCAGCATCAGATCGAGCAGCTCCGGCTCGGCGAGAACCTCGTCGGGGGTGCCGCCCGCCTCGCGCAGCGCGGCCACGAAGTCGTCGTGCGGCAGCCCGGCGACCGGCCGATCCGTCGACGGGCGCTGCGGCGCGCGGCTGGCCGAGACGAGCAGCCGGTCCGGTGCGGGCCCGCCGGCCGCCTGCAACCGCCGGGCGACCTCGAAGGCCAGGCGGCCGCCCATGCTGTGGCCGAGGAAGGCGAAGGGGCGGTCGGCGTACGCACACACCGCGGCCGCGAGGGGGGCCGCCAGCTCGTCCATGGACACGGCCGCCGGCTCGGCGGCGCGGTCCTCGCGGGCCGGCAGGCGGACCGCGAGCGGGTCGACGGTGCCGGGCAGCGACATGGCCAGCGGCCGGTAGGCGTACGTCCCACCGCCCGCGTAGGGGAACAGGAAGAGCCGGAGCCGTGCGGCGGGCCGTTCGGCCAGCGGCCGGATCCAGGCGTCATACGCAGGAACGGACGGTGTCACAGCCACTCCTCGCCACCGCGCACGCGGCGGCCGTCTCGGTCTGCGGGCAGTCGGGCCTTCCGGTCACCGTAGCGACGCGCCGCCGGTGACCGGCCCCGCCCTGAGGATGGGGCGGCCCGCGTCGCAGGTCGGCCGGATTCGATGCGCGGGAAGGGGCTGCGGCGGCGGCCGGGTCACTAGCGTCGGAACCGGTCCAGCTGTCGCCGACCGACGAAGGGGCGCGAACACCATGCGCGATGAGATGCTCGGTTCCGAGGACGTTCTAGACCTGCTGCTCGACGATGAACTCGGCGGGAATGACCCGGACGGGACCCCTCGGCATCTCGGCGTGACCGCGGCGCACGAGGCGCCGCTGTCCTTCGCCCAGCGACCCGTGTGGTTCTTCGAGCGCTGGCACGCGGGCAGCCCCACCTACAACGTCGCCACGGCGTTCCGCGTCGCCGCGGACCTCGACGTGGACGTGCTGCGCCGGGCCCTGCACGACGTCGCGGCCCGCCACGACAGCCTCCGCACCGTCTTCGCCGAGCGGCACGGCGACCCGGTCCAGATCGTGCAGGCGGAGCCGGTTGTCGATCTGGTCGAACGCTCGGTCGGCGAGCTTCCGGCCGCCGACCGGGACGCCGCCGCGCTGCGGCTGGCCGAGGACGCCGCACGGACGCCGTTCGACCTCGCCACCGTGCACCCGTGGCGGGTCCTGCTGGTCCGCCTGGGCGCCGGCCGCTGCCTGCTCGGCATCACCGTGCACCACATCGCTTTCGACGGCTGGTCACTGGACATCCTGCTCGGTGACCTCGCCGCCGCTTACGACGCGATCGCCGCCGGCGAGCCGGCACCGGCGTCGCCCCGGTCGGCCCGCTACATCGACTTCGCCACGTGGGAGCACCGGCGGTGGCGCGGCGGTGCGCTGGAGTCGGAGCTGCGGTACTGGCGGGAGCAGCTGGCCGACGCCCCGGAGGCGCTCGCACTGCCGAGCAAGGACCGGCGCCCCGCCATGCAGACGTTCGTCGGCCGCACGCGCCAGTTCCCGGTGCCGGTGGGCACCGACGAGGCGATGCGCCGCGTCTGCGAGAGCCACGGCGTCACCCCGTTCATGACGATGCTCGCCGCGTTCCAGCTCCTGCTGGCCCGCTACACCGGCCAGACCGACGTGATCGTCGGCGTTCCGGTCGCCACCCGGGACTCCGCGAAGCTGGAGAACGTCGTCGGGCTGCTGGTGAACACCGTGCCGGTGCGGCTGCGGCTGTCCGGTGACCCGACCTTCGCCGAACTGCTCGACGAGGTGCGCAACGCGACCCTGGAGGCGTACGCGCACCAGAACCTGCCGTTCGAACGGCTCGTCGACGAGCTCAAGGTCGAGCGGGATCTGAGCCACAGCCCGATCGTGCAGGTCGTGTTCGGCATGAACGAGGCGCCGCAGCGCGGTCGTACCCTCGGCGGCGAACCGCTGGAACCGGTGCTGGTCGACCGGTGCACGGCCAAGTTCGACCAGACCTGGTCCATTGTGGATGGACCGCGGCCGATGGTCGAGGTGGAGTACAACACCGACCTCTTCGACGACGACTTCATGGCGGCGATGGTGACGCACTACCTGCGGCTGCTGGACGCCGCGGTGGCGGACCCCGCTCGCCCCTGCGGCGACCACCAGATGGTGACGCCCGCCGAGGTGCCGGCCGGGCCGCAGGTCGATGCCCCCGCCGAGCTCGTCGCCGCCGACCTGCCCGGCCTCGTCGAGTCGTGGGCCCGGCGGCGCCCGGACGCGGTCGCGCTCGTCGACCGCACCGGTGACCACACGGCTGAGCCCGCGGGCGGCCGTACCGAGCTGAGTTACGCCGAGCTCGACCGGCGCGCCGGACAGCTCGCCGCCGGGCTCGCCAGGCGGCGCGGGAACGGAGCCGGCGACCGCGGGATCGTGGGCATCTGCCTGGAGCGCGGCGCGGACATGATCGTCGCGGTGCTCGGCGTGCTGAAGTCCGGCGCGGCCTACCTGCCGCTGGACCCGGCCTACCCGCAGGAGCGGCTGCGGTTCATGCTCGAGGACGCCGGCGTCGACGTCGTGATCGCCGGCGGCAGCACCCGCGGACAGCTCCCGGACGGCGCGTGGTCGGTCATCGGCATCGAGGACGCCGCCGACGACGACCCGGGCCCGGCCGTGCCGGTGCGCGTGGACCCCGACGACCTCGCCTACGTCATCTACACGTCGGGCTCGACGGGCCGGGCCAAGGGCGTCGGCGTCACCCACCGCAACGTGACGCGGCTGCTGGCGAAGACCCAGCAGTGGTACGGCGTCGATCACGAGGACGTCTGGCCGCTGTGCCACTCCTACGCCTTCGACGTGTCGGTGTGGGAGATATGGGGCGCGCTCGGCCATGGCGGCCGGCTGGTCGTCGTGCCGCACGAGGTGATCCGCAACCCGGCGCGGCTGAGCACCGTGCTGCGCGAGGAGCGGGTCACCGTGTTCAACCAGACGCCGTCGGCGTTCCGTCAGTTCGAGGCCGCCGACGCGCAGCAGTCGCAGGACGGCCCGGACCACCTCCGCCTGGTGATCTTCGCCGGTGAGGCGGTGGACCTCGCCAGCGTCGGGCGCTGGTTCGACCGGCACGGCGAGGAGCGGCCCCGGCTGGTCAACATGTACGGCATCACCGAGACCACGGTGCACGTCACGTATCGCGTCCTCACCCGCGCCGACGTCGCCGCCGGGGTCAGCCCGGTCGGGGTGCCGATCCCGGACCTGCGGGTGCTCGTGCTGGATCGGTGGGGCAACGCGCTGCCCGCCGGTGTGCCCGGCGAGCTGTACGTCGGCGGGCCCGGCGTGGCCCGCGGCTACCTCGGCCGGCCCGCACTGACCGCGGAGCGGTTCGTGCCCGACCCGTTCGCGCCCGAACCTGGCGGCCGGCTGTACCGCTCCGGGGACCTCGCCCGCTGGAGCGCCGGCGGCGAGCTGGAGTACCTCGGACGCAACGACAACCAGGTCAAGGTCCGCGGCTACCGCATCGAGACCGGTGAGGTCGAGGCCGCGCTGGCCCGGCTGGACGGCGTCACGGGCGCCGCCGTGCGCATCCGCCGGGACGAGGCCGGCAACGCGTCCCTCATCGGCTACCTCGCCACCGACCGGGTGCTCGGCGTCGAGGACGTCCGTGCGGCGCTCGGTGCGCGGCTGCCGTCCTACATGGTGCCGGCCGTGTTCGTGTTCCTCGACTCGCTGCCGCTGACCCCCAACGGCAAGGTGGACCTGCGGGCGCTGCCGGAGCCGGCGAGCGGGCGCCCGGCGCTGTCGCAGGAGTACGTCGGGCCGCGGAACCCCGTCGAGGAGCAGCTCGCCGCGATCTGGCGGGTCGTGCTGGACCTCGAGCAGATCGGCATCCGCGACAACTTCTTCGATCTCGGCGGCGACTCGATCCGCAGCCTGCAGGTCCTGGGCCGGGCCCGGGAACGCGGGCTGGAGTTCTCGCTGCAGGACCTGTTCGCCACCCCTACCGTCGAGCGGCTCGCCGCCGTCGCCCGGGTGCTGGACGCCCCGCCGCCGCAACCGGACCGGGAGCCGTTCGCGCTGGTGTCCGCGGCCGACCGGGCGAAGCTGCCCGCCGACCTCGCCGACGCGTACCCGATGGCGACCCTGCAGACCGGCATGGTCTTCCACATGCAGCTGGACCCGGAGACCCTGCCCTACCACAACGTCAACAGCTACCACCTGCGCGCGCCGTTCGATGCCGAACGGTTCGGCCAGACCATGCGGGACGTGATCGACCGGCATCCGATCCTGCGGACCGGTTTCGACATCACCGGCTACTCGCAGCCTATGCAGCTGGTGTACCGCGACGCCACCGTGCCGCTCGTCGTGGAGGACCTCCGCGGCGTACCCGCCGCGGAGCAGGAGCGGCTGCTCGCCGAACTCGTGCAGCAGGAGCGGCAGCGTCCCTTCGACATCGCCCGCCCGCCGATGCTGCGGTGCTTCCTGCACCGGCGCACCGACGACACGTTCCAATGGACGCTGACCGAGCACCATGCGATCCTCGACGGCTGGAGCCTGTTCTCCACCCAGGCCGAGATGCTGCGCCGCTATCTGGAACTGCTGGCCGACCCGGCACTGCCGGTCGAGCCGGAACCGGCCTCGTCCTACCGCGACTTCATCGCACTGGAGCTCGACAGCCTCCGCGACAGCACCGACCGGGACTACTGGGCCGGCCGCCTCGCCGGTCTCGTCCCGGCGGACCTGCCGCGCTGGTCCCCGCCCGGCTCCGGCACGGTGCCCGTCGAGCGGTTCGAGACACCGGCCGACGGCGAACCGGCCATCGCCGGTGCGCGACAGTGGCGCACCATCGCCACGGCGTCGGGCTCCCACCGGTCGCTGGAGACGGCGGTGCCGCCGCAGCTGTTCCGGGACGTCATCGCGTTCGCCGCCGGGGCAGGCGTGCCGGTGAAGACCGCGCTGCTGACCGCCCACATGAAGGTGCTGGGGCTCATCAGCGGCCGCACGGACGTCGTGGCCGGGATCTCCTCCAACGGCCGGCCCGAGGACATCGGCGGCACCGAGTCGCGCGGTCTGTTCCTCAACGTCCCGCCGTTGCGGATCCGCCTCGGCGGCGGAAGCTGGGCGGAACTGGCCCGCGAGGTGTTCGGTGCGGAGCAGGAGCTGCTGCCGCACCGCCGCTACCCGCTGGCGCAGATGCAGTGGGACCTCGGGGTGCCCCGCATCTTCGACAACACCTTTCTGTACAACCATTTCCACGTCATGCAGGAGGCGCTGGGCGGCGACGTCGACGTGCTCGACGACCACCCGGACGACGACCTGCTCACCCGCGACGGCGGCACCGCCCGGATCCGGTTCGGCCACTCGTTCCGGGCGGAGCCGACCAGCTTCAACGTCTCCACCGGTTTCCTGCGCATCCCCGGCTCGGACCAGCTGCAGCTGCGCCTGGACTACTACGCCGAGGCGTTCACCGACGAGCAGATCGTCGCGATGCGCGACGCGTACCTCGCCGTCCTCGACGCGATGCGTCGCCCCGATGAGCGGCACGAGACGCTGCCGCCGCCGGACAGCGCCCGCCGGCATGCGCTGATCGCCCGGTCGCAGGGACCGCGGCGGCCCGTTCCGGCGCACGCGTGCCTGCATGAGC
The DNA here is from genome assembly GCF_055586325.1 of Dactylosporangium sp. NPDC051087. Classification (NCBI taxonomy): domain Bacteria; kingdom Bacillati; phylum Actinomycetota; class Actinomycetes; order Micromonosporales; family Micromonosporaceae; genus Dactylosporangium; species Dactylosporangium sp. NPDC051087. Next base: position 110,380 of record NZ_JBVJIJ010000032.1, on the reverse strand, counting down.
TCGTCGCCGAACAGAGCCGCCGGACGCCAGGCGCGGTCGCGGTCACCGACGCCGCCGGGGACCTCACCTACGGCGAGCTCGACCGGCAGGTCAACCGCCTGGCACACCATCTGCGCGGGCTCGGCGTCGGACCCGGCCGGGTGGTCGGGGTGGCCCTGCCCCGCAACCGCCACCTCGTCGTGGCGCTGCTCGCCGTCATGCGGGCAGGCGGCGCGTACCTGCCGCTGGACGACGCGTACCCGGCCGAACGGATCCGGTTCATGCTCGCCGACGCCGGTGCCGGACTCGTCATCGGCCGCGCCGACGGCACGGCGGGCGTGCCGGTGCTCGATCCGGTCGAGGACGCCGTGCAGATCGCGGCGCAACCGGCGGACGACCCGGGCCGCATCGCCGGCCCCGCCGACCTGGCCTACGTGATGTACACGTCGGGCTCGACCGGCACCCCGAAGGGCGTCGCGGTCCCGCACGCCGGAGTGGTCAACTACCTGTCGTGGTGCCGCGACGCCTACGCCCGCAACGGCGACGGCGGAGCGCCGGTGTTCTCCTCGTTCGCGTTCGACATGATCGTGCCCAACCTGTACACCCCGCTCATCATGGGTCAGCGCGTGGTGATGTTCGAGCACACCGACCCGCTCCGGCTCGGCGAGCAGCTCGCCGGCGCCGGACCGTACACCTTCATCAAACTCACACCGGGGCAGCTGGACATTCTGGCGAGCACGCTGGACGCCGGCGCGGCCCGGGCGCTCGCCGGCACCCTCGCCGTCGGCGCGGACGCATTCCCGCACCGAGTGCTTTCGGCGTGGCGGCGCCTGGACCCGGCCACGCCCGTGCACAACGAGTACGGGCCGACGGAGGCCTCGGTCGGCAACTGCGTGGAACTGGACTGCCCGGGCGACGACGTGGCCGGTGGCCTGGTGCCGATCGGTCATCCGATCCCCAACACCACCATGTACGTGCTGGACGACGACTTCGAGCCCTGCCCGGAAGGGGTCGCCGGTGAGCTGTACATCGGCGGCGACTGCGTGGTGCGCGGCTACGTCGGCCGGCCGGCGCTCACCGCCGAGCGGTTCGTGCCGGACCCGTTCGCCGAGCGACCCGGTGCCCGGCTGTACCGCACCGGCGACATCGGCCGCTGGCTGCCCGCCGGCAGCGTCGAGTTCCTGGGCCGCGTCGACGATCAGGTCAAGGTCAACGGCTACCGGGTCGAACCGGGCGAGGTCGAGGCCGCCCTGGCCGGGCATCCCGCGGTCCGGCAGGCCGTCGCCGCGCTCGTCGGCATCGGCGAGCACCGCAGGCTCGTCGCCTACTGGGTGCCCGGCGCACCGGCCACCGAGGAGGAACTCGCCGGCTACCTCGCCGAGCGGCTGCCCGCATACCTGCGGCCGGTCCTGATCGTGCCGATCGACGCGGTGCCGCTCAACGCCAACGGCAAGGTCGACCGCAAGGCGCTGCAGGATCCCCGCACGAACCGGGGCTACCCCCGCGAACTGGCCTACTGGGCGCAGGAGGTGCCCCGGCTGCGGTCCACCACCAGCCCCGTGGCGTCGCACCGCACCGAGGAGGTGACCGTCGCCGTCCCCGCCGCGGCGGCCCGGGCACTCGTGCGGCGCTGTACCGCCGACGGCGTGACACCGTACGCGATGGTGCTCGCCGCGCTCGTCGCCGCGTTGCCGTTCCCCGAGGCCCAGTTCGTCGTCGCGGCGACGGTGCCGTCCGGCGCCGGCGCGCCGGCCGACCAGGTGCCGCTGCGGTTCGAACCGCAGGACCGCGGGGCGCTGCCCGAGGTGCTGGGCGCGGTGCAGCACCGGGTCGCGGCGGGTCTCGGCCATCAGCTGCCGTCGCCGCTGCTGCGGGAGCTCGGCGACGGCACGACCGTGGACGTCGACGTCGACTACGCGGGGGAGACCACGGCGGCGGCCACGGAGGAGCTCGGCACCGGAAACGCCCCGCTCGCCGTCGGTTTCGACCCGGGCGTCACGATGCTGCGCTGCGCCTACGACCCGCGGCTGGTCGAACCGGACCGGGCCCGGCGGTTGCTCACCGCCGCTGTCGCCGCACTGCGCGGCCATGCGGGCGAGCCCGGGGCGGGGGCGGCGTGATGCAACCGACGCACACCGGGCAGACCTCGGCCGCATGGACCCCGCTGTGCGGGGACGGCACCGGCCGCCGGGTCCTGGCGTTCGACTTCGACGGCAGCGGGCGCCGGGAGGCGACCTTCCGTGACCTCGTCACGCTGCTGCCCGCCGGGTTCGACGTGAGCCACGCGGTCCCGCCTTCGACGCCGCCCGCGGAACCGTCCGAGTACGTGCGGTGGTGGCTGCCGGACGACGGCACGCCGCCGGTCGACGCGATCATCGGCTACTGCGCGGGCAGCGTGTTCGCCGGTGCGGTGGCCGACGCGCTCGCCGCCCGCCAGGCACGAGCCCCGGTCCTGGTGCTGTTCAACCCCGGTGCCCCGAGCGTCGGCACGCTGCGCCGCGACGCGGCCGGTGTGCTGGACGGCATGACCGTCCTGACCGCGCCGGAACGGGCGCGGCTGCGGGCGATGCTCGACGAGCCGGGTGACTTCGACTCCCTCGCCTCGCGGTTTCTGCGCCTGTACGCCCAGACCTGCGCCGTGGCGTTCGACCGGCTCGGTATCGCGGCCGACCTCGGCGACCAGCTGATCGGCCTGTTCCGTGCCTACCTCGGCTACCTCACCGCGGCCCGGCAACTGCGACGCCCCAGTTCGTGGGCGTCGGCGACGGCCCTCAACGCGGCCGACCACGAGGAGCCGTCCTGTACCGGCCGGACGCGCAGGTTCGCGGCCGGCCGGGCTGATCTGCTGCGTTCGGCACCCGTCGCCGCAGCCGCGCTGGAACTGATCGACACCGAGTACGACAGGTGGTGACCCGCATGTCCGCACCAGTGGTTCCGCAACTGTTCGCGGCCCAGGCCGCCCGCGTTCCCGACGCGGTCGCCGTGGCCGACGGCGCGCGCGTCCTCACGTACCGGGAGCTCGACGAGAGCTCCGACCGCCTGGCCCGGCTGCTCGTCGACCGTGGCGCCGGACCCGACCGGCTGGTGGCGGTGCTCCTGGACCGCTCCATCGAGCTGGTCGTCACCCTGCTGGCGGTGCTGCGATCCGGCGCCGGATACGTCCCGGTGGCCCCGCAGGACCCGCCGGCCCGGGTGCGTCACATCCTCGACGACGCCCGGCCCGTGCTCGTCGTCGCCGTCGATCCGGCCGACGCACCGCCCGGCGTGGACCGGGTGGATCCCGCCGGTTCGCCGCCGCCGGGCGCTCCGCCCCCGGGTCCCGTGCGATCGGGTGACGTCGCCTACGTCATCTACACGTCCGGCTCGACGGGCCGGCCCAAGGGTGTCGTCATCGAGCACGGTGCCCTCGGCGCCTATCTCGCGTACGCGGTGGGTGCCTACCCGGGCCTCGCCGGTCGCACCCTGCTGCACTCGTCGGCGTCGTTCGACATGGCGGTGACCAGCTTGTTCGGGCCGCTGCTGGCCGGCGGAACCGTCGCGGTCACCGACCTGCAACGGCTGGCCGCCGGGGACGCGCCGCCGCCGGGCACCGCCACGCTGCTGAAGGTCACACCGTCGCACCTGCCGCTGCTGGAGACAATGGCGCAGCCGTGCTGGCCGGTCACCGACCTGATCGTCGGGGGTGAGGCACTCGCCGGCGCCGACCTCGCCGCCTGCCGCCGGGCCCGGCCGCAGCTGCGCGTCGTCAACGAGTACGGGCCGACCGAGGCGACCGTCGGGTGCTGCGTGCACACCGTCGCGCCCGGCTCGGAGGTGCCGGACCAGGTCCCGATCGGTCGTGCCGTGGCCGGGACCCGGCTGTACGTCCTGGACGAGGCGCTGCGACCGGTCGCCGAGGGCGTCCGCGGTGAGCTGCACATCGCCGGCGGGCAACTGGCGCGCGGCTACCTGCACCGGCCGGGGGCCACCGCGGACCGCTTCCTGCCGGATCCGTCCGGCCCGCCGGGTTCGCGCATGTACCGCACCGGCGACCTCGTGCGGGCACTGCCCGGCGGGGACCTGGAGTACCTCGGCCGCATCGACGCCCAGGCAAAGGTCAACGGCTACCGGGTCGAGCCCGGCGAGGTCGAGGCGATGCTCACCACCTGCGCCGCCGTGCGCGCCGCGGCGGTGGTCGTGGAGCGCGGCTCCGGCGGGGCGCGCCTCGTCGCCTACGTCGTGCCCGCGGCAGGAGGCGACCCGGGCACTCTGGACCTTGCCGCCATCCGCTCCCACGCGGCGGCGAACCTGCCGGCGTACCTCGTGCCGGCCCGGCTGGAGGCGGTGCCGCGGCTGCCCCTGACCGCGAACGGCAAACTGGACCGGGCGGCGTTGCGGCCCGCGGACCCGTCGGACCGGCCCGCCGGCCCGCCGGCGCAGCAGCACCGCGAACCCGCCGCCGCGGAGTTGCTGCGGGGACTGTTCGCCGAGGTCACCGGCGCCGCCGAGGTTGGCCTCGACGACGACTTCATCGAGCTCGGCGGCAGCAGCATCGCCGCGGCGCGGCTGGTCACCCGCGCCCGCCGGGCCGGCCTGCAGATCGGGCTGATGGACGTGCTGCGCAAGCGGACCGTGCGCGACATCCTGGCCGCCGCGTGATGCGCCGACGGTCCGCCGTGAAGGGAAGGACTGACATGACCCCTGCCATCCTCGGCGGGCGGCCGATCCGCTCGACGCCGCTGCCGATCACCCGCCCCACGCTGAACACCGATGACGAGGTCGCCGACCGGTTGCGGGCGATCCTCGCCTCCGGTGACCTCACCAACGGCGTGCACGTCGCCGCATTCGAACGGGAAGCCGCCCTGTACCTCGGCGTCGCCGACGTCGTGGCGGTGAGCAGCTGCACCGCCGGCCTGATGCTCGTGCTGCAGGCATTGCAGCTGCGCGGCACCGTCGCCGTGCCCAGCTTCACGTTCATGGCCTCGGGCCACGCCGTCATCTGGAACGGACTGCGACCCGCCCTCGTCGACTGCGCCCCGGACACCCTCACCACCGGCGTGGGTGACGTCACGGGCGCGCTGACCGCGGGCGCGTCCGCGGTCCTCGGCGTGCACACGTTCGGTGTGCCGTGCCCCGCCGACGCCCTCGCCGCCGCGGCCGCGAGGACCGGTGTCCCGCTCGTGCTGGACTCGGCGCACGGCTTCGGCGCCAGGTACCCCGACGGCACCAGGGTCGGCACGAAAGGCGTCGCGGAGGTGTTCAGCCTCAGCCCGACCAAGTCGCTGCCGGTGGGGGAGGGCGGGCTGATCGCGACCGGCGACCCGGACCTGGCCCGGCACCTGCGGACCGCACGCAACTACGGCAACCCCGGCGACTACGACGCCCGCTTCGCCGGCCTCAGCGCCCGCATGCCGGAGATGGCCGCCGCGGTCGGGCGCAGCGGCCTGCCCCACGTGGACGGCTGGCTGGCGCGGCGGCGGGCGCTGGTCGGCCGGTACCTCGACAACCTCGCGGGCCTGCCAGGGCTCACCTTCCAGCGCGTCCCGGCCGGAGCGGTGAGCACCTACAAGGACTTCTGTGTCCTCGTGGACGCCGACGGTTTCGGGCTCGGCCGGGACCCCCTCGCCGCCGCGCTCGCCGCCGAAGGCATCGCCACGCGCAAGTATTTCGATCCTCCGCTGCATCGGCAGCGGGCCTACTCGCAGTACCAGGTGGCCGGCGGGGGCCTGCCGGTCACGGAGACCGTCGCGGGGCGGTGCCTGTCGCTGCCCCTGTACTCCCATCTGGACGGCGCGTCGGTGGACCAGGTGTGCACCGCGGTGCACGCCGTGCACCGGCACGCCGAGGCGATCGCCGCGCGGCTGACCGAGCGTGAGAGTGTCCCCTCATGAGCTACATCGCCGAACTGCGCGCCCTCGTCGGTACCCGCCCCCTCATCCTGCCCGGCACCTCCGTCATCGTCGTGGACGAACGCGGGCACCTGCTGCTGGTGCGGCGGACAGACATCGCCGGCTGGGGGTTGCCGGGCGGGTTCATGGAGCCCGGGGAGTCCTTCGAGGAGGCGGGCATCCGCGAGACGAGGGAGGAGACCGGCCTGCAGATCGAGGACCTCCGGCTGCTCGGCGTCTTCTCCGGTGCCGAGTACTACTACCGCTACCCGCACGGCGACGAGGTCCACAACGTCACCGCCGCGTACGTGGCCCGGCCCGGTGCGCTCCCGCTCGCGGTCGACGGCGCTGAGCTGGCCGGCGCCGAATACTTCGCACCGGACGCCCTGCCCGACGGCATCATCTCCCCGGAGCTGCCCATCGTCGAGCACTACCTCGCAGAGGAGAGGAAACGGACATGAGCGCCGACACCGCTGCCGGTCTGCTGCACAACGCCCACACCGCCGTGCTCGTCCACGACGTCGCGGCAGGCACCGCCGAGGAGCCGCTCGCCTGGGTGACACGGCACCGCGACGGGCTGCGCGCCCGGCTCCGCACCCACGGCGCCGTGCTGCTGCGCGGCCTGCCGGTGGACGTCGCCGTCTTCCACGAGGTCGTGCGGTGCGTCGGCGGTGAGCTGCTGTCCTACACCGAACGCTCCACCCCGCGCAGCGACGTCGGCGGCCACGTCTACACCTCCACGGAGTATCCGTCGGACCAGGCCATCCCCATGCACAACGAGAACTCGTACTCCGATCGCTGGCCCGGCCTGGTGTCCTTCTTCTGCCAGATCGCGCCGGGCTCCGGCGGGGCGACCCCGATCGCGGACAGCCGGCGGGTGTTCCAGCTGCTGCCCGAGCCGCTGCGGGAACGCTTCGCCGGCGGTGTCCGCTACGCTCGCACGTTCCGCGAGGACCTCGGCCTGGACTGGCCGGAGGCGTTCCAGACGACCGACCGGACGCAGGTCGAACGGTACTGCGCCGAACACGACCAGGACTGCGAGTGGACCGGCGACGGCCTGCGCACCCGGCACGTGCGGCCGTCGTACCGGACCGAACCGGTGACCGGCGAAACCGTGTGGTTCAACCAGGCCAACCTGTTCCACGTCGCCGCCTTGGAGCCCGAGGTCCGGGAGGCGCTGCTGGAGGCGTACGGCGAGCAGGACCTGCCCCGCCACGCGTACCTGGCCGACGGGACACCGATCCCCGACGACGACCTGACCACGATCCGCTCCGTCTACGACGAGGTCAGCCTCGCCGTCCCGTGGCAGGAAGGCGACGTACTGATGATCAACAACATGCTGATGGCGCACGGCCGCCAGCCGTACACCGGCGACCGCCGCATCCTGGTGGCGATGTGCTGACGCCGGCCACCACCCCGGCGCCGCCGCTCGCTGTGGCCGCTCGGCAGCTCGAGGCCCTCGCCGACGCCATGCGAACCGCGGCCGTCGCGGATCCGGCCGACCCCGGCTACGACAGCGTGCTGTGCCTGACCGAGTGCGCCGCCCTGGCCGCGGTGGCCCTGTCGGCAGAGCGGGACGAGGGCACACTGCGCGCCGCCCTGGCCGCCGCCCGCGCCGCGGTGCGCAGCGTCTCGTTCGCCCTCATCGAATCCAGCCGGTGATCCGCAGCGGCCGGAACCGGCTGACGTGCCGCACAATTTTGAGAACTGAGCTGTTGGAGCCGCAAAGTTGACGGTCGGTCGCGATACCGGCCTTCTGGCATGACAAAAACGCCCGGTCTACTCGTCGTCGTCCGCCAACGGCGGCGAGTCTGCGATCCGCCACAGGCGGAAGAGGTACTCCTCTTCAGCGTCGCGCCGGGCATGCAGGACGAACGTCCGGTAGGTCGGATGCACGAGCATCCGCCGTCGGACCAGCGGATTCGCCACGCGGGCAGCGTACCGGGACGGTGGGAGACCCACCGTCAAGGCGGGTCACGTCAGAACACCACGCGGACGAAGAGCTTGTCGCCGTCGAGGACCCGCAGGGCGCGGTAGAACTCGCCGGATGTGCCGCGCGCTCTCGTCCTGGTCGTCCAGGCGTTCGTCGACGACGTGCACCGGCCGATGGCCGGGGAGCACGGTCCCCCTGGCTCGGCCGACGTAGCCGGCCGAGTCCGCGTTCGCCTGCGCCGGCCGTGTCCTGTGTGGACACTCGCCATCGGTCAAGACGATCTCCCGGGAGCGCGGTGGGGGCTTGACGTCTTATTGAAAATGATTATCGTTACGGATAGCCCGCCCCTGGCGGGAGACTGAGGAGGATTGGTATGCGGGTTCGTATCCCGTTGCTGGGTGCTGCCACCACGGCGTTGACGGTCGCGGTGCTGGCCGCCGGCACCCCGGCGCAGGCGTCCGGAGTGGTGCTGTCGCAGGGTCATGTCGACGCCGTCGACGTGGCCTTCGAGGGCGGTGCGTTCGAGCTGTCGGTGCATGACGAGACGGTCGATCCGGATGTCGAGCGTGACCCGGCGTCCGTGGTGTTCAAGGTGCCGTCGCGGGCCGCGGTCACGGTGCCGGCGGACCCGGCCTACGCGTTCCTGGGCTCGCCGGGCTCGACCGTCTACGTGCTGCCCGAGGTGCAGGACCCGGCGCTGCTGTGGGCGGGACTCGCCACGGAGGAACTGGAAGCGGGCGTGTTCGCCGGTGACAGCGTCCGGATCCGGTTCCGGCAGGTGCTCGGCCCGGACGGGTTCAGCCTGTTCGCCACCGACCCGGCCGGCGCGCCGCTGGTCGCGGTGGACAGCGAGAACGGCCTGCCCGACATCGTGACGCTGCCGGTGGCGACCCATGCGCACTACAACTGGGCGTTCGAGCGGCCAGGCACCTACCGGATCAAGGTCGACGTCACCGCGCGGCTCGCGTCCACGGGCGCGACGGTCACCTCCGGCGCGGTGTGGCTGAAGTTCGTCGTCTGCGCGTGACCCCCGTTCATCCATCGAGAAGGAAACCCATGAGACTGTTCCGCCGGTCCGCAGCCGTGCTGACCGCCGCCGTGGTGCTGCTGGGCGTGGCCGCCGCGCCCGCGGCCGCCGCCACCATCCAGTCCGGGCACATCGACGGGCTTGACATCGACTACGTCAACGGCGCCCTGAGCCTCGACATCAAGACGTACAGCCCGGTCAACGACGACCTGTCCCCGTCCGGCACGACGCTGCGGCTGCTCTCGTCGTCGGCGATCACCGTGCCGTCCGGCGCCGCCTGGTCGTGCCTCGGCACGGCCGGTTCCACGGTGTACGTGGCGCCGCAGACCCAGAACGCGAACCTGCTGTACGCCGGCTGGAACGCCGAGGACGTGCCGGCCGCGCAGGGCCCGGTGAAGCTGGAGCTGGTGAGCTGGACCGCCCCGGCCGGCGGGCGGTTCGCGGTGTACACGACCGCCGGGTTCCCGGCGACGCCGACGTTCCGGCTCAACACGAACGCCGCCGCCGGCTGCCCGGTGCCGGTGTGGTCGGGTGGCGTCGCCGCCGGCACGCACGCCCACGGCAACTGGGCGTTCTCCCAGCTCGGCACCTACACGCTCACGTTCAAGGCGACCGCCCAGAACGGCGCCGGCGCGACGTCGGGCAACGTCACCTACACGTTCCAGGTGGGCTGACCCCGACCGGTCCGCCCGGCCGCACCGGCCGGGCGGACCGGCTTCCTCCACCGGGCCCTCTGGATAGAACGGTTATTGAAAGTGAAACTCGTTTCAATGTCGGGTGCGGTGCTCGCCGCTGCCGGGGTGCTGGTCGCGATGCTGGGCCCGGCGGCGGCACCGGTGAGCGCCGCCCCCGGTGCGCCGGCGCCGCCCAGCCGTCAGCGGACCGTGCTCAACGACGTGCACACCGACCTGTTGTTCGTGGACGACGCCGACGGCCGGCTCGACGTGCGCACCCGCATCGGCAACGGCGCCGAGGCGACCTTCGCCGACCCGGCCGACGTGCTGGTGCAGCTGTTCGACACCGACACCTCGAGGCTGGCGGTGCCGGACCTGCCGGACTACGCGTTCCTCGGCGCCGCGGGCGACCCGATGTGGATGGCGCCGGAGATCCAGGACTACGCCCTGGTGTGGCCGGGCTGGTCCACCGAGGGCATCGAGCCGGGCGCGATCGCCGGTGACTCCGTGCGGTTCCACCTGCGCGACGTACGCGGGCCAGGGCGGGTCGAGGTGTTCGCGTCAGGCCCGGTGGGGGAGCCGTTGCGCTACTTCAGCTCGGCGGACCCGGCGTACACCAGCGGCTCGTGGCCGGTGATGACGCACGCGCACGCGAACTGGGTGTTCACCGCCCTCGGCCGGTACGTGCTCACGTTCGAAGTCACCGCGGCGCACCCGGACGGCCGGACGATCAGCTCAGGCCCGGTCGAGCTCGCCTGGTTCGTCGGCGGCACCTCGGCGGCCGACATCCCGGCCGCACCGACGTCCACCAGCCTCACACCGCCGACGGCCGTCTCGACGGCAGGCGAACCGGTCATCCTCGCCGCGACGGTCGAACCAGCCGGCGCGGACGGCTGGGTGGAGTTTCTCGACGGCGACACCGTCCTGGGCCACGAGCCGGTCACGGCGGGCGCCGCCACCTTCACCGTCACCGGCCTTGCCGCCGGCGGGCATCAGCTGTCGGCCCGGTTCGTCCCCAGGTACAGCACCGACTTCACGCCGTCGGCCGCCGCGGCCGTCGCCCACCAGGTCACCGGCGGATCGCCGTCCGCCGCACCCAGCTCCTCGCCGGTCTCCAGTCCGGCGCCCTCCCGCACTGTCTCGCCGGAGGCGACGACACTCCCGGCGACCAGTACGACCGCGCCACGTCCTGCGTCGTGCGCGCCGACCTCCCGTACCGGCGGCGTCGTCATCTCCTCGGGACACGCCGACGTCGCCGTCCGGCTGGAGAGCGGCCGACCCGTCACCAGGATCAAGGACGGCACCGGCGGCGGCGCACCGGTCTGGCGTGCCCCGTCGGACGTGGTGTTCCAGCTCGGTGCCGCAGCGACGGCGACGGTACCGGCCGGACCGTTCGACTTCCTCGGCGGGCAGGGCGCCACCGTGTGGCAGGTGCCGCAGACCCAGAAGGCGGGCGTGCCGTGGCTCGGCTGGAACACCGAGGAAGCCGGTCAGACCGGCGGTCCGGTCACCTGGAAGCTCACCGGCGTCGACGGTCCCGGCACGGTCGCGGTGTTCGAGTACGACGCGTTCGGCCAGCCGAAGGTCGTCTTCAACAGCAAGGACGGCCTGCCGGACAGCCTCGCCGTGCCGCTGGGCACCCACGCGCACGGCAACTGGGCGTTCACCAGGCCCGGCGCGTACCGGTTGACGTTCAGCCACACCCTCGGCGGCGCGACCGCGACCTCCGTGGTGACGTTCGCGGTCGGCGGCATCGACCCGAAGACGCTGCTGCCCCGCACGACGAGCACCGGCTGCGCCGCCGCGGACGGCCGGCTGCCCCGCACCGGGACGGCGCTGTCGCCGCTGATCGGCGCCGGAGTGGTCATGGTCGGCGCCGGCGCGGTGCTGGTCGCCCTGACGTACCGGCGCCGGAGGACGGCGTGAACGGCCGGCGCGTTCTCCGCACGCTGATCGCCCTGGCCACGGTCGCCGGCTGCGGTGCCGCCCCGTCCGGCGACGCCGCCGTCAGGGTGGTCGCGACCACCGAGATCCTCGCCGACCTGGTGCGTGCCGTCGGCGGGGACCGGGTCACCGTCGACTCGGTCGTGCCGCCCGGCGGTGACCCGCACTCCTACGAGCCGACCCCCAGCGACGCGAAGACGATCGCGAAGGCGGACGTGACGTTCACCAACCATCTGCTGCTGGAGGAACACGCGCTCATCAAGGCGATCGACGCGAACGCGCCGAAGGACGCGCCCAACGTGTCCCTCGCCGAGTCCGCGGAGGCGTACGGCGCGCAGGTGATCCCCCTTGTGGAGAACATCGCCCTGGACGTGCCGTGGGTCGGGCTCGCGGTGCGGGGCAGCGGCGCCGCCCGCGGCGCGTCCCGCGCGTCGGAGGTCAGGCTGACCGCGACACAGCTCGACGGGCCAGGGCGGCTGGCGGTGTACCTGACGCACGCGCTGGGCCAGCCGGAGGTCTACGTCGACTCCGCAGACGGGCTGTCCCCGGCCGACACCGTGGTGTTGCCCCCTGACGCGCACACCCACGTCAACTGGGCGTTCAGCACACCGGGGAGCTACCGGCTGACGCTGTCCGCGGCCCTGTCCAACCCGGACGGCGTCGTACAGCCGGTGGCGGCGGGCACGTTCACGTTCGCTGTCGGTGTGGACCCGCACACCGTGGCGGGCGGGGCCACCGTGCTGGACCGTGGCCACACCGATGTTGCTGTGGACCTCGACCGCGGCGACATGTACGCCTGGACCGACGCGGACACGCCCGGCACGCAGCGGGCCGTGCCCGCCGCCGACGTGGTCATCGACGTGCCCAACCGCGCCCTGGACACCGTGCCGGACGACCCGCGGTTCGCCTTTCTCGGCCGGGCCGGTCAGAGCATCCACCAGCTGCCGCAGGCGGTCCTCGGCAAGCACGTCCACGGCGAGATCGACCCGCACCTGTGGCAGAACGTGGCCAACGCCAAGGCGTACGTGCAGATCATCCGCGACACCCTCGTCACCCGCGACCCGGCCGGCGCGGACGGCTACCGGCGCCGGACCGCCGGCTACCTCACCGAGCTCGACCGGCTCGACCACGACGTGCGGGCCAGGATCGCGACGATCCCCGCCGACCGCCGGCAACTGGTCACCACCCATGACGGGTTCGGCTACCTCGCCCGGGCGTACGGGCTGACCGTCGCCGGGTTCGTCGTGCCGAACCCGGCGCAGGAACCCAGCGCCGCGCAGGTCCGCAAGCTCACCGAGACCATCGCCAACCTGCGGGTGCCGGCGGTGTTCATGGAACCCAACCTCTCCAGACGGGCGAGCGTGCTCACCCAGATCGCGAAGGATCAGGACATCCGCATATGCAAGCTCTACGGCGACGCGTTCGACGACCAGGCAGGAACCTACCTGGTGATGATGCGGCACAACGCCGACGAACTGGCCACCTGCCTCGGTGGTCCGTGATGGCCGCCGCCGTGCTGGCGGTGTCGCCCGCGCTGCCGGGGCTGCCGGCACGGGCGGCGCCGGCGCCGGTCGTCCTCGCCGCGGGCCACGCCGACCTCGGACCGCGCCTCGTCGACGGCGGCTGGCGCGTCCAGGTCCGCGACGACACCGTGCGCCCGCCGGCCTGGCGGGCCCTCGACGAGGTCGTCGTCCACGCCGTCGACGCCACCCGCGCGCAGGTCCCGGCAACGGCGCAGTTCGCGTTCCTCGGCGCCGCCGGCAGCGACGTGTGGATCCTGCCGCAGGTGCAGCGCCCGGACGCGGTCTGGCTCGGCTGGAACACACAGGACCCGACCGTCGCCACGACGATCCAGCGGGAGGTGACCTGGCGGGTCCATCAGGTCAGCGGCCCCGGCAGGTTCGCGCTGTTCCTCAACGGCAACTTCGGCGCCCCGCAGGTCGTCTTCGACAGCGGCAGACCGCTGCCCCAGGACAGCGGTGTCGAGGTCAACACGCACGTGCACGGCAACTGGGTGTTCACTGCCCCGGGCGCGTACCGCATCGACCTGGAGATGACCGCCACCGGCGCGGCCGGGGAGCCGCACAGCGGACGCGGCACCCTGCGGGTCTACGTCGGCGCCGGCGACCCGGCCACGGCGTTCCCCGCGGCGTCCTCACCCGCGCCGGGCGGCGGCACCGGCCCGGCAGCGCCCGAGGCGGTCGCGGTGGCCGGCGACGCGACGGCGGGCCGCGCATGGTTGTGGCCGGCCACCGGCGCCGGAGTGCTGCTCATCGTGTCGGTGCCGCTGGCCGTCGTACTGGTGCGGCGCCGGAACCGCAGGGCCGAGCGGTGAGCGCCGCGACCTTGCAAGTCCGCGGTGTGGGGGCCCGGCTCGCCGGGCGGGAGGTGCTCGCCGACGTCGACCTGGCCGTGCACGCCGGCGAGATCGTCGGGCTGATCGGACCCAACGGCGCCGGGAAGACCACCCTGCTGCGGGTGGTCCTCGGCCTGCTCGACCGGCATGCCGGCACGGTCAGCGTCGCCGGGCAGCCGGCCGGCCGTGCCCGCGGCAGCATCGGCTACGTCCCGCAACGCCACGAGTTCGCCTGGGACTTCCCGATCACCGTCGAGCACGCCGTCCGGACCGGGCTCACCCACCGCACCCGGTGGCTGGGCCGCCCACCCCGCGACCACACCACCGCCGCGCTCGCCGCCCTGGAACGGGTCGGCATGGCCGGGCTGCGGCACCGGCCCGTCGGCGAACTGTCCGGCGGGCAGCGGCAACGGGTCCTCGTCGCCCGGGCCCTGGTCCTGCGGCCGGCGCTGCTGCTGCTCGACGAGCCCTTCACCGGCCTCGACCAGCCGACCCAGACCCTGCTCACCGACCTGCTGCGCCGCCTCGCCGTCGACGGCACCGCGCTGCTGGTCACCACCCACGACCACACCGCCGCCAACCGGCTCTGCGACCGCATCTGCCTGCTCAACCGCACCGTCATCGCCGACGCGGCCCCCGACGAGCTGCGCGACCCGGCCGTATGGCTGCGGGCGTTCGGCGTCACCGGGGCGACCTCATGACCTTCCTCGACCTCATCGCCGAACCGTGGGACCACGCGTTCATGCAACGCGCCCTGCTCGTGGCCGCCATGTCCGGCATCGTGTGCGGCGTCGTCGGCAGCCACGTCGTGCTGCGCGGCATGGCCTTCATCGGCGACGCCGTCTCCCACGCCGTCTTCCCCGGCATCGCCGTCGCCTTCGTGCTCAAGGCCGACCTCGTCATCGGCGGCGCCGCCGCGGGCCTGGCCACCGCGCTCGCGATCGCCGCCGTCGCCCAGAACCGCAGGCTCAAGGAGGACACCGTCATCGGTGTGTTCTTCGCCGCCGCGTTCGGGCTCGGGATCGTCGTGCTCAGCAGCGCCCCCGGCTACAGCGGCTCGCTGGAGTCGTTCCTGTTCGGGCAGATCCTCGGCATCGGCGACCGCGACGTGCTGACCGTCGCCGGCACCGGTACGGCGCTGCTCGCCGCGGCCGCGATCCTGCACAGCCGGCTGGTCACCGTGAGCCTCGACCGGGAGACCGCCCGCGCCAACGGGCTGCCGGTCGCCGCGCTGGACGTCGCCCTGTACGCGATGGTCGCCCTCGCCATCGTCATCTCCCTGCAGGCCGTCGGCAACATCCTCGTCCTCGCGCTGCTCGTCACCCCGGCCGCCTGCGCCAGGCTGCTCACCGACCGGCTCGGCACCATGATGCTCGTCGCGCCGCTCATCGGCTCGCTCGGCGCCGTGTGCGGCCTGTACCTGTCGTACCACCTCGACCTCGCCGCGGGCGGGCTGATCGTGCTCGTGCTGACCGGCGCGTTCATCGGCTGCTGGCTGCTCGCACCACGGCACGGCCTGCTGGCCCGGACGCGGCTGCGCCGGGCCCGGCCGGAACCCGACCCGGCCGGCAGGCTGCTGCCATCGGAAACGGCGGGCCGATGACCACCGGAATGCGGCACCGCGGTGATGACACATGAGCCCCTCCTCGGCGTCGCACGGAGCGGAGCGGCGCCACGTGGGATGGCCCGCCGCCGGTCGCCAGCACCGCACCCGCCAGCGCCGTGCGGTGCTGGAGCTGCTCGCGGAGACCGCCGAGTTCATCAGTGCCCGGCAGGTCCACGCCCGGCTGCGGGAGCGGGGATCGCCGATCGGGTTGACGACCGTCTACCGAACCGTGCAGGCCCTCGCCGACGCCGGAGAGGTCGACACGGTCCGGGTCGACGGCGGGGAGCAGCGGTTCCGGCGGTGCCGCGAGGAACGGCACCATCACCACCTGATCTGCCGGCACTGTGCCCGCACGGTCGAGGTCACCGGCCCGGGCGTGGAGGCCTGGGCACGGCAGATCGCCCGGGCACACGGCTACTCCGAGGTCAACCACACGCTCGAGCTGTTCGGCACGTGCACCGATTGCCGTCTGCCTGAGTGACGGTCCGATCCCCGGTCCCGTGTCGTCACAACCCGACCCGGTCTGGCAACGATTGCGCGACGACGTTCTGAGCCGGCGGTTTCCGCGCCGAACCGGACACCCGGAATCGCCGTGGTCATGCCCGCCATTTTCGACGACAATCAATGCATGGGGGCACGGGGATTTCTCGCACAACTTGCCGGGCTCACGGCGACGATCGCGCTGTTCTGGACACTGCACGAGCAGTTCGAAGGGCGTTCCGCGGCCCGCCCGGCGCTCGTGCTCGGCGGTGCGCTGCTCGCCTGGTGGCTGCTGCGCTCGGCGTTCACCGGCGTCGAATGGCGGGTGCGGCTCGGCCGGCTCGCGACCGGCCTGATCCTGAGCGGCGGCGCGGTGTACTACGGCCGGGCCCCGCTGCGGTTCCACGTCGTGCTGCTGGCGCTGGCGGTGGCGATGCTCGCCGCGCGGGCACTGTGGTACGGCAAGGTTCCCTGGCGTGCCCTGATCGCGCTGTGGCTGGTGCTCGCGATCGCCGGCCGATATGTCGGTCAGGCGCTCGCGCTCGTGGTGTTCTGGGTCCCCGACCGGCTCACCGGCCTGGTCGACGGCTGGCTCGGCGTGCTCGTCGGCCTCGTGGTCTGGCCACTGTGGGCGGTGGTGCTGGCGTTCACGCTGGGCGTCTACCAGTCCTACACGCTCGTCCGCGAGCGCGTCACCCACAGCGTGTCGACCTCGTGGGGATACGGCCCGACCACGCACACCGACACCACGGAGAACTGGCAGGAGACGGTGTTGCAGGGCCCACCACCGGCGACCCATCTCCGCCCGCTCACGACGCTGGGGTACACGGCCGGCGGCTGGCACACCAACTCGTCGGGCGGTGGCAGCTTCACGTCGATGTCGACGACGTCGTGGTCGACCGGCCGGTGGCACCACCGGGGCCTGCAGTTTCCCCCGGCCTACGTGCCGGTGTGGGCGGCGTCGCTGACATCCGCCATCCGACGGAAACGGGCAGACGCGTAATGCTGTGATCAGGCGCCCCAGCGCGCTCAGGGCGGGCGCCCAGTCGCGTCACGTGCCGCCGAACGGCCGGCCGGCCGCCGTGGCCTGCTGGTCGTGGCCGTTCACGGGCAGTTTCACGCTGAGGGACGTGCCGTGGCCGGCCGAGCTGGTCAGTGTCAGCGTGCCGCCGAGTGCCTCGACTCGGTCGCGCACGCCGGCCAGGCCCTGACGCGGATCGCCGCCGTCGAGGCCGTCGTGGTGGACGGTCACGGTGAGGACCTCGCCCGGCGCCGAGTCGTCCGGCGCTGAGACGTCCGCGACGATGTCGAGGTCCACGTCGATCGCCGAGACGTCGGCGTGCCCGGCGGAGGTGGCGAGCGCTTCGGAGACCACATAGTAGGCGGCGACCTCGACGTAGCCGGGCAGGCGGCGCTTCGGTCCGGTGCGGACCGCCACCGGGACCGGGCAGCGGCGGGCGAGGGCCTTGATCGCGGAGCCCAGCCCGCCCTGCGAGAGGATCGCCGGATGGATGCCGCGGACGATCTGCTGGAGATGCTCCAGGACGCCGGTCAGCCCCGTGGCGGTGTCCGACAGCCGGGACCGTAGCTCGCCGAGCTCCTGGGGGACCAGCGCCTCGGCGGTGCGCATCTCGAGCGCGAGCGAGATGAGCCGCTGCTGCACGGTGTCGTGGAGGTCGCGTTCGATGCCGCGGCGGGCCTCGTCGGCGGCGAATACGAGCCGGGCACGTGACGCGGTGAGCTCCGCACGGCTTTCACTGTTGGCGATCGCGGTCGCGACGAGCTCGGTGAACTGGGCCAGGTCGTGCTCGGTGCCGGGTGGCGGTGGGCCGGTCGGCCCCCACAGGGCGAGCAGGACGCCCCATACCCGGCCGTCGACGACGATCGGCGCGCCGGCGGAGGCGTCGAAGCCCTCGGCGCGGGCGAGGTCGGCGAGCGGGCCGTGGCTGCCGGTGCAGGAACCCATGCGGGCCGGACGGGAGTCGCGCAGCACCATCCCCGTGACGCCGCCGGACGGGTCGAGCCGCCTGCCGAGCATCGGCTCGGCCGCTGACTTGCCGTACTCGGCGACGACGGTCACCGTGCCGGGCCCGTCCCGGCGCAGCACCCGCGTGGCGTCCGCGGCGAACAACTCGGCCGTCTCGGCGGCGACCGCGGCGACGAGCTCGGTGGGGGCGACGCCGCGGGCGACGAGCACCGCCACCCGCCGCAGCGCCTCCTGCTGCGTGAGGAACTCCTCCACCTGTGCCCGGCCCGCCTGCAGCGCACAGCCGGCCCGCAGCGCTGTCGCCAGACCGGGCACCACCCCGTCCCGCAGCCGCTCCATGACACGGTCCGGCAGATCCGCGGGCACGACCAGCGCGCCGGGGCGCAGCGGCAGCTGGACCCGGCCGTCGCGCGGCGGCTCCTCGTCGAGGTCGATCGTCGCGTACGGCACCTGCATCGCCTGCGCGAGCCGGTCCGAGGCCTCGGGAAGTACCGCCCGCACATCGTCGGCGCCGAGGATGAGCCGGGTCAGCTCGGCGACCACGTCGGTCTCCCGGCGCCGTTCGACGGCCTCGAGCGCACGGGCGCGGGCGAGCTGCGCCACCGAACCGCCGACCACGGCGACCATGAGGTACACCGAGAGCTCGAGCCAGTCCCGCCAGTCCTCCACGCTGAAGAGCCTGACCGGCGGGGTGTGGAAGTAGTCGAACGCGAGCGCGCTCACGATCGACGTCACCACACCCAGCCACAGGCCCCACACCGTGGCGACGACGAGCACGCCGAGCAGGTAGACGAGGGCCAGGGCCTCTCGGGGAGCGGCGTGCCGCAGCGGGTAGACCAGCAGGGTCTCCACGACGATGAACCCGGCGCCGACCGCGATCCCTGCCGACAGTGGCGGCGGGCTGAGCCGTACCAGCCAAGCCGCTAAGCGTCCCTGCATCATCGGCACTCTTCTTGAGCACGTCGGTCCCGCCGCGCGGGGCAGCCGGAGCCGGTCGAGTGGAGGCAACGAGTCGATGCTAGGGCGGCGGGGCGCCGAACGCCGCGCTCGTGGCGGTCCGGGCGCCGCGGACCACCCCTTGTTTCACCCCCGCCGCGGCGTTCGGCGGGTGAGGACGGCGCACAGCTACGCGGGAGGTAGCGCCTGGGGGTCTGGCGGGCCGCCGAGCATCCGCTGCTCGTGGGCCGTCACCTCGGCGACCGCCCGGGCCAGCGGGGCGAGCGCCGGCAAGTGCAGCCCGCCCGGGCCGTACACCAGCCGGGCGATGCTCACCGCGAACCACGGCGCCGCCGGGCCGTGCAGCATCACCGGGTCGCCGACCTCGTAGCGCAGCACGAACAGCCACTGCGCCGCGTCGCCCTGCAGCTCCACGATCCCGGAGTGCCAGAAGCTCAGCCACCGGCCGCGGTAGTCGCAGAGCAGGCGCTGGCTGGTGAGCAGCGTGCGGACCGTCGCGTGGTCGCGCCACTGGTGCGCGGCCTGCGCCTGCGCGCGGTTGCGCGCCGCGGCGTTGCCGATCGCGTTCGCCGCCAGCCCGGCGGCCACGAACGTCGCCGAGCCCAGCAGCATCGTGCTGCTCTGCTGGTACGTCACCGTGGTGCCGTAGAAGCGGGCGTAGCCGAGCAGGGCGTCGCCGTAGGCCACCTCGTCCGGGTTGAGCCGGACCGCACCCGGCGGCAGCGCGATCAGATCTCCGCCGCCGTGCAGGTAGCCGTACAGGCGGCAGGCGCTGCTCCAGCCCTCGCGCAGCGCGGCCTGCTGCGGGTCCTCCGATTTGCGTGGCACCGGTGCCTCCAGTCTCCGGGCGTTCAACGGCCCGGCTCGTGCCGGCGCATCGCCCACCTGCCGGCGCCGGTGACGAGCACCCCTTGCAGGGCGAGGACGCCCATCGCCCACCACCACGCGGCGGCGGTGTGCCGCCACAACGCGTCCGCGCTCGGATCCACCGCCAGCGCGCGCAGGTCGACGGTGGCCGCCGCCGCGGCGTACCCCCACCGGGCCGGGGCCAGCCACGACAGCTGCTCGACGCCGGCGCGGCCGACCACCGCGAACAGGCCGCCGCACAGCACCAGCTGCGCCATCACCAGCCCGACGAGGACCGGCATCGTCTGCTCGCCGGTCGAGACGTAGGCGCTGACCAGCAGCCCGGTCACGGTCGAGACCAGCGCGGTCAGCCAGACGACCGCGATCAGCTCCAGCAGCGGCCAGCGCAGCGCCAGCGCCTCCTGCGCCCCCGGCCGCCCGGCCAGGCCCACGAGCACGAACAGCGCCGCCTGTACCCCGTTCACCGCGGCGAACCCGAGCAGCTTCGAGCCCAGGTACGCCCCCGGCGCCAGCCCGACGGCGCGTTCCCGCCGGTAGACGGGGCGCTCCCGGACCAGCTCCCGGACGCCGCCGGCGAGGCCGAAGAACACCGCCCCGATGATGAGCACGACGGTCAGCTGCGCCGCCTCCGTGCTGCGCCCCAGCGGGTTGCCCGGCCGGGCGAAGCCGTCGTCGCCGGGGATCACGTACAGCAGCGCGGCCAGGCCCAGCGGCAGCCCGAGCAGCAGGGCCGCGTACATCCGGTCGGCCAGGGTCACGGCGGCCATCCGCCGGGTCAGGATCGTCAGCTGCCGCCACCAGCCCTGCCGGGGCGGCGGCGGCTCGGCCGGCGCCGGCACCCCGCCCGGGGTCGCGCCGGTGCTCACCGGGGGCGGCGGCGTGGCCATGGCGGCGTACCGTGCGGCCCAGCCGTCCGGGTCGTCGTACACCTGCTTGAACACGTCGGCGTACTCCTCGGCGCCGAAGAACGCCAGCAGGTCGCCGGGCGGCCCGAAGTACGCGACCTTGCCGCCGCGGCCGAGCACCAGCACCCGGTCGCAGACGTTGAGGTGCAGCGGGCTGTGCGTGACCACGACGACCGTGCGGCCCCGGTCGGCGAGGCCGCGCAGGCTCAGCATCACGTCCCGGTCCAGCGACGGGTCCAGCCCGGAGGTCGGCTCGTCGAGGAACAGCAGCGACGGCTCGGTGAGCAGCTCCAGCGCCACCGAGGTGCGCTTGCGCTGCCCGCCGGACAGGGTGTCGATGCGCTGGTCGGCGTGGCCGGTCAGGCCGAGCTGGCCGAGCACCTCGTCGATGCGCTGCTCCCGCTCGGCCGCCGTGACATCCGAGCCGAAGCGCAGCGCCGCGGCGTACCGCAGCGCCCGGCGCACACTCAGCGCGGCGTGCAGGATGTCGTCCTGCGGCACCAGGCCGATCCGCTGGCGCAGGTCGTCGTACTCGGCATACAGGTCCTGGCCCTGGTACACGACCGCGCCCTCGTTCGCCGGGCGGTACCCGGTCAACGCGCCCAGCAGCGTCGACTTGCCGGCCCCGCTCGGCCCGACGACGGCGAGCAGGCGGCACTCGCCGAGCTCGAAGCCGACGCCGTCGAGCAGCCGCTTCCCGCCGGCGACCGTCACGCCCAGGCCCTGCACCCGCAGCGAGACCCGGCCGGTGTCGACGTACTCGCGCAGCTGCCAGCCGTCCACGACCAGCTGGTGCCGCCCGAACGACAGCAGGTCGCCGGGGCGCAGGTCGGCCTCGCTGACCCGGCGGCCGTTGACGAACGTGCCGTTGCGGGTGCCGAGGTCGACGAGCCGCAGCCCGCCGCCGGTGCGCACCAGGTCCGCGTGGTACCGCGACACCTGCAGGTCGGCCAGGACGATGTCGTTGTCCGGGGCGCGCCCGATCCGGGTGCGGTCCGCCGCGCGGTAGGTCGCCGACGGCACCCGGCCCGCCTCGAACCGTGGCCCGGACGCGTCCGGTGCCGCCGCCACGGTGACCGGCGGCGCCGCGTGCTTCGGGTTCTCTGGGTGCTCTGGGTGCTCCGGGTGCTCCGGGTGCTCTGGGCGCAGGGTGAGGGTGGGCCCGTCGACGCCGCCCAGCCGTACCTGGCACGGCCGCGTGAGGTCGAGCTCGTCCACCCGCACGCCCGCGGTGAAGGTGCCGTTGCGGCTGCCCAGGTCGCGCAGCCGCCAGCCACCGGCCCGCCACCGCACCTCGACGTGCTCCCGGGACACCCGCGGGTCCTCGATCACGATTCGGCACAGCGGGTCCCGGCCGATGCGCAGCACCTGCTCCTCCGGGCCGATCCGGCGTTCCCCGTCGGGGGCACCGATCAGCAGCGCCGGCACGGTCACGGGCCCGCCTTCGGCAGCCGCTTGGCCATCGCCGTGGCGAGCTGGATCGCGTCGGACTGGTAGCTGCCGCGGGTGCCGGCCAGGAAGTAGGCCCCGGTGACCGCCACCTCGACGACGACCTGACCGCTGCGGACGAAGACGATCGCGACCTTGTCGCTGTCGCCGTTGTCGGAGAAGATGCCGAGGCTCTCCTCGCCGAGCTTCGCGGTCTGCAGCTCCGACCATCCGCAGCGGGCCGCCGTGGTGCGCAGCGTGGTGAAGAAGACCTTCGCCTCGTCGCTGTAGAAGCCCGCCACCGCCGAGCCCACGAACGGGTACCCCTGGGCTCCGGTCACCTTGAAGTTGTTGGTCTCCGTGCCGGCGATGGCGTCGCCGGCGACCGCGCCGCCGGCGCACAGCTCCAGCTTGGCCAGTCCGCCCCGCAGGTAGGAGTTCTCGGTGCGGGACTCGACCGTGCTCGGCGAGGCGCTCATGACCGCGGCGATGTCTCCGACCGACACCAGCGCCGAGCGCAGCTCCGTCACCGGCGGCGGTGGCCGGCTCTTGTCGAACGAGCGGGTGGCGCCGGGCCGGCCCGCGCCAGGGCCGCCGGTGCCGCCGCCGGTGTCGTCGAGCGACGAGCCGAACTTGTACAGGGAGAAGCAGCAGCCGGCGACGAGCGCCAGCACCACACCCAGGGTCACCAGCAGGGCCTTGCCGGTGCTGCGCTTCGGCTGCCCGGCGCCCAGGTGCCCGCCGGGTGGTGCCGTCGGCGGCATCGGGTAGTCGACCGGCCGCGGCGACGCCGGCGCGCCGGCGAACGAACCGGGTGGCAGCGGGTAGCCCGCCGCCGCGCCGCCGGACGGCCCGACCGGCGCGAACCCGCCGCCGGACGTGGGTCGCGGCGGGGGCGTGTACCCCGGACCCCCCGGAACCATGGTGGGCGGTGACGCGTGCCCGGGGCCGGTGGTCGGTGGCAGGGCCGAGAGGCCCGGACCGGCCGTGGTCTGCAGCGGCGCCGACCGTAGCGCGCGGACCCAGCCGGCGGCGGAGGCGGGCCGCGCGCCGGGCTGGATCGCGAGCATCGCGACGATGCCGCGGATCTCCCGGTCGTGGCCCGGGCCGAGCCCGGCGGCGAGCCGCTGGGTCATGCCGTCGACGTCCCCGGCGACCGGTGCCTCGCCGGTCACCGCGTAGTAGACCGTCGCGCCGAGCGTGTAGCGGTCGGTGGCCGGCGTGTACTCGCCGCGGGCGAGTGACTCAGGCGCCATGAACGGCGCGGTGCCGAAGATCCGCGACGTCCGGTCGGTGCTGCGCAGCCGGACCAGCCCGAAGTCCACCAGGTACACCCGGCCGTCGGCGGCGAGCAGGACGTTCGCCGGTTTGATGTCGCGGTGGATCACCGCGGCGCCGTCGGTGTCCCGGCCGCTGTGCAGGTGGTCGACGGCCTCGGCGACGTGCTCCAGCGACGCGAGCACGTCCAGGCCGCGGACCTCGCCGCGCTCCAGGGCCTCCTGCAGGTTGTGCCCCTCGATCCACTTCATCACGAAGTAGAGCCGCCGGCCGCCGGTGGCCTCCTCGCCCGCGGCGTGCGGCGGCGGGCCGACGAAGACCTCCTTCACCTTCACCAGCGCCGGGTGCTCCACCTGCGTGGCGAGCGCCGCCTGCAGCCGCAGGTCCTCCAGCTGCCGTTCGGCGACCGAGTCGTCGTCGATGCGGATCATCTTCACCGCGTACCGGAAGGACTCGGTGCCGTGATGCTCACGCGCCAGCCAGACCTCGCCCTCGCCGCCCGCGGCACGCCGCTGCACCAGTTCGTACCGCTGCGGCGCGTCCACCGGACCGACGTAGTACGGGCCCCCGTCCGTCGACACGAGATCTCTCACCATTTTCTGAGCTCCGGGCGAATGCCGGGCGAGCGTAACGGAGCCGCGGCACCCGGTTCAGGTCGTTGTTAGCGGCTTGTTAGCGCCGCGGTGCGATATCAATGGCCTGTGCGATTCGCAGTTCTGGGGCCCGTCGAGGTCCGCGAGGAGGGCCGGCTGCTGCCCGCCGGCAGCGGCCGGGCCCGGCTGGTGCTCGCCTCCCTGCTCCTGGACGCCGACCGGCTCAGCCCTGCCGACCTGCTGATCGCCACGCTCTGGCAGGACCCGCCCGGCTCCGCGAAGGCCCAGTTGCACAACCTGGTGAGCGGGCTGCGCCGCCGGTACCGGGCGGTGGACCCCGCGCTCATCGAGACCCGCCCCACCGGGTACACGCTGCGCCTGGGACCGCACCGGCTGGATCTGGCGGAGTTCCGCGAGCTGGCCGGGCGGGGCCGCGCCGCCGCCGGCGCCGGTGACCGCACCGCCGCGCTGGCCCTGCTGGACCGCGCGCTGTCGCTGTGGCGCGGCCCCGCCCTCGCCGACGTCGACGGCCCGCACACCGCCGCGGTCCGCGAGAACCTGCACCGGGAGCGGCTCTCCGCCGCCGAGGTCAAGCTCGACGTGGCGCTGGCCCTCGGCGAGCACGACACCGTCCTGCGGGAGGTCGAGCCGCTGCTGGCCGCGCACCCGCACGCGGAACGGCTCTACCGCCACCAGATGCTGGCGCTGGCCGGGGCCGGCCGCCGCGCGGAGGCGCTCGCCGTCTACCGCCGCGCGTACCGGCGCCTCGTCGACGACGTCGGCGTGGAACCGGGTCCGCTGCTGCGCGCCACGGAACGGCTCATCCTGCGGGGACGGCCGGTCGCGCCGCCGGTCGCGGCACCCACCCGCCCGGTGCCGCGGCAGCTGCCGCCGGCGGTCGAGCTGGCCGGGCGCGGCCCGCTGCTCGACCAGATCACCGCCCGGCTCGACGGCCCCGCCGCCGCGCCGGTGGTGCTGCTGGTCGGCCCCGGCGGGGTCGGCAAGAGCGGACTGGCCGTGGCCGCCGCGCACCGGCTCGGCACCGTCTACCCGGACGGGCAGCTGTACGCCGACCTGCGCGGCAGCCGCGACACCCCGGCCGACCCGCACCGGATCCTGGAGCGGTTCCTGCGAGCGCTCGGCGTGCCCGGCGCGGACCTGCCCGCCGACCCGGAGGAGCGGGTCACGCTGTACCGCAGCCACCTCGCCGCGGCCAGGATGCTGGTGGTGCTCGACGACGCCGCCGACGAGGCGCAGCTGCGGCCGCTGCTCACCGCCACCGGCGGGGTCCTGGTGACCTCCCGCCGGCAGCTGGCGGCGCTGCTGCCCGCGGCCCGGTTCGTGGTGCCGGCGCTGCCGGCCGCCGACGCGGTCCGGCTGCTGGCGGCCGGCGCCGGAGAGGCCCGCGTCGCCGCCGAACCGGCGGCCGCGCGGGAGATCGTGCGGCTCTGCGGCGGGCTGCCGCTCGCTGTGTGCATCGTGGCCGCCCGGCTCGCGGTGCGGCCCGGCACACCCCTCGAGGAGCTGCGCGCCCGGCTCGCGGCACAGCGCGGCCGGCTCGACGAGCTCACCGTCGGCGACCTCGACGTGCGGGCCAGCATCGCGCTGAGCCACGACGCGCTGCCCGGCGAGGCGCGGCGGCTGCTGCTGCGGCTGAGCCTGGTCACCGCCGCCGACTGGCCGCGATGGGTGGCGCAGGCGCTGCTCGACGTGCCCGCCCCGCCCGCCCGCGCGGTGCTCGACCAGCTCGCCGAGGTCCACCTGGTCGAGCCGCTGGGCCGCGACATCGCCGGGCAGGACCGGTTCCGGCTGCACGAGCTCGTCGCCGAGTACGCCCGGGAACGCCACCGCACCGACGAGCCCCCGGCCGGCCGCGAGCACGCCCTGCACCGGCTGCTGCACGGCTGGCTCGCGCTGGCCGGCGCGGCCGACGAGCTGCTGGGCGACGCCACCGGCGCGCCCGGCCCGCCGGTCGGGCCGCCACCGCAGGACGGTGCCCGGGCGGTGCGCGCCGGCGCCCTGGACTGGTTCGAGACCGAACGGGCCGGCCTGGTCGCCGCCGTCGACCAGGCCGCGGCCGCGCACCTGCCGGAGGTCGCCGGCGCCCTCGCGCTGCGGATGTCGACGTTCCTGGGCAACCGCGGCTACGCCGACGACTGGAAGCACACGCTGCACACGGCGATCCAGGGCGCGCGGGCCGGCGGGTCGCACCGGCCGCTGGCCCGGCTGCTCGACGCGCTGTTCAAGGCGCACCTGCAGCGCGACGAGCACCCCCGGCTGCCCGCCGTCGCCGCCGAGCAGCTCGCCGTCGCCGAAGCGCTCGGCGACGCGGAGCTGCAGGTGCTCGCCCTGCGCAACGCCGGGCTCGCCGCGCTGCGCCTCGGCCGGTTCGACGAGGCGTTCGACAGTCTGGAACGGGCGGTGGCCACCGCCCGTTCCAGGGCGGTGTCAGGCCCGCTGCTCGGCGAGGCCCTGGACACGCTCGGCTTCGCCCGCTGGGACACCGGCGACGCCGCGGCGGCCGTGGCGCTGCTGCGGGAGGCGCTCGCAGTCGACGGCTCGACGGCCGGGTCGCTGCGCGCGGCGCTGCGCCGCTACCACTACGGCCTGGCACTCACCGCCGCCGGCCGGCTCGACGAGGCCCGGCACGCCCTCGCCGACGCGCTGGAGACCAGCCTCGCCGTCGGCGACGACCTCGGCACCGCGTACGTCGAGCAGGCGCTCGCCGACGTGGCGACCGGGCAGGGCCGCACGGCCGAGGCTGCGCGGCGGCTGGACCGGGCCCTCGCCGTGCACCGCGAGGTGGAACGCCCCGACGGCCACGCCGAGACCCTGCGCGCCCTCGGCGACCTGGCCGCCGCCGAGGGCCGCTGGGCGGACGCGGCCACCGCCCTGTGCCAGGCCGTGGACATCTGGCAGGGCATCGGCGCGACGGTGCAGACCGCCCGCGGGCTGGCCCGGCTGGAACGGGTCGCGGCCGCCTCCGGCGACGGGGCCGCGGCGGCGTACCGCGACAGGTGGCGGGCGGTCCTCGCGGAGCTGCGGCTGGACGAGGCCGCCCTGCACCTGCCGGCCGACCTCACCGTCCGCCCGTGAGCCGTCCGCAGGTGGTCGGCCTGGCGTACCCGCGGCGCGGCCGGGGCACCGGCTGACCAGCAGCGAAGGAGCTGACATGGGCAAGGCCCGACCCGGCCGCGCGGACCGGCGGCTGAGCCGCCCCGTGTGGTGGTTCGTCGGCGGGTACGGGCTGTCGGCCGTCGGCACCGGGCTCTGCTACCCCTTCCTGGCGATCTACCTGCATCAGTTGCACGGGTTGCCGGCCGGGGAGACGGCGGTGCTGCTGCTCGTGCTGGCCGGCGCCGCGGTGCCGATGTCGGTGTACGGCGGTGCGCTCGTCGACCGGCGCTCGCCCAGGGCGGTCGCGATCGGTGCGCTGCTGGTGCAGGCGGCGGGATGGCTGCTGCTGGCGGCCGGGCGCGGCTACGCGGCCCAACTGGTGGCGCTGCTCGTCATCGGCGTCGGCACCGGACTGTTCCTGCCGGCCGTGATCCCGATCATCGCCAGGCTCAGCGGCGGCGAGGCGGCCAAGGTCCGGGCGATGTCGATGCGGTACCTGCTGCTCAACGTCGGCCTGGGGATCGGCGGCGGGCTCGGCGGCCTCCTGCTGGGTGCCGCGACCGACGCCACCTACCGGTGGTTGTTCGCCGCGGACGGCGCCAGCTGCGCGCTGTACGCCGTGCTGATCGCGGTCTTCGTCCCCCTGCCGCGGGACGCCGGCGCGGCCGGGTCCCAGCGCAAGACCCTGGAGCGGTTCCGGCCCGGGCGCGGCTACGTGCTGCTGCTGGTCGCGCAGCTGCTGCTGGTGACGTTCGGGATGGCGCAGCTGGAGAGCGGCGTGCCGCTCGCCGTGCGCACCGACCTGGGCGGCTCCACGACGCTGGTCGGCGCCCTGTACGCCCTGGGCACGTTCGTCGTGCTGGCCGGGCAGCTGCCGGTGTCCCGTTGGGTGGAGCGGGTGCACAAGACGCGTGCGCTGATCGCGATGAGCCTCGCGTGGGCCGGCGCGTGGCTGGCCGGCCATGCCGCGGGCGCCGTGAGCGGCGGGGCCAGGGTCGCACTGCTCGCCGTCATGATGGTCACGTTCGCGCTCGGCGAGTGCGCCTACAGCCCGGCGTTCTACACGCTCGTGGAAAGGCTGGCGCCGGCCGGCGCCCTGGGCCGGGCCACCGGCGCCGCGTGGGCGACGTTCCAGGTCGGCAACACAATTGGGCCGCCGGTCGCGGTGTACCTGATCAGCACGCCCGTCCCGTTCTGGTTGGTGCTCGCGGCCGCGGCGACGTCCGCCGCGGCGCTGCTGTTCGCGGTGGACCGGCGGATGCACGCGCCGGCGGCGCCGGACCGGCCCCTGACCACCGTCGCCGGGTAACGCCGGACCTCGCTCCTCATGCACGTCACCGGATCGCCGCGCGGGTCGGCGGCAAGTTGTGGTGCCGGAAGGGGCTGAATCCGGGCGAACCGCTTGACGGTGAAAATGAAAACCGATACCACTAGGGTTGTGAAGACAGCGTTCGTGGGCAAGGGTGGCAGCGGCAAGACGACGCTGGCCGCCCTCTTCGCCCGGCACCTTGCCCAGCAACACGTCCCGCTCCTGGCGATCGACGCGGACATCAACCAGCACCTGGCCGTCGCACTCGGCGCCGACCAGGACGAGGCCGCGTTGCTGCCGGCGCTCGGCGACCACCTCGACGAGATCAAGGAACACCTGCGCGGGGACAACCCGCGGATCGCCTCGGCCGCGGCGATGCTGAAGACCACGCCGCCCGGCGCGGGGTCGCGGCTGGTCGGTGTCGGCGACGGCAACCCGATCTACGACCGCCTCGTCCGGCCGGTCGGTGGCGTCCGGCTCGCCGTGACGGGCCCGTTCGCCGTCGACGACCTCGGCGTCGCGTGCTACCACTCGAAGGTCGGCGCGGTCGAGCTGCTGCTCAACCACATGCTCGACGGCCCGGGGGAGTACGCGGTGGTGGACATGACCGCCGGCGCCGACTCGTTCGCCTCCGGCCTGTTCACCCGCTTCGACCTGACGTTCCTGGTGTGCGAGCCGACTGTGCGCAGCGTCGGGGTCTACCGGCAGTACACCGGCTACGCCCGCGACCACGGGGTGCGGGTCGCGGTCGTGGGCAACAAGGTCGACGACGCCGACGACGTGGCGTTCCTGCGCGAGCAGGTCGGTGACGACCTGTTGTGCTGGATCGGCCGGTCCGGATTCGTGAAGGCCGCCGAGCGCGGCCGGCATCTGCCGATCGGCGACCTCGAGCCGTCCAACGCCGCCGCGCTGCGCACGATGCGCGCCGCGCTGGACGGAGCGGTGAAGGACTGGCGCCGCTACGCGGCGCAGGCCGCGCAGTTCCACACCCGCAACGCCGTGGCATGGGGCAACGCCCGCGCGGGCGCCGACCTCACCGCACAGATCGACCCCGACTTCGTCCTGCAGCCGGCGACCGTCGCCGCGCGCTGACCGTAGAGGAGCACACGATGTCACTCGACGTCCCCACCGCACTGCTGGAGCGGGCCGAGGCCGGACCCGTCGACGATGCCGAGTTCGTCGCCTGCGTACGCGACTCGCTGCCCTACGCGTGGACGGTGATCAGCGGCGTCGCCGGCGACCTGCGCGCGTCCGGCGGCGACTTCGCCGACCACGAGGTGCCGCCGCCGAGCGAGGCGGAGCGCGGGCAGCTGCTGCGTGCCCTCGCGAGCGACGCGATCCGTGGCGGCCTGGAGCGGCACTTCGGGGTGAAGCTGGCGTTCCAGAACTGCCACCGGGTCGCCGCGTTCACCCCGGCCGCGGTCGGCGGCGAGCGCTACGAGGCGTTCGTCTCCCCCCGCGGGCAGCTGCTCAACCAGTCGCCGGAACTGCGTGACTGCTGACCCCGGCGCGGCCGGCAGGGAGGTGCGTGTCGACGCCTTCCTGCTGGCCGGCCAGTTCCCCGGCGCCGGCCACGGCGACGCGCTGCGGGCCGCGGTCACCTACGCGCAGGCCGCGGAGCGGGCCGGCTTCGACGGCGTGTGGCTCGCCGAGCACCACTTCGTCACGTACGGCACGTGCCCGTCCGCCGTCGCCATGGCCGGGTTCGTCCTCGGGCGGACGCGCCGGCTGCGGGTCGGCACCGCCGCGGCGAACCTGTCCAACCGGCACCCGGTCGCCCTGGCCGAGGAAGCGGCGCTGCTCGACGCCGTCTCCGGCGGCCGGTTCGACCTCGGCGTCGCCCGCGGCGGCCCGTGGGCCGACCTCGAGGTCTTCGGCACCGGCCTGGACCGCTACACCCCCGACGGCTTCGCCGAAGCACTCGGCGTCCTGCTCGCCACGCTCAGCGGCACCCGTACCGTCCGCGGCGACGGGACCCGCTTCCGCTTCCGCGAGGTGCCGGTCGTACCGCGGCCGCCGCGCGCCCTGCCGGTGTGGGTGGCGGCGACCTCGCCCGCGACGGTGGACCTGGCCGCCGGCCACGGGCTGCCGCTGCTGCTCGGCGTGCATGAGACCGACACGGGCAAGGCCGGGCTGATCCGCCGCCACACCCGACCGGGTGCCGGGCACGTGTCGGCGCATCTGGCGTACGTCGCGGACACCACCGCGCAGGCCGAGGACGTGCTCCGCGCGAGCTTGCCCGGCTGGCTCGCCAGGGCGGCCGAGCACGTCCGCATCGACGGCACCGCCATGACCAGGAACCTCGCCGGCTACGTCGAGCACCTGCTGGCGATCCATCCGATCGGACCGCCCGACAGGTGCGTGCGGCGGCTCACCCGCACGCTCACCGGCACCGGTGTCCGGCGGGTGCTGCTCATGGTCGAGGCCGGCGGCACGCCGGAACGCACGATCCGCAACATCGAACGCCTCGGCGCCGAGGTCCTCCCGGCCCTGCGCGCCGCCTGAGCTGTTCTGAGTGTCCGCCGCATGCGCTCATTGCGATGGGACGTCTCGTTATTGAAAATGAAAACGAGTACCGTCTGGCTCGTTCGGGACGCTGACCGCCCGACGGACGACTCGTATCCGAGGAGCAACCGATATGAAGCTGCGAACACTCGCAGTCGCCGCCACTCTCGCCGGCCTCGCGGCCGGCCTCGCCGCGTGCGGTGACGACGCGGGCAGCACGGCCCAACCGGCGAACGCCGGCGGCACCAAGCTGGCCGTGGTGGCGACCACCACCCAGGTCGCCGACTTCGCCCGCAACATCGGCGGCGACCGGGTCGCCGTCACGCAGCTCATCAAGCCCAACATCGACCCGCACGACTACGAGCCGACCCCGGCCGACCTCACCGCCATCGGCGCGGCCAAGGTGCTCGTCAAGAACGGCGTCGGACTCGAAGGCTGGCTCGACGCGACCATCAGCTCCGCCGGGTTCAAGGGGACCACGGTCGACGCCAGCACCGGCGTGAAGATCCGCCAGGGCGAGGGTGACGAAGCCGACGGGGCCAACCATGGCGACCCGCACATCTGGCACGACCCGCGCAACGCCAAGCTGATGGTGCAGACCATCGAGAAGGCGTTCAGCGCCGCGGCGCCGGCGGACGCCGCGACGTTCGCCAAGCACCTCGCCGCCTACAGCGCCGAGCTGGACCGGCTGGACGCGGACATCGCCGCGAAGATCGGCAAGCTGCCCGCCGGCGACCGCAAGCTGGTCACCAACCACGACGCGTTCGGCTACTACATCGACCGGTACCAGCTGCAGTTCGTCGGCTCGATCATCCCCAGCTTCGACACCTCCGCCGAACTGTCCGCCAAGGACGTCGACGACATCGTCGCGAAGATCAAGCAGACCGGCACGAAGGCCGTGTTCTCCGAGAGCTCGCTGCCGCCGAAGACCGCCGAGTCCATCGCCCGGCAGGCCGGCGTCCGCGTCGTCGCGGGCGAGGACGCCCTGTACGGCGACACCCTCGGTCCGGAAGGCTCCGCCGGCGACACCTACCTGAAGATGGAGACCCACAACACCGACACGATCGTCAAGGCACTCGGTGGCTGAGTCCACGACCGAGCCGGCGACGCCGACGGCCCTCCCCGTCGGCGTCGCCCTGCGCATCGAGCACGCGACGGTCGCCTACGACGGCACCCCCGTCCTGCAGGACGTCGACGCCCACGTGCTGCCCGGCGAGACCGTGGCGCTGATCGGCCCGAACGGCGCCGGCAAGTCCACCCTGATCAGGGCCGTCCTGGGGCTGGTGCCGGTCGCCGCCGGCACGGTCACCGTGCTCGGCCGGTCGCCGGCGGACGCCCGCCGCGACGTCGCCTACGTCCCGCAGGCCGACACCCTCGACCCGCAGTTCCCCATCTCCGTGGCGCAGGTCGTGCTCATGGGCCGCTACCGCCGGACCGGCTGGCAGCGCCGGCCCGGCCGCGCCGACCGGCACATCGCCGCGGAGGCCCTCGCCCAGGTGGGCCTCGCCGACCGGGCCAAGGCCAGATTCGGCACGCTCTCCGGCGGGCAGCGGCAACGCGTGCTGCTCGCCCGGGCCATTGCCCAGCAGCCCCGGCTGCTGCTGCTCGACGAGCCGTTCAACGGCGTCGACGCGCTCAGCCAGGACGCGCTGCTGACCGCGATCGCGGCCCTCAAACAGCACGGCGCCGCGGTCGTCATCAGCACCCACGACCTGACCCTGGCCCACCTCGCCTGTGACACCGCCTGCCTGCTCAACCGGCACGTGTACGGGTTCGGTCCGGTCCACGACGTGCTCACCCCGGACCTGCTGCGCGCCACCTACGGCAGCCAGGCCCTGCAACTGCGCGGCGACCGTGTCGTCGTCGCCCGCCCGATCGCGAACCGCCATGCGTAGCGTCCTCGTCGAGCCGTTCACCGCGCCGTTCATGGGCCGCGCCCTCGCCGAACTGCTGCTCCTGGCGGTGCTCGCCGGCGTCGTCAGCGCGTTCGTGCTGATCCGGCGGCTCGGGTTCGTCGCCGACACCATGACCCACACCGTCTTCCCCGGCGTCGTCATCGGGTTCCTCGCCGCCGGACCGGACGGCGTCTTCCCCGGCGCGCTCGTCGCCGCCGCGGTCACCGCGGCGC
Organism: Dactylosporangium sp. NPDC051087; assembly: GCF_055586325.1. Lineage (NCBI taxonomy): Bacteria > Bacillati > Actinomycetota > Actinomycetes > Micromonosporales > Micromonosporaceae > Dactylosporangium > Dactylosporangium sp. NPDC051087. The sequence continues at coordinate 77,440 of NZ_JBVJIJ010000032.1, read as the reverse complement.
TGCTGACCCTGCTCACCCGCTCCCGGCGGGTCACCGACGACACGGCCCTCGCCGTGCTCCTCGCCGCGATGTTCGCCGTCGGCGTCATCCTCGTGTCCCGGCGCAGCTCCTACAGCGCCGACCTCACCGCGTTCCTGTTCGGGCGGCTGCTCGCCGTCACCACCACCCAACTGGCCCAGACCGCCGCCGTCGCCGCCGCCGTCCTGCTCACCCTGGCGCTGCTGGCCAAGGAACTGCGGCTGCGGGCGTTCGACCCGCAGACCGCCGAGGCCATGGGCTACCGCGTGTGGCTGCTGGACCTGCTGCTCAACCTGAGCGTCGCCCTCGTCGTCGTCGCGGCCGCCCAGTCCGTCGGCACCATCCTCGTCGTCGCGCTGCTCGTCGTCCCCGCCGCGACGGGCCGGCTGCTCTCCGACCGGCTCGCGGTGATCGCCGCCGTCGGTGTGCTGGCGGCGGCGGGCGCCGGATACGCCGGGCTCGTCGTCAGCTACCACGCATCCGTCACGTACGGGCTGCGGCTGGCCAGCGGCGGCACCGTCGTACTGGCCCTCGTCGCCCTGTACCTGCTCGCCCTGCTCGTGCCGCTCGTACGTCGGAGGCCGTCCGATGTCGTGGCTTGATGCCGCCTTCAACCGGGCCCTCGTCGAAGCGGTCCTGATCGGCGTCGCGACCGGGCTCCTCGGCGTGCAGGTCGTCCTGCGGCGCCTGGCGTTCTACACCATGGCGATGACCCACGCCACGTTCCCCGGTGTCGTCGTCGCCGCGGTCGTCGGCGTCGACCTGTACCTCGGCGGCGCCACCGCCGGGGTCCTCGCCGCGCTCGCCGTCGTCGCGCTGTCCCGGCGGCGCGGGCACGACCCGAGCACCGCGACCGCGGTGGCGCTCGCCGCCGGGTTCGCGCTCGGCGTGGTGCTGCTGTCCGCGCAAAGTGGCTTCACCAAGGACCTCACCGCCTACCTCGTCGGCTCGATCCTCACCGTGACCACCGAAGACCTGTACGTCGCCGCGGCGGTAACCGCCGTCGTCGCCGCCGCGCTGAGCCTGGGCCACCGGGCCTTGCTGTTCACCGCCTTCGACCGTGGCGGCGCCCGGGCCGCCGGCTACCGCACCACCGCCATCGACTTCGGGTTCCTGCTGCTCATCTCGGCGGTGGTCGTCACCGCCGTGCCGGCCGTCGGCACCATCCTCACCCTCGCGCTCGTCGTCGCCCCGGCCGGCGCGGCCCGGCTCTGGACCGACCGGATCGCCACCATGACCGCCGTCGCGGTCGGCCTCGCCGTCGCCAGCACCGTCGGCGGGTTGCTGCTGTCACGCACCTGGGACGTCGCCGCCGGCGCCGCGATCAGCCTGATCGCCACCGGCTGCTTCGCCGCCTCGATGCTCGTCGGGGTGCGGCACAGCGTGCTCGCCCGGTGGCGGCACCGCCGTGCCCTCGTGCAACCGTCCGGAGCCGGAGGGTCGGTTGCCATCCAACCCTGAGCCGACGCCGGTCCGCGCCGCGAGGGTGCGGTCGGCGCGGTGACGCCGGTCCGCGCCGCGAGGGAGCGGCCGGCGCTCTTCCGCGCCCTCGGCGCACCGATCCGGCTGGCGATCGTCGAGCTGCTGGCGCAACACGACCACCTGCACGTCCACCAGATCGTCGAGGCCGTCGGCGCCACCCACACCCTGGTCTCCCAGCAAAGCGATCGACAAGATCAAGGCCGCGGACGCCAAATTCGTCCGCATCGCTGCAACTTGGCAATTGGCGGGTCTGTCCGTCAGGTACCAGATGCAGGAGGTGATGCTCGTGGAACCCAGCGGCAACGAACGGCAGCGTGACTTGGCGTCAGCCAGGTTTCGTCCCGCGCGCCATGACTGACACCGTGCGCAAGGCACTCATCGTCGGCATCGACCATTACGAGCGGATCAACCCGCTGAGCGGTTGCGTCCAGGACGCGATCGCGGTGAAGGCGATGCTGGAACGCAACGCGGACGGGTCGCCGAACTTCACCGGGCCGGTCCTGCTCACCTCGCCGGACGCGAGCAAGCCGCTGTACAAGCGCGAGCTCAAGGAGGCCGTGCGTGACCTGTTCGCCGGCGACCCGGACGTGGCGCTGTTCTACTTCGCCGGGCACGGGCACGTCGAGGACACGGGCGGCTTCCTGTGCAGCAGCGAATGCGAGAAGGGCGACGAAGGACTGGCCCTGTCCGAGGTCATGTCCATGGCGAACAAGTCGCGGGCCAAGAACAGGATCATCATCCTGGACAGCTGCCACAGCGGGATCGTGGGCGGGCACGCGGTCAACACGACCGTCTCGGAGATCTCCAAGGGCGTGACGATCCTGACCGCTTCGACCGAGGAGCAGCTCGCTTACGAGCGCGACGAGGGCGGGGTCTTCACCAACCTGCTCCTCGACGCGCTCAACGGTGCCGCGGCGAACCTGGTCGGCGAGGTCACTCCCGGCAGTGCCTACGCCCACATCGACCAGTCGCTCGGTGCATGGGCGCAGCGTCCCGTCTTCAAAACCAACGTGCACCGGTTCGTGTCGCTGCGCAAGGCGAAGGCGCCGATCACGGTGGAGCACCTGCGGGACCTGAAGCGGCACTTCCCGGCGTCGCGGCACGAGCTGTCGCTCGATCCCACATACGAACCGGAACGCCCCGGTAGCGACACCGACCTGTCGATCCCGCCGCCGAATCCGGTCAACAACGCCACGTTCCGAGTACTGCAGCAATACGCGAGAGTGAACCTCGTGGAACCCGTCGGCGCGCCCCACATGTGGCACGCGGCCATGGGCTACAAGTCGTGCCGGCTGACGGCGCTCGGACGGCACTACTGGAACCTCGTCGACAAGGGCCTGATCTAGAGCCAGCCGGACTCGCCACGTTGCGCAGCCTCGAACTCATGGAAGCCCTCGCCACGCTGGAGCACGAGCTGGTGTGTCGGCGGTCGCGCTGGGCCGTCGGTCAGGGCATCATTTCTGGCTGAGGCGAAGGATGTGGCCGTCCGGGTAGCCCAAGATGATGGCGCCGCGGTCGGTTACCGTCATCACATCGAAGGAGGTGTCCACCACGGGCACCCGACGGGTCGGGCCGCCGTCCCGGATGAGCGAAACCCACTCCATTCCCTGGATCGCGAGCCAACGGCCGCCACCCGCGATCTGCGGCACCTGGACGCTGAGGTATTGCGGTTCCCGCAGGGCTGTGCCCGCGGGCCGCGCCAGCTCTAGCAGCTCATGACCCTCGCAGGTCGTCACGAATACGCGGGCACCACTCACGGCCAGGCGGCGTGGGCCACCCGGCGCGTGGATGTGAGCGGTGACCGACAGTGTTGCCGGGTCGATCCGGAGCACCTCGTCCTGCGTCGCGATGCTCACGTAGCCGAAGCCATCACCTACGACGACCACGTATGGGGCGGCCGGCAGGTCAGCGACCTGTTCGACGGCTCCCGTCTGTGCGGACAGTGCCACGATTCGGTGACCCGCGGTGTCGGTCGCCAGTACCCGGTCGCCGGCGACCGCGACGCTGCCGGTACCCGCCCCGACGACCGTCGACCACACCGTCTGCCCGCTCAGCAGGTCGACCCGGCCCACCGACCCGGTCGGGGTGGAGGCGAAATACCCGACGTTGCGCTGCACGACCAGGTCGCTGATCGGCAGATTCAGCTCGGCGACCGGAGCGGTGATCGAGTCGTCGCCACCGCCCGTCCAGAGCTTGTAGATCGTCCGCGCGCCGGCGACGGCATACGTCGAGCCTGCCGCGTCAACGGTCAGGAAGGTGACCTCGTCGGGCAGCGTGACGCTCGCTGTTGTCGTATTCGCGGTGCCGAACAGGCAGGCCGACGCGACGGTGAGAATCGCACTGCCGATCCGGCCCATGAGACTGAACCGCCGCCACCACGGTTTGAAGGCCGGCGCCCGGCCCGGTGGATACACCTCGATCAGGGGTGGTGGCTTCGCCGGACCTGCGTTGAGGACCGGTGCCCGCCGCTGGGCGAGTTCAACGTACCGGCGGGACAGGAGCAGCACGTCCGACCGTGTCCCAGGCTCCGGCCCGATGGCGGCAGCACCGAAGACCTGCAGTGCCAGCTCGTACGTCAGGTCGTCGGGGGCGGAGCCGGTGAACACGATCGGGACACCTGCCGGAACGGAGACCGCGATGACGTCCGTACCGATGCGGGTGTGGTCCAGCTCCCGCCAGTCGACGCCCAGGACGTGTCCGAGGACCGCCAGGCGCCGACGCTGCTCGGGCTTGGATACCGGTGGCACGAGGAAGACGGCCCGTCCGAGCGCGCCGTGCACCCGCAGCTGCCTGATTTCCCACAGCAGCGACTCCGACCGCCCCAGCGTCACACAGATCATGCGCGAACGGCCGATCAGGTCGGCTACCCCCGCCTGCCACTCCTGCATGCTGAAGCTTCGACGGGCTGCGCCCAGCGGTGGTGGCAGCCGTTCACCGACCTGGCTGAGTGCCAGCACTGGCCCCCGCTCGGCCAGCGCCGCGGCTACGACCTCCTCAAAACGTTCGAAACGGCGGGCAGTGAAGCGCTCCAGCACCGACGCCCGGCTGAGATTGCGGGCGCGCAGGATCCGGCGGTCGTCCGCGAAGGACCGCAGCAGCAGCGCCGGCGGCCGCGGATCGCTGTCGGCCGCGGTGCGCAGCTGGCGCATGCCGATCCGGCGTACCAGCAGGACTGGCAGACGCGACAGCATGACGATCACGATTGCGATGACGATGAACGCGTATCCGAGGCGGACACCGACCCAGTCGCCGGTCTCCGGCAAGGGGGCGCCCAGTGTGGTGAGCGTGAAACCGAGTACGGCGAGGTAGCCACCGCCCGCCATCATCGACAGCGAGACGGTTGCGCCGACAAGCATCACGAAACGCATACCACCGCGGAACACGGCAGGCTGCCAACGCTTCGGCCGTAGCGCCGGGATCAGCCGCTCCGCACCGTAGGTGAGGGCCACCGCGCCGAGAACCAGAGCGATCGAACCCCACGTGCCCAACCGCCATGCCTCGGCGCAGCGGAACGCCCATGCGTATACGACGATCCGTGCCAGCACTCCCGCAGTACGGGCGGCGAGACGTCGTCGCGCCGGGCGGTCCAGCGAGACGGTGCCCATGCGATGAACGAAGGACAGCCGCGCGACCGCCCGGCGCCACGTCGCAGTGTCGAACAGAAGGGTGCTCAGCGCGATCAGCAGCGGCAGCCCGACCCCGAAGAGCATGGCGATCGAGTTCATCGCGGTGCGGCTGTCGGTGTTCCGCCACGACAGGGCCGGCAGGTCCGCTTGCACTGGCAGCCGGGCGAGCTGCCGCGCGTAGATCGCCTGGATCCACTCCCCGACGATCCGCCGCGGCACCTCGGCTCCGGCCGCGGCCTCGGTGGTGCTGCCCGCCGGGCTCAGCCCGGCGCTGTCAGTGCCTGCCGGATTCTGTGCGGCGCCGCTGGTGTCCGCCTCGGTCTGCATTGCGGAAGTGCCGACGGCAATCTGAATGAACGTCCGGCCGCGCACGGCGGTCGCGCAGGCGGCCGCGAACGTCGGCGTCACCTGTATAAAGCCCGCCACCGTCGCTGGGCCAAGATCCAGCGCTTCGGTTGGCACACACTCGGAGCGGTGGGTTTCCGCCGACCGCGCGGAACGGAACTCGATCACCTGGACGAGTGCCCCTCCGTGGCGGTTGGCCCGGCCCCAGACCCGTTGCCAGGCGTCGACGACCGTCTTCTGACGCAACTCGGCACGCAGGCGTCCGCTGCCGACGAAGAGTCCGGTGTCCGGCGGGCCGTCCTGCTCGATCAGCCACTCGCCACCTGCGGGCAGCGCCTCTACGGGCAGAATCTGGTCCCTGACATGCTCCGAGGTGTACGGCGGAACGACGAGCGCGACCGGCGGCGGAAAGGCCTGCCGGTGCCAGAAGACGGCGGCCAGCGCCGCGACGCAGTACAGGAGGGACAGCACGCGGATCACGCCGATGCGCATTGAACCCCCAAGCCGCCGGATACACCGCTCCCTGACGGACAGCTCGCGTGGGCCTATATGACAGCACGACGACCTGAGCTCACTTCTTGCCAAGCCGGCCTGTCGGTCAGGCAGTAGTGGAAAAGGCGGCCGCTATCCGAAGGGTCGCCACCATCGGTAAGAACGCTTGGGATCTGCGGCCCCCGTCAGAGTCGCCCTTGCCGCGTTGAGTTTCTTGATGGTGTTTTCGCTGAGCTTCGGGCTGGCGAGGTATGAATCCACAACCTTGAGCGCCTGGTCTCGCGTTGTGTCGCTGAACGATGCCTGGTGTTTCACGATCCACTCCGCCACTGTGTACACGGGTCTCCAATAGGACAATCTCCCCGCGGCCAGCATGAGCACGTTGAGGACCTCCACGCTGTCGTACTCGGCGGCCGCCGCGACAGCGATCGAGCGAGCCTCCCAGGTGGGGCCACCCGCGCCGAACTCGAGTAGGTCGATGCCGGCCAGGCCTTCGCGGATGAGCCGCGAGGACAACCGCACGCCGGCCTTTGCGACTTCGGAGTGGGTGTCGGACTGCAAGGCCCGGGCGCTGTCGACGATTCTATCGACGTACTGTTCGGGTAGCGTTTCCAGGACCGTGAACTCCTCGGCGGCCAGGCGCCGGAGATTCGGATCATGAAGGTGATCGTTCGCGATCGCGAGGAGTGCCTCGATGGGTGGCGCGCTCGACCTGGAATCGAGGTACCGGCGCACAGCGTACTCGGACGAGTCTTCGATTCGCTTCACCACGCGCTGCTTCAGGTGTGACTCGAATTCCTGTGCGAAGCTTTCGACGGTGTCGTACACATTGAATCCGCGTCTATCGGCGGACAGATCCGCGAAGAATGCTTCCACCAGGTCGCGCTGGGAGAGTTCCTCGCTGTCCGCCGCGTCGCGGTCAGGCAGGGTGGCCGGGTCACGGCGATAGACAAGCACCTCAGGAAGTCCGGACTTCTCGGCACTCGTCACAGCGTCCAAGTATTCCCACTCGGTACCCGAAGCGTAGCTGGACCCGTCGGGCTTGCGGTAGCTGTCGGGCAGTGGTGTTCCCATGCGGGCCGCGAATATTACGATCACGAACGTGCACTCGCTCGGCAGCGGAAGTCCCATCGCAACGGCGCTTTGCGGGTCGACCTCAGCCAGAAACGGAATGCTCTCGAACGGGCCGTCCCAGGCGACGATCTCGGTCGTTATCTTGCCCCGCAGTGCCGGATCGTAGGGCAGTTTGCTGACGATGCTGTAGGCCGCCAAGCGCTCGTTGGCCACGTCGCCGGGCGACGCGATGAAAACCTTCTCGTGTTCCCGCACGCACGGAGTTAACCATGCTGCTGCCGGGTCGGATGCGTCTGGTTCCAGATCAACGTACGGTCGAGTAGTTCGTGGCGACTTTGATCCATTGTTCCATGATCGAGTGCATGCGGGCATCCGCATCTCTGGCATCCGGCGGGTTGCGTGCTCGATCGAACCCGGCCGGCATCAATGCTCGCGGCGCCGTGGCCGGGGGTTGACGAATTTCGGCCGGAATCAGCGGGAGCGGCGCCGTATCGCGGCGATGGCGTCCGCGATCTTCTTGAGCTCCCGACCTAGGGGTGATTCGGGTGGATGTACCTCGCGCAGCCTGCCGACCTTGACATCGATCGGTGCCAGCGACGCGAGCATGTTCCGCACCTCCACTCCGTAGAGTGATCTGCCGCCGTACACGGCCATGACGCGGTTGTAGTCGGTGATCACCGCGCTGACTTCGTGGATGGCGCTTTGCCGGATGAGGTCTTCCGAGATCACCCGCAGGTGTTTCTCGATGGCTGCCGCCAGTGGCCCGTGCTCAGCGCGCAAGGTCTCGTCGTCGGCGGAAATTCTCACGAACTTTCTGGCCTCCAGCAGGAGCTTCTGCAGCGCCTCCAAGCCGGGCTGGGGTCGTCGGACGACCGCGGTGTAGTACATGCCCAGCAACGCCTGAGCTGCCAGGAGCGCACATTGGCGGCCGCGGGGGGCAATCATCCAGGCCGATCTGCAGGCCTCGCCTGCCTGGTTGTAGTTCTGCTTGTCCAGGGCCTGCCGCGCGGCGGCGAGTTCCTCCCGGGTGAGCCAGCGCAGGACGACTTCCAGTCGTGGCAGGTCGAGGTGGCGGTTGCCGCGCGCGTAGGTGACGATGTCGGCCGGCGCGTCGGGGACGCGTCCGAGATGTTCCAGTGCCCCCTGCCGATCCCCGCGCCGCAGGCTCGCCCGGGCGCGTTCGAGGTCCGCGGCCGTGATCGCCGCCCGGCACCGCGCCCGCACCGCGTCGATCCGGGCGGTCAACGCCGTGTCGCTGGTGCAGTGGCGTGCGGTCTCGGCGGCCTCCAGTCCGCGTGCCGGCTCATCGCAGGCGAGCAGGCACTCGGCCTGCAGCAGGTGCGTCGCGGCGTGCGTGCGGTTCATGCGGAGGGCCTTGTTGATCAGCGCCATCGCCGCGTGGTGCTCCGCGTCGGCCAGCTTCTGCCGCGCGTCACGCAGCAGCCGGTCGAGGTCGCTTCCGCCCGGTTCCGGCCCGTCCGGCACCGTGTCGGGCGCGGTCCACAGCATCGAGGCGTGCCGGCGTGATCGCTCGTCGGCCTCCGGTTCCGGTGCTGTGTCGAAGCCGGTCATCTGACCTTGTCGTTCTTGACGAACTCGTCGACCAGTCGCATTTCGCTCACGTGGTCGAGTCCGGCGATGGTGAGCACGGACCGGCGCAGCTCGATCGGGCGCAAGTCGCGCAGCGGGTTGTCGTCCTCGTCGATGTCGAGCGTCGGCTCGGGCAGCCGTGCGAGGCATGCCGCGGGAGTGAGCGGGACCGGTGCGGGTGGCTGCGTCATGGTCGTCTATCCCCTCGTGTCATTGAGCAGTGCGGCGCCGATGAGCGCGAGGACGGCGGCCTCGCGCTGCTCGACGGCGTGGGCCTGGGCGGCGAGCAGCGCGCTGGCCTTCGCCAGTTCGTCGGCGGCGCCGAGAGCCGCCGCGACGGAGGGGTCGGCGGTCGACAGCTGCCGGACCCGTGCCATGAGTAGCGCCGCCCGCTCGCCGACCTCCGTGACGGTTGGTTCGATGTTCCCGCCGGAGGACAGGTCCGGCCGCTGGTCGGTGTCACGCGGCTGGCCGAACTGGGCGCGGTGGCGCAGGAGCGCGTCGCGGATCTCCGCACGTACCTTCGGGTCGTCGGCGTACGAGTCGATGATGTCGAGCAGTGCCCGCGGTTCGGTGCCTGGCCGGGTGTCGTGCTGATTGAGGATCCGCACGAGCTCCGGGTCGCGCGCGCCGCGTTTGCGCGCCTCCCGCAGCGCCTCCAGGCCGTGGCGCCGGACGCGTTCGTTTCCCTGCCGGAACGACAGCAGTCCGACGACGAGGTACACGTCAGCGAATGTGTGGTCCGCCAGCCGTGCGCAGGCGAAGCGGGCAACGGCCCGCGACCGGGCAGCGGCGGCGTCACCATCTGCGGCCCGCAACGCCGCCATACCGCGCAGGAAGTGCAGGTCTCGCAGCACGCGCCGGCTGTCGGCGGCGTTGTCGGAGCCGTCCGCCGGCCGGGCGTCGAGGGCCGCGACGTCCTCGGCCAGTGCGTCGTGCGCGATGGCCAGCTGCCATTGCGCGGTCAAAGGTGCCGTGGGGTCGATCGTGCGGATCGCGTCCTCCAGGAACCGTTCGACGTCCGGCATCGTGCCGTCGAGCCACGCGGCGATGCCCAGACCGATCTTCGCCGAGGCGAGCAACTCGTCACGACGGTCCGGCGGCAGCTGATTCGCCACATCCTCGAGCCGCTCGAAGTGCGCGCGAGCGGCGGTGACGTCCTTGTCCATCAGGGCGCGTGCGCCGAGCAGCACCTGCCGGTTGCGGAGGTCGGCCGGCACCTGGTCGCGGAGGTCGCCGAGGCGTTCGACCCGCTCGAACAAGCTCGCCGCGGCGTCGATGTTGCCCTCGCGCAGTGCGCTGAGCGCGCGTTGATATTCGACGATGCTGTACAGCTTCCGGGTGGGGGCGGTCAGCCGGTGGCGCCGCGAGAGAGGCTCGAGCACCTGCTCGGCACCGTCGAAGTCACGGCGTTGCACGCGCAGCCGGACCAGCAGCTGGGCGATGTCGGCGTCGCCCGGGTCTTCGCGGTGCAGCGCGGCGAGGCGATGCTCGGCCTCGTCGAGGAACAGCGTCTGGTAGAGCGAGAAGGCGATGTAGAAGCCGGCCTCGGTGCGCAACCCGTCCGGCAGCGACGCCTCCATCCTGGTGAGCCGCGGTAGCGCGTCGTGATAGCGGCCGGCGTCGACCAGTCGTACGGCCGCCCGGTAGGCTTCCACGACGGTCGGACCCGCTGTGCCGGCATCGGCGGGCGATGCGGCAGGCCCCGCCGTCGCTGCGGGCCCGCCGAGCTCGGACCGGCGGAGGCGGAACACCAGCACGGCCGCGATGATGAGCAGGACGATCAGCGTGATCGCCACCAGCGCGGTCGCTGAGAGGCCGGCGTCGTCGCGGTCCGCGGTGATGGTCACCGTGGTGACGGTGCTCGTGCCGTTGCCCGTGATGACGACCTCGTAGGTCCCCGGCGGCAGGACGGTGCCGGCCGGCAGGGGCACCTCGATGGTGTGGCTGGCCGGCGCCGATGGATCGGGCGCCGCCTGTGCGGGCAGCGGCGCACCCATCAGGAGCGACGCTATGAGACCGGCGGTGAGCAGTCCCGCAGCGCGTCGAATCGGCGGTGCCACAGCAGCCTCCCTTCCTCGCTGAGCCGCCCTGCCTGGGCGGCGGTGTCGATCCGGGCCTTGGCCAGCCGCACGAGCGCTTCCACGTCGGCGGGCGTACCGAGCTCGCGGAGACACTCGCCGTAACGCCGTAACTGGTCGAAGGCGATGGGGTCGAGCTCGAGGGCGCGGTACAGGGCCGCTGCCTCCTCGTCCCGGTCGTCCAGGCGGCGCCATGCCTCGGCGATGTGGCAGCGCCGTTCGAAGCTGTGCGCCGGGTCGCGCCGCTCGACGAACTCGAGGTCTTCGATCAGATCGGTAAGCCGGTCCGTCGGGCAGTCGCGCAGCAGGAGCTCGATGCGCTCCTGGCGCACGTCGAGCAGGTCGGACATGATCAGCACGGCTTGGTCGAGGCGCCCGAGCGCGCCGGTGTGATCACCACGATCCGCGCAGATCGAGGCGGCGAGCCGCAGCGCGGTCACCAGTCGCCCGCGGTCCGCGTCGTCGATCCAGGTCAGTACCTCGAGCGCGCCGTCCGGGTCCGTCGTACGCAGCGCCACGGCGAGCCCGAACATGTCGGTGGCCTCCTCGATCGCGCCGCGCAGCTGACCCACCCCGACCGGGCGGGCGTCCGGCACCGGGTGCCGGTAGCGCCGGATGACATCGATGAGGTTTGTCATCTGCGGCGTGCCGCGCAGGAACGGCTCGATGCCGTCTTCCGCGGTGAGCAGCGCGCCCCGCGCTTGTGCCTCAACCCGTTCGGCGTCGTCACCCGCCAATGGTGACGGCCGGCAGCCGATCACCTGGGCGGCGAGCGTTCCGAGGGCGTACCGGTCCTGGGCGGATCGGTGCGACGGTACGCCCCGCACGGTCTCCGGCGAGACCGCGGCGAGCGTCGTCGCGTCCAGACCGAACAGGTCGTCGGGTGCCGAAAGGATGAAGGCCGGGCACGGCAGCAGGTACGGGCCGACGGCGTCGGCGTCGAACACGAGGTTGTGCAGGCCGATGCCGAGATTCAGCTGCGGGTTCCGCTGCCAGTCGGCGAGCGTGTCGCACAGCCGGCCGAGCAGCCGTAGCCGGTCGGTCCATCGTGGACACGCATCCAGCAGCTCGCCGAGGGTCCGCATCGGACCGTCGAGCGCGTAGGTGATCGCGTAGTCGGCCTCCGACCATCCCTCATCGACGATCCGGAGGGCGTGGCGGTGCGGCCGTTCGCGGAGCCGGCGCAGCGTCTCACGGAACCGGTCGTCGCAGAACCGCGGATCGACCAGGCGGACGATCCGGTCCTCGGCGCGCAGTTCTGTCGCCCGCCACAGCACGCCCCGGTCGGTCGGCCCGATCAGCGTGGTCAACGTGACCCCGCCGGGTCCCGACCTGGTCATGTCGGCCGACGCACGGCGTGGAAGGCGTCTTCGAGCGCGTCCGCGAGGTCGTCGAGGTCCTCGGTACCGGCGGTGATCGCGTCGACGAGCGACCGGTATGGCACCAGGAGCTTCGGCTGGTCGTCGGCGCCGAGCTGGCCGAGCAACGCGTACGAGCGGTCGAGGATGCGTCGGTGCACGGCCGGTGTCGTGTCCGGCGGGCGTGGGATGTCCACCGGTCGCTGCCGCACCGGCGGCTTCGGCAGCTGCATCGCGCGTTCTACCTCGTCGCCACGTTGCTTCAGCTGATCCGCGCTCATCCGCACCCGGCACTCCAGCTCGGTGCGCCAGACCTGGTTGTCGTTGAGGCACTTCACCTCGACAGCAAGCAGGCCGTTCTCGTCCAGGGTGAACTTCACAGCAAACCTGTAGTAGCCGCGTTCGCGGGGTTCGGGCAGTTCGATCGGCACCTTGCCGATGAGGGTGTTGTCGAACGCCACCCGTTCCTCGCCCTGGAAGATGAGGACGTCGACGGTCTTGTAGGCGTCGCCGTTGATGAAGTTGTCCTGCATCGCCTCGGCGGGGATGCGGCTCTCCTTGGGCAGGATCGTGACGAAGTCGGACCGGTTGGCCAGGATGCCGAGGGTATGGCTGGTCACGTCCTGCAACACCATGCCGGAGGAGGCGTCCGGCTGCGGGGCGTCGCTGGGGCCTTGGACGGGAGCGATCTCGGGCCCGGTGTAGCGTTCCGAAGGCGCGTATTCCCGCGCCACCATCCCTGCACCCCGCGCCACAACCTCGTCGGGGCTGATGTCGCTGCGGATGTCGCGCAGGTCCAGCCCGAGGTGCTCGGCCAGCAGCTGCTTCACGCAGGCGATGCGGGTCGAGCCGCCGACGAGCAGCACTTGTTCGATCTCCCCTCGTTCGACGCCGTTGCTCTCCTCGGCCGACCTGATCGCCTCGTCGAGGCATTGCAGCGACCGGTCGAGCAGTGGCCTGATGAGTGCTTCGAACTTGGTGCGGGTGACAGTCACGTTGGCGCTCACGGTCGGCGTGAGGTACGGCAGGTTGAGTGTCGCCGCGCCCGCCACGGACAGGTCCCGCTTGCGCACCTCTGCCTCACGCTTGATGCGCTGCCGCACGCCGGCGTCGTTGCGCAGGTCGACGCCGTGCCGGGTGCGGATCTCGTCGAGGGCGAAGTCGACGATCAGGTCGTCGACGTCGCCGCCGCCGAGGCGGGAGTCGCCGCCGGTACCGACGACGCTGACATTGCCGGGACTGACCTGGATGATCGACACGTCGAACGTGCCGCCGCCGAGGTCGTAGACGGCGTAGGTGTGAATGCGGTCGTCCTCGGTCTTGTCGGCGCCGAAGCACACGGCCGCGGCCGTCGGCTCGTTCAGCAGCCGCCGCACGTTCAGCTTCGCCATCCTCGCGGCGTCCTCGGTGGCCCCGCGCTGCGGTTCCTTGAAGTACGCCGGCACGGTGATCACCGCGTCGTGGATCGGCTCGCCGACGAAGTCCTCCGCCAGGCGTTTGAGCTCGATGAGGATGTACGCCGAGATCTCCTGCGGCAGGTGGTCGCGGCCGCGGAACCGTACGACCCGCGGCTCGCCCGGGTCGTCGGCGTCGCGCGGTTCCCGTTCGTAGGCGCCCATCTCGCGCTTGACCTCGATGACGGTGTTGCCGGGGTCCATCACCAGGTTGTTCTGCGCCGGGGCGCCGACCACGACCTGGCCTTCGGAGTCGAGTCCGACCACCGAAGGCACGGTGCGCGCACCGAACGGCGTCTCGATCACCTTCGTCTCCCGGCCGTCCCAGATCGACACCGCCGAGTACGTCGTGCCGAGGTCGATCCCGATGACTTTGTGAAATGGCATGGTGCACTCCCTGCCTCCGGGCTACCGCCGGGTCGTCGCGGGTTGCTTGTCGTGATTCACCGGTGACCGTCCAGCAGCGGCGTCGGGGTCAGATCGTCGCTGAAGTCGGTACGGTCCAGATCGGACAGTGGCGGGAGCGGCGTCCCGAGGAGTCGGAGGTGGTCGCTGATCGCCCGGTAGATCGCCGCCAGACGGTCCTGCGGGGCGACGAACATCGGCGCGGCCGCCGACCGGACCGCGAACAGCCGTAGGTGCGCGTGCTCCCGGTCGTACTTCGCGCGTTCCGCCGGCGCGGTCAGCGTCCGGCCGGCGGCGTTCACCCGCATCTGCCGCGCCGTCAGCTCGTCGCGGTTCGCCGCCTCCCGCCGGGCGCGCTCACGCAATGCCTTGATCATGTCGTCGCGGGCCTTGCGGATCGTCGCCGCCGACGCGTTGGGGTCGACGCCGAGCAGGCCGTAGTGCGAGTCGGCGTCCAGCTCGACCATGAACATCACGTGCTCCTCTCCGGCAGGCGGGTGCGTTCCTCGGGGGTGAAGCCGTCGCGGACCGCCCCGACGAGTTCCGCTAGGCCGTCGTACGGCATGGCCAGCGCCTCCGCGGCCGCTGCGAACGCCTCACGGCCCCGGCCCGCAGACTGCAGCAGCAGGCACCGGTGCAGCCGCACCGCCACCAGGTCGGGGACCGCGGCGACGCAGTCGTCCAGCGCGGCGAGCCGTTCGGAGACCTGGGCCGCCCCGGTCGGCGGCGGGCGGTCCCAGGCCGCCGCCACCACCACCAGGTCCGCGCTGAAGATGCCGCTGAGGGTCTCCTCGCGGTCGATCACACCTCGGTCGACGCACAACCGGGTGAGCCTCGCGAGCGGCAGGGCGAACTGGTGGCCGGCCACCGCCGCGCCCAGCGGCAGCGCAGCCGCGGAATGCAGGCCCACGACGTGCCGGCTCAGCCGTCGCAGCCGCAGCGCCCGGTCCAGCGTCTCCTCGAGCAGCGCGTCGGCCTCGGACAGTTCCGTGTCGTGGTGCCGGTCGGGATCGCGCGCCGTGCGCAGCGCCGTGTCGATGCGCGCCTTCGCGAGGTCGCAGAACACCGCCGCACCGGCCCAGCCGCGCGGGCGCAGCACCCGGTCGACGTGGCGGCGCAGCCGGTAGTGGGCCTCGGCAAGCTGCTCGGGGCGCGCGTCGCGGGCGACGCCGAGCAGGTGCACGGGGGAGCGGAACCGCAGTCGCCGGTTGAGGTAGTAGAGATCCCACTCCCGCAGCCATACGTCGAGGGCGTCGCGGTCGGCGACCCAGGCGGCGAGTTGTTCGTGGTCGTTGCCCGGATGACTCGCCGCGGCCTGCTGGCTCAGCGCGAGGTGCAGTGCGATCCGGTCGTCGACGTGCGCGGAGAGGTCGCCGAGGCCCGCGCCGGTCAGGTACATGGTCTCCGCGAGGTGCTCCCAGGCCGGGCCGTACTCCGCCGTTGCCTTGGTACGCGCGGCGTGCAGCGCCAGGTTCAGCGCGACCGGCACCTGATGCGGGTCGATCGCGTGCATCTCGTGCCACAGCAGGCGGGCCAGGTCCAGCCGCCCGTCCGTCCAGGCCCGCAGGGCGTACACGTCGAGGATCGCGATCCGCAGCTCCGGGTCCGGCACCGCGCGCGCGAGCCGGATCGCCGTGAGCAGCGGCGGCGGCTCCCGCAGGAACCTCGCGTAGTAGAGCCACCAGGCGAGCGGCGCCGGCAACGTCCCCCGCCGGACCGCCGCCACCGTCGCGTCGAGCCGGCGCGCCGGGTCGTCGACCGTCGCCAGGTCGAGCGCCGCGTCGAGCATCGCGGCCGCGGGGTGGTCGGCGGCCACGCCCGCCGTGGCCAGCAGTTGCCGAACGCCGGCGACCGGCTCACCGCTGGCGAGCAGGAGTGTGCACGCGGTCACGTGCCCGGCGGGACCGTCGTCGGCGGCTGCCCGCAGATGGGCGTCCACGTGCCGCCTGCTGAGCGGGGACCGTGCCAGCCGGTCCAACAGCCCCGGCCGCCACGTGTCCATCGTGGACCCGACGGCCTCCTTGATCGGTGCCTTCGCGGCATTGCCGGGGTCTTCCAGTGCGGCCAGCACGGCCGTACGCGCAGCGTCGTCGTCGGTGGCGAGCGCGACGAGCAGCCGCCGGCCCTGCTCGTACGCCGCCTGGTCGAGGTCGAGCAGCGCGAGGGCGAGGAGCAGGTGGGCCCGGCGGCTGCCCGGGGCGAGCCGGATCGCCTGACGGTAGGCCGGCACCGCGGCGCGCTGCCGGCCGTCGTGGTGCAGCAGCCGTCCCAGGTGCAGGTGCAGTTTGGGCTGCCACGGATCGTGGCGGATGGCGCGTCGCAACCGGATGACGGCCTCGTCCGGCGGCGTGCCCGGCGCGATCGCGACCCGGAACTCCGCCTCCGCCAGGACGAGGCGGTGCTCCGGCGACGGCGGCAACTGCTCCAGGGCGTCGATCGCGCTGAGCAGCGCCGCCCGGTCGCGCATCATGCGGAGTCCTCGTACAGGTCGACCCTGTCCGGCCGGATCACCGTCACCATCCGGCCGTCGTCGGACACGTTCGCCGAGACCGCCTCCGGCCAGGCATGGACCTCGGTGCCGTCCCGGCGGTAGGCGCAGCCACCCCCGGCCCGCGACACGGTGAGACGGTCCCCGCCGGGCGTGACGGACAGCACCCGATCCCCGGGCGGGAGCGTGAACGACGCCAGCCGGCGTTCGCTCTCGTCGATCCGCCACGCCTGGACCGTGGCGTTGCCGGAGACGACCATGAGCAGACAGCGCCCCGGCTCGGCGAGCGGGCGCAGGGCGAACGCACCGGGAGACGGCACCGGATCTGTGCGGCTGCCGTCGAGCCGCACGCCGCAGAGCATCTCCTCGCCGAGCACGATCAGCCGGTTGCCTGCGTACGCGATGTCCCGCACCGTCCCGACGGGAGCCAGCACGTCGACCCGCCGGTCGCCCGAGTAGCCGGTGAGACCGCCGGACTGGTCTGCGACGGTGAACCGGTCCGCGCGGTCGCTCACCGCGATCCGGTGCACCCCGCGGTCGACGGCCAGCAGTCGATGCACCGTGCCGTCGTCCGCAACCCGGCACAGCGCGCGGTTCCAGGAGCCGACGAGCAGACCGTCGTCGGTGTAGACCAGGTCACCGACCGCCCCGTCGAGCCGGGTGCGCGCGGTGAGGGCACCATCGGTGAAGCACCGGACCGCGCCGTCCCACCCGCCGACGGCGAACCGGCCGCGGGTGCCCGGCACGGTGCGCCGCAGCGGCACCGGAGCGTCGTCACGCCAGCCGAGCTCGCCACCGCGGACCACGGCCAGGGTCCGGGTGCCGCGTTCCCAGACGAGCACGGCGTCGCCGCCGAGCGGCCACGCCGCCCGCGCGGCGATCGGGGTGCTGTCCCGCAGCCGCAGCTGCGAGCCGCCGGTGACGTCGGGCAGATGACGACGAACGACGGCGGCGAGCGACTCGCCGTCGGGGACGTCACGCAGCACCCGGCTGGCGTCCTGGGCGGTGCCGCAGCCAGCGAGCAGCGCCAGCCACCGCTCGGCCTCCGGGTCGGCCGGACGATGCTCGTGCGTGCCGGTCAGCAGGTAGGCGAGCACGGCGCGCAACGCGAAGAGGTCTGTGGACGGCGTGAGCGGCCGTCCGGCCCGCTGCTCGGGGCTGGAGAAGTGATACGAGTCGACCCTGCCGTCGGCGTTCTGTGACAACGCGGCCGTGCGCGACGATGCCACCTGGTGCCCGATGCACAGCACCCCGACCGTGCCGAACCGGCTGACGAACACGCTCGCCGGCTTGATGTCGCCGTGCACCACCGGCGGATCGGTGCCGTGGAAGCCGATGAGCGCCGTCGCGATGCCGAGCGCCAACTCGACCGCCGCCCTCGGCGGCAGCGGCCCGTTACGGTCGAGCAACTCCTGCGCGTCGATCCCGTCCAGCACGGGCAACACGAGGTACAGACACAACCACTCGCCGTCCACGACGATCCGCCCGGCGTCCTTCGGCGAGATGATGTTGGACCCGCTCAGCCGCCGGAACCGGGCCGCTTCCTCGAAGAAGCGCTCCTCGGCGCTCTCCGACAGCGCCACCAGGTTGACCGAGACCGGCTCCCGCCGCTCGCTGTCATAGCCGGGGTGGATCGGCCCGAGACTGTTGACGCCGAGGCGCGGCTCGCGCAGCCGGTAGCCGGTGCCAGGGATGCGGCGTTCAGAGAGGCTCGCGCCGACCGGAAGACTGTCCCAGACCGTCTCCAGGGTCCGGGAGTGTCGCAGGTCAGGAAACATCCAGTTGGCGAGCACCCGCAGCGCGTTCACCGCCGGGGCGGCGATGTCGTGGGTCAGCAACGGATCGTCGACCTCGGCCTGCCGGCAGAACCGGTGCAGCAGCGCCAGCGGCGCGCTCGCGTCCGCCGGTGTGTTTCCGGACCGCACCACCCCGTCGATGAGCCGGTCGAGGTCGATGTCGGCCGACAGCGGACCGACGTACTGGGTGTGCAGTAGCTTGGCCAGTCCGACCGTTGCCCGGCGCACGTGGAAGAGTGTCAGCAACGGGTCGTCGAGATGCGTGAACGCGTCGGTTGCGGCCTTCCTGAACTCGGCAGGGTCGACCGGTGGCAGGGTGGCCGCCGCTCTGCTCTCGCTGAGCTGGCGCACCAGCTTCTGGTATTCGACGTCGTAGCGGGCCGGATCGCTGAAATCGAGGCGGGACAGCGGATCGACGTACCCGGGAAGCTTGAGCGTCACCTGTTCGATCAGGACCGGGATGGTGCTGGCGGACCGGCTGGTGGGGTCGCGGTAGACGCTCTGGGCCAGCTCATGGATGGTCCAGTTGTGGGTGATGTAGTTGTCGCTCAGGCACGCGATCAGATGCCTGGCGTCGTCCATGGCGTCGGCGACCAGCATCGGCACGGAGATCCCGGCCCGCGCGTCCCGCCGGTCGAACCACACCTTGAACCCGTCGCGCTCCAGCGCCGTGACGAGCCGCTCCTCGACGAGGGCGCGGTCGTCGCTGGCGTAGCTGATGAACGCGTCATAGGGCTGGCCCATGGAGTCCTCCAACTCCGCCGGGCACCCGAGACAGTGCCCGATCCGGTCCCCGTCCCTGACGGACAGCGTGTCCGTGCGCCAGCGCGCCGCTCGGCAGTTCGAACGTGGCGCCGACAGGTCTGACCGTGTGTCCGTCAGGACTTTGACCGCAGGGCGGCGTCGGCTTCCGTCCGCGGCATGCTGACATCGACGTCCTTGACCATGTGGTCGCGGCTCTGCCAGGCTCGTCATATCCACGTCAGGGGCAGGCAGTTCGATGAGGACGTTCATCTCGTACGCGCACGCCGCGGAGGGCACGCCCGCGGCGGAATTCGTCACGTGGCTCTATGAACGGCTCAGACAACCTGACTCGCCGCTACGGCCACTGCGCGACCAGCAGGACATGATCCTCGGTGACTGGCGTCGTCAGATCGACCGGCTCATCCCGATGTGCGAGGTCATGCTCGTGGTCTGGACACCCGAATGGGACGCCCGGTCGGAGTGCCAGAACGAGTTCCACCAGGCGGAGAACACCGAGCCGATGACCATCGTGCCGGTGATGTTCACCGAGCCGGTGCCGCACCATCCGCGGCTCAGCAGGTACACCCCGGTCCACTTCGCCAAGGACCGGGAAGGGGCGGCACAGGAGCTGTTCCGGAAGGTGGTGCCGACGGGCGACCCGGTCAACCGCGTGCTGCATCTCGGCAAGGTGCTGGACGCGCTGCGGGTCCGCGCCAGCCGACCCGGGTTCACCGAGCACGACAGGCTGGCCGAAGTGGAGGGTGAGCTGCGCGAGGTGCAGGGGCGCGCCGGTCGGCCCGGCACCGGATCGGCGCCTCAGCGAACGGTGCCGCCCGCCTTGCACGGCGAGCGGCCGTTCCTCAACCGCAATGACGAGCGGCGCGACCTGCTGGCGTCGTTGCGACGTCCCGCCGGCGAGCTGGTGGTGGTCTGCGGGGCGCAGGGTCTCGGCAAGACCCGCATGGTGAACGACGTGCTGCGTGAACTGGAGCGTGGCACCCCAGATCTGCGCCCCTGGTTGCAGCAGGTCGGGTCCAGGCACGCGTTCGTCGCCGGTGACCTGGTGGCGGCGCTGAACGACCTGCTCGCCGGCGCCGGTGGCGAGGCCCCGGACTACCGTCCCAAGGACCCCGTCGTCGTCAAACTCAAGGCGCTGCTGGAACTTCCGGGCACCCGGCCGGCCCTGATCGTCCTCGACTCCGCCGAGCAGCTGCTGGACGGCGGAAACCAGCAGCTCCTGGACGGCGACCTCGACAACGCGCTTGAGCTGCTCTACGGCCAGGACGCCGCGGCGCACCGGGTCACCGTCGTGCTCGTCACCAGGATGCTGCCGGCCTCTCCGGGAAAGAGCTGGCCGTCGAACCTCACCGTGGTTCCGGTCCGCGGCGGACTGGCCATCGGCGACTTCACAACATTCCTGCGCCGGCTCGACGCCGACGGTGTGTGGTTCCGCGGGGACCGGGTCGCCGCCCTGCACCACGGCGCACGCGGCCTGCCACGGGTGGCCGAACTGGCGTACGGGCTGCTGCAGCACGACACCGAGATCTATACCTCGGTCGACGAGGTGCTGGAGGTCATCGACGGCCGATCGGCCACGGAGATGCCGCCGCTGCTGCTGGGCGAGCTGGTTGGCCGGCTCGGCCCCGATCGGGTCAAGGTGGCGGCGGCGGTCGCCGCATACGGCCGCCCCGCCTCCGTGGCCGACGTCCTGGCGTTGCTCGACCTGGACCCGGCGAGATCGAACAGCGTGACGGCCACACTGCGGCAACTCGTGGCGCTGAAGGTGATCTCGCAGGTGTCCGACGACGAGTTGTACCTCGTGCAACCGCCGGACAGCGAACGGATCCTGGACCAGCTCGTTGACGGGCAGGAGCCGGATCGGTGGGACCTGCTGTCGCGCGCCGCCGAGCACGTCGGCAGGCAGAGCCCTGAGCCGGTGACCGGCATCCATGATCTTGATCTCCGGCGGCAGCAGATCGAGCTGTTGCTGCAGGCCGGGCAGCACGTACAGGCGTTTCATCTCGTCAACGACCTCGACCGGCGGTTCCTGTACCCCTGGGGGTTCTTCTCGCTGCTCGCCAGTCAGCGCGAGGTGCTGCGGGACAACTTGATCAGACCGTTGCATCAGCTCGTCAACCTCAACGCGCTCGGCCGTTCCTATGCTGCGCGGCATCGGTACCGTGAGGCGGTTGACAGTTTCCGCGCCGCGTTGGAGCTGTCAAGACGTCGTAAGAATCGTCAACGGACGAAGCGGCTCACGGTCAACCTCGCCAGCGCACACTTCGAATCCGGCAACACCGTGGAGGCCAGCCGGCAGTATGATGAGGCGTTGACCTTGGCACGACGGCTGGCGGCACGTTCGGAGACTGTTCCGCCGCTGCAAGGGCTTGCTGCCTGCGCCAGGCGGCATGGGCGCTTCCAGGACAGCCTTCGCGACCTGGACGAGGCGATCGACATCGCCCGCGCCGAAGCGGAGCCGGACCGGCTGGCGGAGCTGCTGCTCAGCGTCGGCAGGATCCGGCTCGACCTGGGCGACAGAACCCGGGCCGAGGAGTGCTTCGCCGCCGCGGCCGAGTACATCGGCCGGGCGTCCCACCGCAGGTTGCTGAGGTGCCAGCACCTGGACGCTATTGCGGACATGTGGCTGGGCGCCGGCCAGCCCGGCATCGCGATCACCCACGCCGCCGACGCCGTCGAACTCGCGCTGGACCTCGGCAACTCCGCCGTCCTGCAACAGGCCCGCACCACTCTGGCCGCCGCGCATCTGGCCGGTGGAGGGACGGCCGTCGGCAGCGGAGTGAGGGCCGCACGCCAGGAGATCAGACTTGCGGAAAACTACCGGTTGCCTCGTCGGTCGCTGGTCACGCTGGTGTACGGCGGCCTGATCGACATGCGCGTCACCCCGCGGCTCGGCGGCGTGACGTACTTCCGGCGGCTGCGGTCCGAGGCGGCCGAGCGGCAGCGGATCGACCGGGACGACTTCGGCGCCTGGAACATGCAAGGCCTGGCCATCTGTGGCCTGCACGCGTGCACGGGATCGTCGCTCGAGACCGCGGAGGCCGCCTTCGGACGAGCGCGCGAGCTGACGTCCGGCGCACCCGGCGTCCTCGCGCGGCTGCACGGCCTGCTGGAAATGCTCGTGGCCGCGGCATCCGAGCCGGACGAGCTCAGGCGCCTTGTCGCGGCGGTCCGGTCCGGCTGACACTCATCGCAGCCAGCCACGCTCGTTGGCGCGTATCAACGCCTCGGTCCGGGTCCGGACACCGATTGCGCGGTACAGATCCTTGAGCAGCCGGAACATGGCCCGCTCCGAGTAGCCGACCTCCAGGGCGAGCCGGCTCACCGTCGACCCGGCGGACAACCGTCGCAGCCACGCCAGCTGCTCGGCGGACGGCCGTCGGCCGGCGGGTTCACCGGCCGGCGTGGCCAGCGCGGCGAGGGCCCGCAGCACGGTGCTCGGCAGCACCGACTCCCCGTCGAACGCAGCCTGGCAGACCCGCCGCACACCGTCGGTGCCGGTTGCTCGGTCCACCACCGACAGCGCACCGGCATGGACGGCCCTGACCACGGCGTCGAGGTCGATGTCGTCGAGCAGCACGACCACGCCGGCGGCCGGCGATTCGGCGGCCTCGGCCAGCATCGTCCAGTCCTGCGCCGACCGCACCGTCAACAGCGCCACGGCCGGCCCTGCCGACCGCAGCCAGGTCGGCAGGTCGTGCGGCATGTCAACGACGTGATCGTCCAGGGCCAGGGCGGCGGCTACCCCGGCACGGAACAGCGGCAGCGGATCGACCACCGCAACCCGGCCCAAGCGCCACCGCCCTCCACAGTCCGGGTATCTGCTTAACAGACATCGAACGGCAGGGGTACGCCAACGCGGACGACGCGCGGGCCGGGCAGAGGCAGGCGGATCCGGTCATGGATGCGCGACCCCGTCGGCCTCTACCGTCGGCGTGATTGCTCACGGCTACCGCGAGGACCACGGCATGACGTTCGACGACGATCAGGCAGACCCTCCGTACGAGGACGTCTGGCTGGAGGAATCTGAAGACGACGAGGACGACGAGGACGACGACGGCAAGAAGGGCAAGGGCAGGAAGGGCCGGAAGTCGTAGCGCGACAGCGGCGCGCCACCCAGGCGGCCCCTATAGTCGTACCCAAGGCGCGGCCCGTGGGCCGCGCCGGCCGTCGCCGTCGGCGGCGGTGTGTCGCTCACAACCGCAAGGACGGCTTTGAGCACTATCGGGGTCACGGGACACCAGAACATCCCCGTCCAGGCGCTCGACTACATCGCAACTGGCATCCGGGATCGGCTCGGTCGACTTGACCAGCCGGTGACCGGTGTCGGCTGTCTCGCGGCAGGTGCGGATCAGCTCTTCGCGACGATTCTGGCGGAGCTTGGCGGTCGGCTCGACGTCGTGGTGCCCTGTGATGACTATGACTCCGCCTTCGATGCGCCGGCTGATGCGGAGCGGTATCGGCTCCTGCTGTCCACGGCGGACTCAGTGGAGCGGCTGCCGTTCGCGGTGCCGTCCGAGGAGGCGTTCATGGCGGCCGGCATCCGCGTTGTCGAGCGAAGCTCGGCGCTGCTCGCGGTGTGGGACGGTCGGCCGGCCGTCGGCTACGGCGGCACCGCCGACGTCGTCGCCCACGCACACTCTCTTGGCCGGCCGGTGCACGTCATCTGGCCCGCCGGCGTCACCCGCGCCTGACATCGCCGGAGCGCCACGTCGACCTGCTCGGTGTGGGCCGCGGTTCATCAGCGCGTCGTCCGTGATCAGCCCGAGGTGCATTGCCGGTGTCGATGCCGTACATCTTCCGGACAGGACGCTGCCGCCCGCCGGCCGGAGCAGGATCGTGCGGTCGGCGACGTCGGCCCGCAGCCCGCTCAGGCGGGCTGCCCGGCCGGCGGTCAGCGGCGCGTGGCGGATCCCAGGAGGGCGTCGATCTCCCGGTCGTAGGCGGCGTCCTCGGTCTCGGCCAGGGCGTGGACGAACTGCCCGTGGCCGTCTTCGACGAGTGCCTCCCGCAGGTGCCTCGGCGGGGCGCCGGCGTCCTTCGGGAACACGTGCACCCAGTCGGTCGGCAGGCCGAGCAGCCGCCCGCCGGTCCGGGTCACCGCGTCCGCGGGGAAGTCGGTGTGCACGAGCGACGGTGCGCTGCCCCGGTACACGCTCGCCGACACGTACGGCCCGCCGAGCGGTGTCAGCCGCCGCAGGCGCAGCACGACGAATGACAGGCCGGCCTCCTGGTACGCCACCCAGCCGGCCGGTGCGTCCACGGTCAGGACCGGCTCGCCGTCCAGCCCGGCCAAGGTCCTCGTCCCGGCCGCCGCGCCGGCGTCGCGGTCGCCCAGGGTGACGGTGGCCAGGGTCCGCGCGGCGAACTCGGCCAGGCCGTCCGGGTCGTCGACGGCGTTCGGCGACACGAACAGCTGCACCCGCACGACGCTCGTGTCGCGGGTCCGGACGAACGCGTCCGCGATGGGCACGGCCCGGCGGGTCACGTCCAAGGGCCGGTAGCCGTAGGCCACCGTGTCACCGGGGAGCGGGACGGGCACGAGCCGCTGATCGGCCGGCAGCGGCCAGGAGGTGGCGACCGCGCCGACGGCCGCCCCGAGGTCACCGGACACGAACTGGAACAGCTCGGTCGCCAGCAGCACCAGACGCTCCCCGTCCAGGTCGTACACGACCCGGGTCTCCGTCCGTCCGGTCGTCGCCACCCCCATCAGCGACTGCGGCCGCGCCTCGGCCCTGGCCCCGTCCGGCGGAGCGACACCCAGCCGTCCGTCGAGCAGCGACAACATCGGTCCCGCCTGGTAGTCGCGGCCGGTCAGTCCAAGTGCTCCCACACCTGTCGACGGTAGTACGCCGCCGTGCTCACCGGGCGAGCAGGTCGGTGCGGAGCCGGTACACGTAGTCGTCCCGGTCGCGGCGGCCGGCCGGGCCGGGGCCCTCGCGCGGGACGAACATGTTGGCCTCCGAGCGGGTCCATTCCCGCGACGCGTAGCGCTCCAGGATGCGCCACTCGCCGTCGCGCTGCTCGAGCAGGTCGACGTAGCGGAAGCCGCTGGTGAAGTTCAGCCGCGCGGAGTCCGACGGGGTGCCCCAGTGCACGGCGGTGCCGTAGGTCTCCGACAGGGCCCGGGTTCCGGCGAACTCGACCAGGTGGTTGGCGACCAGGTGCATCGTGCCGTCGAAGCCGCGCAGCTTCGGCTCGACCCAGGCGACGTACTCCTCGACGGGGCCGTCGAAGCCGGTGTGGTGGTCGATCCCGCCGGGGTGGTAGCACGATCGGACCAGGTCCATGTCGAGGCGGTCGACGCCCCGGCAGTACCGGCAGACCAGTTCCCGGATGGCGGCCCGGTCGGCGTCCTCGTTCGTCATCAGAACCTCCCGCAAACTGTCTGGTGTGGACCCGCTCGGACCTGCACGGCCTGGTGTTTTCCCGAGCCGCACAGGTAAGCTACCAAGCACTTGCTTGGTTAAGGAACCCGTTGGCTGCCAACGGTTTTCCGTGGGTGGAAGTGGGGATGCGATGGCTCGGCTGGGCTTCAACCTGATGGGCGTGGACGAGCTGTACGGCGGCCGCTTCACCGGCATCCTGGAAGCGGCCGGACTGGCCGACCGGATGGGCGTGGACCTGCTGGTGCTGCCCGACCACGTGACGATCAGCGAGCAGGCCCACCGGGACCGGGTTGCCGTCGGCTTCCCGTACCCCATCGAGACCAACTGGTTCGAGCCGCTGACCGCCCTCGCCGCGGTCGCCGGGGTCACCGGCCGGGCCCGGCTCGGCACCAACGTCCTCATCGCACCGATCCGCCCGGCCGTGCTGCTGGCCAAGCAGCTCGCCACGCTCGACGTCATCTGCGGCGGGCGGCTCGACGTGGGTCTCGGGGCGGGCTGGCAGGAGGAGGAGTACCGGACCACCGAGCGGCCGTTCGAGCGCCGCTTCGGCTACCTGGAGGAGCAGGTCGCCGTCTGCCGGGCGCTGTGGGCCGGCGGGCCGGCCGCCCACGCGGGGCAACGGGTGGACTTCACCGACCTGCACAGCATGCCGGTGCCCGTGCAGGGCGCGGATCTGCGGCTGTCGTTCGGCTTCCACCCCACCCCGCGGGCGATCGAGCGGGTGGTGCGCCACGGCGTGGGGTGGTGGGCGGCGCCGATGCCGGTCGAGGAGGTGCGGGCCGCGGTCGCCGCCATCCGCGCCGAGTGCGTGCGGGTCGGCCGGGACCCGGCGACGATCCCGGTCACCGCGGCCACCACGCTGGTCGCGCACGGCAGGACGGCCGAGGAGGCCGGCGCCGCGCCGGTGCTGCAGGAGGCGCGGGCGCTGTGGGAGGCCGGTGCCGACTGCGTCATCGTGCACCCCCTGGCGTTCGTGCGGGCACCGCAGGAGCTGCCGGCGTTCCTGCAGCCCCTGCTCGACGCCCGGGACGCGGTCGCGGGTCACGCCTCGACGACCACCTTGAGCTGACCGGCCCGGGGCGCGGCGGCCCGGTCGTAGGCCTCCTGGACGCGGGTCATCGGCAGCCGGTCGGTGACGTAGGCGTCCAGGATCGACGGGTGCTCGCGCAGGTACCGCTGAGCCAGCCGCAGCACCCGTCCGCGGTCCTTGGTGGTGCCGGCCCGCAGCGTCAGGTCCTTGCGGAAGAACGTGTGCATCGGCACCGGGTAGACCAGGTCGTCGGGCACCCCGAAGTAGTAGACCAGGCCGCCGTCGGCGGCCGCGTCGACGGCACAGCCGAGGGTGCCGACCTGGTGCCCGATCGACTCGACCACCACCCGCGGCCGGTCGGCGGGGGCGAGCGAGGCGACCCACCGGTCGCACGAGGCCCGCACCGGCTCGTCCACCCCGAAGGTCCGTGCCTGTGCCGAGCGGTCGATCCGGTCGACGCCGATCACGTGGGCCGCGCCCGCTGTCTTCAGCACGTGGCTGAACAGCATGCCGATCGGTCCCTGGCCGAGGACGGCGACCCGCTGCCCGGTGACGTCACCCATCCGCTCGACGGCGTAGATGACGCATGCCAGGGGCTGCGCTACGACCGAGTGCGCCGGTGGGAGCGTGCCGTCGTCGGGTACCAGCGAATCGCCTTCGGTGACGACGAGGTCGGCGAGCGCGTCCTGGCCGAGGGCCCAGCCGACCGCGGTGGTGCCGGGTTCGATGCCGGGGTGGCGGGAGGCGACCACGTCGCCCACCACCTCGTGCATCGGGCAGCCCGGCCCGGGTGGCGCGCCGTCCGGGTGGTTGCCCAGCCCGCCCTGCAGCTGGACGGCGCCCTTGAACAGGGGCATGTCGCTGCCGCAGATCGCGCCGGCCCGGACCCGCAGCAGCACCTCGCCGGGGGCGAGCGCCGCCGGGGACGGTGCCGGGACGCGGACGTCGGCGAACGTCGACGGGGCGACGAGCTGGGCCGCCCACATGTCACTCAATGCTGGCTCCCTCGAGAAAGAGGCCGGGCGGCCCTGGGGGACCGCCCGGCAGCGTGCGTTACGGCCGCATGGATGCGACGTAGTTACGGATGACCTCGATGCCGTCGAACAGTTCGGTGAGCGTCCACTCGCGTGGTGCGTCCGGTGCCGCCCGCAGCATCTCCAGGAGGGTCTCCTCGTCGGCGACGTTGGCGATGATCAGCCGGCCCCCGCCGGCCATCGAGTAGAGGCAGTCGAAGGTGCCGTCGGCCAGCCTGGCGGAGATCCAGTCCACGGCCACGTCGGCGATCCGCAGTCCCAGCTCCGGGTCGACCGGGCCGTGGTGGCCGACGGCGAGGAACTTCCGCATCGGCTACGCGGCCAGCGCCGTCTGGCGTGGCATGTCGTCGAACAGCTTGTCGTCGGCCAGGGGTTTGGTGAAGTTGACGATACCGCCGATCTCGGCCCAGGCGGCTTCGATCGGTGCGATGTTGCCGATGGGGAACTTGAAGTCCGGGTCGAACATCAGGCTCGACGGTCCGGTCAGCTGCGCCTCGGTGGCGCCCATCGCCTTGATCAGCCCCTCCTTCACCTGCGGGTTGCTGCGGTAGTCGCCCTGCAGGTAGGTGCGGCTGGTGCGGACCAGCGCCCGTACGATGGCCGCGGCCACCTCCGGCTTCTCGGTGCGGATCTTGCCCATCCAGTAGCTGGTGATGGACGCGGTGAACGGGATGATGAGCTTGTGCCCGGTCTTCTCGGCGGTGGTCCAGACGGGGTCGCTGAGGTTGCCGGCGTCCACCGAGCCCGAGTCGAGCCCGGCCAGCAGGTCGGCGCCGCCGAGCGGCACGATCGTGACGTCCTTGACGGTGAGGTCGCAGGTCTTCAGGTAGGCGGCCAGCTCGACCACGGCGGGGGAGCCGAGGCCGGTGGCGGAGCCGGTGGAGACCTTCTTGCCCTTCAGGTCGGCGCAGCTGAACGTGCCGTCCGGCTTGAGCAGGCTCTTGCGCACGTAGTAGCCCTGGTGGTTGGCGGGGCTCCAGCCGACGCCGCCGCCGATGCCCTTGATGTCGGCGCCACCGGCGATCGCGTTGAACAGCCCGGCGGACGGCGCGGCGGGTGCCACGTCGATGTCGCCCTTCTGCATCAGCACGACGAGGTTGTTCGTCTGCACCAGCTGGATGTTGATTTTGATGTTTTCCTTCTTGAACTCGCCGAAGTGCTCGGCGAGCAGTAACGGCGCATACGCCTCGATGTTGCGGAAGGGCAGCGAGGCGTTGACCGTGACCTCGCTCGGCAGCGGCTTGGGCGCGGGGGTGTTCGGCCCGGTCGGGCCGGGCGCCGGGGCGCTGGTGGCCCGGGTCCCGGTGGGAGTGGAGGTCGGGGTCGAGCCGCCGTCGCCGCAGGCGGACAGCAGCGGGGCGGCAAGCACGGCGACGACGAACAGGGCGGCTGATCGGCGCATTTGCGACTTCCTTACTGGGGGAGGGGAAACCGACTTACAGGAGGTTCCGGTCGCCGCCTTCGATCTCGACGCGAGCCCACGGCAGCACGAGCAGCGACACCCACTTGACGGCATTGCTCAGCAGCAGACCCATGAGGGCGACCGCCACGATGCCGACGTACATCCGGGGCGCCTGGAACAGCGTCCACGAGTACCAGATGAGATAGCCGATGCCCTTGTTCGCCTGGGTGAACTCGACGCCGACCATCATCAGCACGGCGACGCTGACCGACATCCGCAGACCGATGAACATCTGCGGCAGCGCGGCCGGGAACAGGACGTGACGGAAGGTCAGCCACGGGCCGGCCTGGAAGCTCTGCGCCACCTCGCGGTGACCCGGGCTCACCGCCAGGAACGCGGCCATGGTGCTGACCCACATGAAGAAGAAGACGGTCATGCCGATGGCCACGTTCAGGGCCGTGTCGGTGAGGCCGAAGATGAGCAGCAGCAGCGGGAAGATGGCCAGCTTCGGCACCGTGTACAGCGCCGACAGCAACGGCTCGAGGGTGGCGCGGACCCAGCGGGAGGCGCCGAGGGCGATGCCGGCGGCGACCCCGGTCACCACGCCCATGGCGCAGCCGATGAGCACCCGGGTCAGGCTGGCCCAGAGGTGCTCGAACAGCTCGCCGCTCTCGACGAGCTCCAGGGCCGCCTTCCAGACCTCGGTGGGCGGCGGGAAGAACAGCGGGTTGACCGCGCCGCTGGTCGCGGCGACCTGCCACACCACGAACAGCACGACCGGCGCGCCGAAGCCCAGCACGATCTCGACGATCCGGCGCCGGCGGCGGCGGACCGCGGCCCGTTCCGGGGTCGCCGACGCCTCGCGGCGCACGAGCCGGCCGTTCGCCGGTGCCTTCTCCAGAGTCTGGGCCACTGCTACTCCTCTCCCGCCGCGAGCGAGGCCTGGACCTCGTCGCGCAGCACGTCCCACACGTTCTGGTGCAGCTCCGCGAACTCCGGCGTGCGGCGCACGTCGCTGGCGCGGGGCCGGCCGAACGGCACGGTGATGTCACTGACCACCCGGCCGGGCCGGGCCGACACGACGACCACGCGGTCGCCGAGGACGAGCGCCTCCTCGAGGCTGTGGGTGACGAAGATGACGGTGCGCCGGTCCTCTTCCCAGACCTTGAGGAGCACCTCCTGCAGCACCACCCGCATCTGCGCGTCCACGGCCGCGAACGGCTCGTCCATGAGCAGGATCTGCGGCTGTACGGCGAGGGCCCGGGCGATCGAGACCCGCTGCCGCATGCCGCCGGAGAGCGTGGCCGGGTAGGCCTTCTCGAAGCCGCTCAGCCCGATCCGGCGGATCCATTCCATCGCCCGCTCGTTGGCCTCGCGCCGGGGTACCTTCGCCATCTCCAGGCCGAACCGCACGTTCGCGAGAACGGTCTTCCAGGGCAGCACCCCGTAGTCCTGGAAGACCATGGACGTGTCCGCCCGGCCCTCGTCGAGCCAGAGGTCCAGGGTGCCCGCGGTCGGTGGCAGCAGGCCGTTGACGATGCGCAGGAACGTCGACTTGCCGCATCCGGACGGGCCGACCAGGCAGACGAACTCGCCGTCGGCCACCCGCAGGTCGAACGGGCCGAGGGCGTGCACGCGGCTCTTGCCGGTGATGAACTGCCGCTCCACGCCGGACGCGAGCAGCTTGGCGCCCGCGGGTGCCGTCGGCGGGGCCGGCGTCGCTTGCCGTGTCTGTGTGTCCACTGTGCTCCAGGTGTCCTCAGGGGCGGGGTGTCCTCAGGGGCGGGTCGTCCGACGGGTCAGCCGAACCATTGGCCTGCGTTGACGTCGAGCGTCTGCCCGGTCACGCCGGCGGCGGCGGGCGAGCCGAGGAAGGCGGCCACGTCGGCCACCTCCCGGGCGGTCACGAACCGGCCCAGGCAGGTCCCGTCCAGGGCGGTCTGCCGGGCGGCGGGGTCGGCGAAGAACGCCTCGAGGTTGTCCGACTCGATGTAGCCGGGCACCACGGCGTTGACCCGGACGGCGTGCGGGCCGAGCTCCCGGGCCAGGACCTGGACCAGGGTGAGCATCGCCGACTTCACCGCGGCGTAGATGCCGGAGCCGGGGTGCGGCCGGCGCGCGGAGATGGAGCTGACCAGCACGACCGCCGCCGGGCGTCCGCGCATCAGCGGCAGCAGCTCGTACAGCAGGTTGGTGGCCGACACGATGTTGCCGTCGACCGCCGCGTGCCAGTCGGCGGCGGAACGGTCGCCGAGCGAGCCCAGCGGCGGCCGGGAGAACGCGTTGTGGACCAGGACGTCGACGGCGCCGAACCGTTCGCCGATGCGCTCGGCGGCCTCTGCGCAGCGGGCCCGGTCCGTGAGGTCGGTGGGCAGGCGCAGCGCGGACCGGCCGGCCGCCTCGACCTCACCGGCGACCTCGTCCAGGTAGCCGGCGCTGCGGGCCAGCAGCGCCAGGTCCGCGCCGGCCGCGGCGAAGGTCAGCGCGAGCTCGCGGCCCAATCCGGGGCCCACGCCCGCGACGGCGACGGTGCGTCCGGTCAGGTCCATGCCGCCACCACCTCGTCCACTGTGGACAGCGTGGCCAGGTGGCGCAGGCTGTACCGGATGACCTGGGCGGCGTAGTCGGCCGGGACGCCGGCGACCGCGTCGACCGGCACCACCACGCGGTACCCGAGCCCCACCGCCTCCATCGAGGCGCCGAGGATGCCCATGTTCACCGACACGCCGACCAGGACGATCGTGCGCACGTCGAGGCCGCGCAGGGTCGCGTCGAGCTCGGTGCCGGTGAACGGGGTCACGCCGTGCAGCCGCTCGACGGTGACATCGCCGTCCTCCGGCCCGAGCTCCGCCAGCACCTGCGCGGACACCGACCCGGTGCGCAGGTGCTCGGGCATGGCCGCGGCGCGCTCCAGGATCGGCGCGTTCGTCAGGCCCGGCCGTCCGCCGGTCCGGCGGGCGACGGTGGCGTGCACGACCGCGACCCCGGCGGGGCGGGCCGCCGCGAGGAGGCGGCGCACGTTGTCGACGCCACCCCCGGCCCGCAGCTGCTCGCCCAGCTCCGGCACCAGGCTCTCGGGGCCGACGATGCCGCGCTGCAGTTCCATCGTCACGACCGCGGTGCCGGCGGGGCGGACGACAGTGGGGTCGAGTGGCCGGCTCATGAGGCACCTCCGGGCTGGACGGTGATGGCGTGACCCTGCTCGGCTGAGGCCTGGATCGCCTCGACGACCCGCAGCACGGCCAGGCCGTCGGCGAAGGTGGCCGGGCGTTGGCCGCCGGTGCTGCCGTCTTCGAGGTGGCGGTACAGCCAACCGGCGAGACCGGTGTAGGCGGCGATCTCGGCCGCGGTCCACGGGCGGCTGCTGTCGGCCGCGTCCGGTTGCGTCGGTGCGGCGCTCAGGTCGCCGGCCCCGTCGGCGGTCTCGAGGCGGGCCCGGCCGTCCACGATGGACACCGTGCCTGCTGTGCCGGCCACCCGGGTCACCTCGACCGGCGCGCCCCAGACCGCCGCGCACTCCTGGATGATCCCGACCGCGCCGGACGCGGTGCGCAGCAGCACGCTGTAGCCGTCGTCGGCGCCGCCGCCGGGGCGGGGCACCGCCTGGCCCAGCGTGGCCGACACCTCGGCGATCGGGCCGAGCCACAGGTGGAGCTGGTCCAGCAGGTGGGTGCCGTTCGCGCGCAGCCACCCGCCGCCGCGGGCCGGGTCGAACCACCAGCCGGGCGCGCCCGCGCCGGCGTCGGCGAGGATCGGGTAGGACCGCACGACCGTGACCGTGTGCGGCCGGCCGATGCGGCCGCCGGCGATCGCGGCGCGGACCGCCTCGACCGCTGGGTCCCACCGGAACTCGGTGCCGACGAGCGCGACGACACCGGCCGCGTCGGCGGCCTTCGTCATCGTCTCGGCCTGCTCGACGGACAGGGCAAGGGGCTTCTCGCAGATGACGTGCCGCCCGGCCGCGACGGCCAGCCCGGCGAGCTCGGCGTGCGTGTCCGGGGGCGTGGCGATGGTGACGACGTCGGCGTCGGTGGCCCGCAGCGCGGCCTGCAGGGAGTCGAACCCGGCCGGCACGCCGACCCGCGCGGCCCGCCGGGTGGTCCGCTCGGCGTCCTGGCCGACGAGCGCGGCCACCTCGAACCCGGCCGCCCGCAGCGCCGGTACGTGCACCCGAAGCCCGAACCCGGTCCCCACGACGATCGCCCTATGCGTCATGCCGCCACCTCCGCTGCGCTCCGGCGTCGGCCTGACCTGAAGCTGCCACATGATGACCGGCCCGAGACGCTTCGCTGGCCGGTCATGCCGCACCCCGGCGGTCCAGACCCAGCACTCGGAGTGCGTTGGTGCGCAGGAACTTCTCCCACACGTCGTCGTGCAGCGGCAGGTCGTCCAGCTCGGTGAAGATGCGCTCCAGGGACAGGCCCATCGGGAAGTAGCCGGCGTAGAGCACCTTGTCCGCGCCGCGGGTGTTGGCGAAGTCCAGGATCTGCCGCGGGTAGTACTTCGGCGCGAACGCGCTGGTCGAGTAGTACAGGTTGGGCCACTTCAGCAGCAGCTTCACGGCCAGGTCGACCCACGGCTCGCAGCCGTGCCGGGTGACGAAACGCAGCTCGGGGAAGTACCAGCAGACCTCGTCGATGAGGGCGACCTCCTGGGCCGCGAACGGGATCCGGGGCCCGGGCACGCCGGCGCAGACGAAGATCGGGATGTCCAGGTCGACGCAGGCGGCGTACAGCGGATAGAACCGCTTGTCGTTGATCGGCGCCGGCGGGTTGAGCCCGCTGGGCATCGCGCTCGCCGCGACCACGCCGAGCTCCTCGACCGCCCGGCGCAGCGCCCGCACGCCCTCCATCCCGGCGTTGGGGTCGACGGGGAACGCCCCGAGGAACCGCTCCGGGTGGTCCTTGAGCGCGGCGACGGCGAGCTCGTCGTCGAAGCTGACGGTGATCATGCCGCGCTCGACGCCGAAACGGTCCATCTCGCCCAGCACGGCCGCCGCGCCGTCGGCGCTGAACCGCTGGTCCGGCAGGCTCTTGTACATGTACTCGGCGGGGAACCGGTAGGTCTCGCGGCTCTCCTGGTCGCGCAGCTGGGTGCCGAGGAACCGGCGCCAGCTGTCGTCGCCGGGTCCCTTCGGGATCCCCATCATCAGGTCGATCACGCCGATGTCGGTGGGCCTGGGCATCGCGTCACCACCCCCGGAAGACCGGGTCGCGCTTCTCCGCGAAGCTGCGCAGCCCTTCGGCGCTGTCCTCGGTCCACACGTTCATCGCCACCGCCATCTCCTCCTGGTGGAACGCCGAGACCCGGTCCGAGTCCAGCGACTGGTTCAGCAGGCGCTTGGCCAGGCCGATCGCGACGGTCGGCCCGGCCGCGAACCGGGTCGCGAGCGCGTCGGCGGCGGCCGGCAGGTCGTCGGGCTCGACCACCTGGTGCACGATGCCGAGACGTTCGGCGTCCGTGACGCTCAGGTCGCCGCCGAGCAGCAGCAGCCGCTTCGCCAGGTGCAGCCCGAGGATGCGGGGCAGCAGGTACGCCGCCGCGGCGTCCGGCACGATCCCGCGGGTGATGAACAGCTCCGCGAACCGGGCGTTGGTCGAGGCGACGACGACGTCGGCGGCGAGGGCGAGCTGGGCGCCCATGCCGGCGGCGACCCCGTTGACCGCGGCGATGACCGGCTTGGGGCAGTCGAGGACCGCGGCGATGAGGGCCTGCGCGCTGCGGACCGCGGGTCCGGTGGCGCCCACCACCCGGTCCGGCCGGCCGTCGTCCGGCGGGGTGGGCTTCGGCAGGCCGAGGTCGCCGCCGGCGCAGAAGGCCCGGCCGACCGCGGAGAGCACGACCGCCCGCACCTCGACCGCCGCGCCGGCCTCGGCCAGCAGCGAGATGAGCCGTTCGCGCTGCGGCGGGCCGAGCGCGTTGCGCCGCTCGGGGCGGTCGAACACGATCCGGGCCACGCCGCCCTCGACGGTGCAGCGTACCTGCTGCTCTACGTCCTGCTCGGCGGTCACGACGCGGTCCGCCTTCCTGTGGCGCGGGGCAGGCCGAGGTGCCGTTCGGCGATGATGCCGCGCTGGATCTCGCTGGTACCGGCGTAAATGGTGGTCACGACCGAGTGCCGGTACTCGTGCTCGATCCAGCCGTCGGCCGGTGCCCCGGTGCCGTGCCCGGCGAGCAGCCCGTCGGCGCCGACGACGTCCACCAGGGACGCGGCGGCCCGCATGAGCGCCTCGGAGCTGAACAGCTTCGCGAGGGACCCCTCGGTGTGCGGCAGGACGTCGCGTGAGGTGAGCCAGGTCATCCGGTACCCCATGAGGCGGCTCACCTCGAGGTCGGTGTAGGCCCGGGCCAGGCAGGCGCGCACCTCGGGCCGTTCGATCGGCGGCGACCCGTCCAGCCCGGGCGTGCGGGCCCAGTGCAGTGCGCGGCCGAGCAGGTGCAGCAGGTGCCCGGCCGCGGCCGGCTGCCGCTCGAAGGCGAGCGCCACCATCATGACGTCCCAGCCGCCGTCGACCTCGCCGACCCGGGCGCTGTCCGGGACCCGGACCCGGTCGTAGAACGTGGCGTTGGTGCGTTCCCCGCCGAGGGTGTGCACCGGGCGGACCTGGACCCCGTCGGCGGACAGTGGCACCAGGAACATCGTCAGCCCCCGGTGTTTGGGGACGTCGGGATTGGTACGGGCGAGCAGGAAGACGTAGCTCGCCTCGTGCGCCATCGTGGTGAACATCTTCTGGCCGTCGATGACCCAGCCGTCGCCGTCGCGGGTGGCCCGGGTGCGGGCCGCGGCCACGTCGGAGCCCGAGTCCGGCTCCGAGTAGCCGAGGCACAGCAGGATCTCCCCGCCGAGGATGGCCGGGATGACCTCGTGCCGCTGCTGCTGCGTGCCGACGATCTGCAGCGTCTTGGCCACCAGCTCGGCGATGAGCCAGCCTTCGATCGGGATGCCGGCCCGGGCGAACTCCTCGTTGAGGGTGGCCATCTCGAACGGGTCGCGGCCCTGCCCGCCCTGCTCGACCGGCCAGGCCGCCTTCAGCCAGCCGCGTTCGGCCATCGCCCGGTGCACGTCCCAGCTGTGCAGGGTGCCGGTGTCGTGCACGGCCGCCGATGTCGACGGCGGCAGGCCGGCCAGGAACTGCCGGACCTCGTCGCGGAAGCGCAGCTGCGCCGCGGAGAGCTCGAAGTCCATCTAATGGCCCCCTGTGTCGGTGTCGGCGAGCGCGAGCGCGACGACGGCGTCGACCGCCGCGGGTTCGCCGCCGGTGAGCAGGCTCAGTGCCTTGGCCCGGCGGAAGTACAGCTGGATGTCGTATTCGAGGGTGTAGCCGTAGCCGCCGTGCGCGTGCAGGCTGCGGTCGGTGGCCTGCAGGGCGGCCCGGCCGGCGAACGCGGCGGCCATCGCGGCCAGGCCGTGCCGGCGGGGGCTGCCGGTGTCGCCGGCCCAGGCCGCCTCCTGGACCAGCAGCTGCGCGCCGTCAACGAGGGCGGCGGCGTCGGCGAGCTGGTGGGCGAGGGCCTGGAACGCGCCGATCGGCTGGCCGAACTGGTGGCGGGTCTTCGCGTACTGCACGCCGAGGTGCAGCCCGGCGGCGGCGATGCCGGCGAGGGTGGCCGCGGTGAGGATCTGCCAGTCGGCGCGGGCCTCGGCGAACGCCGTCGCCGCCGCCGGTCCTTCGGCGAGGACGGTCGCGCCGGTGAGGTCGGCGTGCCCGATCGCCAGCCCGGCGAGGGTCTGCTTCGGCCGTTCGACGTCGTGGTCCGGCCCGGCGATGAGAATCCTCCCGTCCCAGGCGATGACGCGGTCGGCGACTGCGGCCCAGGGGACGGTCCGGGCGACGCCGGCCACGGCCGGTCTGGGGGAGAAGGTGACCAGGTCGTCGGCGGTGACGCCGAGGCGGTCCAGCAGCCGGGTCGCGACGAGGGTCTCGACCAGCGGCGCGGAGGCGAGGCAGGCGCCGGCGTCCTGGGCGGCGACGGCGAGCTCGGCAAGCCGGGCCGGGGTGCCGTCGCGGGAGCCGGCCAGGTGCGGGAAGCCGAACTCGCCGAGCACCGCCCACAGCGCCGGGTCGAAGCCCAGCGGCTCGGCCGCCCGGACCCGGGCCGGCGTCGAGTGGTCGGCGAACACGGCGGTCAGGCCCGCGCGGAGGTCGAGCTGCTCGCTGGAGAGGGCGAAGTCCATCATCGCAGCCGCCACTTCGGCCGGCCGCCGGTGCGGAACGCTTCCTGACCGGCGGCCAGGGCGGCCGGGTCGGTGCCGGCGGCGACGAGCGCGTGCGCGACGCCGAGCGCCTGGCCGGGCGCCATCTCGGAGCCGATCCAGATGGCCCGCAGGGTGGCCTGGACCGCGAGCGGTGGCAGGGCCGCGATGGTGCCGGCGATCGCCGTCGCCGCGGCGCGCAGCTGGTCGGCGGGCACCACCTCGGACACCAGGCCGATCTCCAGGGCGCGCCGGGCGGACATCCGCTCGGCCGAGCCGAGCAGGGTCAGCCGCAGCACCTCGCCCAGCGGCATGCGGCGCAGCAGGTGCAGCGGCTCGAACACGGCGGGCATGCCGAACGTGGTGTGCGGGTCGAAGAACGTGGCGGTGTCCGAGGCGATGATGATGTCGGCCTCGCCGAGCAGGTAGAACGCGCCGCCGCAGGCGATGCCGTTGACGGCGGCGATCACCGGCTTCCACAGGCCGCACGACTTGGGGCCGAGGAAGTCGCCGACGTCGGCGCGCAGGAACGGGCTGCTCGCCTTCAGCAGCTGGGCCGACCCGTCGCCGTCGTCCCCGGCGGCGGCGTCGTCGGCGTCGTCGGCGGGGTCGGCGGGGTCGAGGCCGGAGCGGTCGTAGCCGGTGCAGAACGCCTTGTCGCCGGCCCCGGTGACGACCACGGCCCGCACCTCGTCGTCGAGGCGCAGCCGTGCCCACAGGGCGGCCAGCTCGCGCAGCATCGTCTCGTCGAACGAGTTCAACACCTCGGGGCGGTTGAGCTCGACCCACGCGACGCCGGCGTCGATGGCGACCCGCACTGTCGTGGGTTCCGCATCTTCGCTGGTCAGCAAGTGTGTGTTGTGCATCACAGCCCGAAGGTTATAAGGTTACATCCTTAGCGTCAAGGGTGGCCGGGGAGGGCGACGTGACCGAAGGTCGGCAGAGTCGGGTGTGCACCGACGAGGAGCTCCGGGAGCTGTCCACGTCACCCCGGGACCGCGTGCTCGCCGCCACCCGGTCCACTGTGGACGAGCTCCGGGACCACCTCGCGACCCTCGAACGGGAGCACCGCGGCCAGCGCGAGCGCTACCTCGACTGGGTCGCCACCATCCTCGACACCGCCGCCGAACGGCACGGCCGGGCCGGCCTGCGCCTGCTGACCGGCCGCACCCTCGCCTTCTTCGCCGCCTACCCGGGCGTCGACCCGGTCCGCGACGACGTGCCGGCACCGATGGCCGGCGAGGTCGCCGCCGCCGTCGCCCGCGGCGACACCAGCGGCGCGGTCGCGCTCTTCGACGACCGGGAGGCCGCCTGGCGCTCGGTCATCGACGTGCTGCGCGACTGGCTCTCCGCGCTGCTGTCGCAGGTGCACGCCGCCTACGGGCCGGACGAGCTGGAGGCGTTCCACCGCCGCCGAGGCGAGGACGCCCTGCGCGGCCTCATGCGCGACATCGACCGGCCCGCTGCCGAGCGCCTGGCGAACCTCGTACACCTGCTGCAGGGACACTTCACCGACCTCACGGTCACCGAGGACGACGAGAAGTTCACGATCGTGCAGGAACCCTGCGGCACCTGCGCCCGGCAGGTCACCGACGGCCGGTTCGCCGCCGGGCTCGGGCTCGCCGTCGTCACCGACCCGCACCCGGTCACCTGGGGCGGCCGGCCGACCACCGTCTACCGCACCCACGTGCCGATCTGGCACGTCGAGATGGCCCGCGAGCGCCTCGGCGCGCCGTGGCCGGTGAACCTCTGTCCCGCCGGGCTCGACCCCGGCACCTGCACGATCCTGCTCTACAAGGATCCACGCGACCCGTCCGCCGCGACCCTGCTGCCCACGGCCGCCATCCCCGCAACGAAGGGCCCAGGAACTCCATGACCGACGTGGTGACAACGGCGCCGACCGGGTACCGACTGACCGACCGCTACGACGCCGACGAGGGCACCGTCGTGCTCACCGGTACCCAGGCGATCACCCGGATCCTGCTGGACCGGCACCGCCTGGACCGGGCCGCCGGGCTGCGCACCGGCGGGCTCGCCTCCGGATATCCCGGATCGCCCCTCGGCGGGCTGGACCTCACGCTGCACCGGGCCGCCGCGACCCTGGCCGCCGAGGACGTCCGGCACGTGCCCGGCGTCAACGAGGAACTCGCCGCCGCCGTCGTGTTCGGCACCCAGCAGCCGTCGCCGGGCGGGTTCCGCGACGGGCTGCAGGGAGTGTTCGGTCTCTGGTACGGCAAAGCCCCGGGCGTGGACCGGTGCGGCGACGCCTTCAAGCACGCCAACCAGTTCGGCGTGAACCCGCTCGGCGGGGTCCTCGCGGTGGCCGGCGACGACCCGGCGGCCAAGTCGTCGTCGCTGCCCAACCAGAGCGAGACCGCCTTCTACGACGCCCTGATGCCGGTGCTGGCGCCCGGCTCCGTCCAGGAACTGCTCGACTTCGGCGTGACCGGCCTGGAGCTGTCGCGGTACTGCGGCTGCTGGGTCGGGCTGAAGGTGGTCACCAGCGTCGCCGACTCGGTCGGCTCGGTGCGCCTGGACCCCGGCCGGCTGTCGCTGCGGCACCCGGAGCTGGAGATCGACGGCGAGCCCTGGCAGCACCGGCAACGGATCCAGCTCGTCCCCACCATCCTCGTCGACCGCGAGCGGGACCTGCTGGAACGCCGGCACGTCGCGGCCGTCGCGTTCGCCGCCGCCAACGGCCTCAACGTCATCGACGGCGCGCAGGACGGCGCCCGGGTCGGCATCGTCGCGGCCGGCAAGACCTACTACGACGTCCGGCAGGCCCTCACCGACCTCGGCCTGGACGACGACGGCCTGCGCGAGCGGGGGGTACGGCTGCTGAAGCTCGGCATGATCTACCCGCTGGACAAGGCCATCGTGGAACGCTTCGCCGACGGCCTGGAGCACATCGTCGTGGTGGAGGAGAAACGCGACTTCATCGAGTCCGCCATCCGCGACGCGCTGTACCCCACCCCGCACCGGCCGACCGTGGTGGGCAAACGCGACCGCGCCGGCCGGCTGCTCGTGCCGGCCCACGGCGAGGTCGGCCCCGACCAGCTCAAGCCGATCCTGCGCAGCGAGCTCGGCCTGCCCTCGCCCGCGCCGGCCCGCCCCGCCGGCGCCGCTGCCAAGGGACCGGTCCTGCTGCCGCTGCTGGGCCGCGCCCCGGCGTACTGCAGCGGCTGCCCGCACAACCGGTCCACCGTCCTGCCCGACGGCGCCGTCGTCGGCGGCGGGGTCGGCTGCCACGGCATGTCCTACTTCGACCCCCGCATCGCCACCAACGAGAAGCTGCCGGTGGTCCCGATGGGCTCCGAAGGGGTGCCGTGGATCGGCATGGCCCCGTTCTCGCAGACCGGGCACATCTTCCAGAACCTCGGCGACGGCACCTACTCGCACTCCGGCCTGCTCGCCGTCCGCGCCTGCGTCGCCGCCGGGGTCAACATCACCTTCAAGATCCTGTTCAACGGGTACGTCGCGATGACCGGCGGCCAGCAGATCGCCGGCGGCATGTCGGTGCCCGCGCTGACCCGCGAACTGGCCGCCGAAGGGGTCAGCAGGATCATCGTGTGCGCCGAGGACACCGGCCGGTACCGCGGCGTGCGCGACCTCGCCGACGGCGTCACCGTGCTGCCGCGCGAGGAGATCCTCGCCGCGCAGGAACGCCTCAGCGCGATCGAAGGCGTCACCGTCCTCATCTACGACCAGGTCTGCGCGGCCGAGGCCCGCCGGCTGCGCCGCTCCGGGAAACTGCCCACCCCCGACCGGCGGGTCGTCATCAACGAGCTGGTCTGCGAGG
This sequence comes from Dactylosporangium sp. NPDC051087, assembly GCF_055586325.1. NCBI lineage: Bacteria > Bacillati > Actinomycetota > Actinomycetes > Micromonosporales > Micromonosporaceae > Dactylosporangium > Dactylosporangium sp. NPDC051087. The sequence goes on along the minus strand of NZ_JBVJIJ010000032.1, from coordinate 36,621 downwards.
GCTGCGGCGACTGCGGGGTGAAGAGCAACTGCCTGTCCGTCCAACCGGTCGACACCGAACTCGGCCGCAAGACACAGATCCACCAGACGTCGTGCAACTCCGACTTCAGCTGCCTGGACGGCGACTGCCCGTCGTTCGTCACGATCCGCACCGCCCCGGCCGCCCGCCCGCGGTCCTTCGCGACGGGGGAGGTGCCGGCCGAACCAGCGGGCAAGGCGGCGCTCGGCGACCGCGCCTACGGCGTCTACCTCGTCGGCATCGGCGGCACCGGCGTCGTCACCGTGAACCAGATCCTGGCCACCGCGGCGCTGCTCGACGGGCGGTACACCGCCGGCCTCGACCAGACCGGGATGAGCCAGAAGGCCGGGGCGGTGGTGTCGCACCTGCAGATCAGCGCCACCGCGGTGGACGACCGCACCGCCGCGGTCAGCGCCGGACAGGCCGACCTGTACCTGGTGTTCGACCTGCTCAGCGGCGCGGCGCCGCAGCACCTGGCGCGCACCGACCCGCAGCGCACGGTGTCGGTCGTCGCGTCCTCGATCACCCCGACCGCGGCCGTCGTCACCAACATCGCCACCACCCTGCCGCCCGCCGGCGAACTGTTGGACCGCATCCGCGGCGCGGCCGGCCGCACCACCGCCGTCGACGCGGCCCGGCTCAGCCGCAGCCTGTTCGGCGACGAGACCACCGCCAACATCCTGCTGCTCGGCGTGGCGTACCAGACCGGCGCGGTGCCCCTCGCGGCCGCGTCGATCGAGGAGGCGATCCGGCTCAACGGCGTCGCCGTCGAGCAGAACATCGAGGCGTTCCGGGCCGGCCGCCGGCACGTCGTCGCCCCGGTCACGCTCGACGAACCCGCCGCGGCCGCCCGGCTGGGCTCGGCAGGTCTCGACCCGAGCGCCGGCGCGCTGTCGGTCGCCCGGCCGCTGCTCGACGCGGCCGCGCTCCCGGCCGCAGTGCGCGAGGTCGCCGAACCGCGGGCCGCCGAACTGGTCGACTACCAGAACGCCCGCCTCGCCAGTCGCTACATCGACGCGGTCCGCCGGGTGGTGGCCGCCGAGGCCGGCCGGACCGGCACGGACACGGTGTCCGTGGAATTCGCCCGGTACCTGTACAAACTGCTGGCCTACAAGGACGAGTACGAGGTCGCCCGGCTGCACCTCAAGGTCGACCTCGGCCCGCAGACCCAGGTGCGCTACCACATCCACCCGCCGTTCCTGCGGGCGCTCGGCCTGCGGCACAAGCTCGCGCTAGGCAGCTGGATCCGGCCGGCGTTCGCGGTGCTGCGGGCGATGCGGTCGGTACGCGGCACCGCCTTCGACCCGTTCGGCCTGGCAGGGGTCCGCCGGGTGGAGCGCGCCCTGCCGGACGAGTACACCACCGCGGTGCTCACCGCGCTCGACACCGACGACCTCGACCGCTGCCTGACGGTGGCGCGGGCACCGGATCTCGTCCGCGGATATGAGACCATCAAACTCGCCAATGTGACCCGGTTCCGGGCGGTTCTGGCGCGACCCTCCCAGGTGGACGGATGAAAGAGGCGAAGATCATGGCGGACCCCGCCCCCGGCCGGGCCGTGCACCAGCGTGACGGCGGCGCGAAGGCCCCGCTGCTCTCGCGGCGCCGGGTCGGCGAACGCCTCGCCGACGAGCTGCGCGACCGTATCCTCCGCGGCGAGCTCACCACGGACAACGGGCTGCTGAAGCAGGACGAGCTGTTCGAGGAGTATCGGGTCAGCATGCCCTCGGTCCGTGAGGCCATGCGCACCCTGGAGACCGAAGGCCTCATCACCATCCGCCGCGGCAACCGCGGCGGCGCCGAGGTCCACCCGCCCCAGCTCGAACGCGCCGGCTACGTCTTCGGCCTGGTCCTGCAGTCCCGCGCCGTCAGCGTGCAGGACCTCGGCCTGGCCGTGCGCCGCCTCGACCCGGTCTGCGCCGAGATGTGCGCGACCAGACCGGACCGCATGGAGACGGTCGTGCCCGCCCTGCGCGAGATCCAGCACCGCACCGAGGAGAGCATCGGCGACTTCGCCAAGTTCGTGGCCTGCATGAAGGAGTTCCACGAGGCCCTGGTGCGCAACTGCGGCAACCAGACCTTCGAGCTGCTGGCCGGCATGCTGGAAGGACTCTGGTATGCCCACGAGGAGGAATGGGCCGCCCGCACGGTCATCGAGGGCGGCATCCCCGGCGACGCCGCCACCCGCCGCAGCCTCAACAGCCACGCCGAGCTGATCCAGGCCATCGAACAGGGCGACGGCCCGGGCGCCGCCATCCTGGCCCGCCGCCACCAGGAAGACACCCAACCCCAGGCCAACCTCGGCGGCGAACCCTCAGTGGTGGTCAACGCCCAGCTGATCCGCCCGCCGGACTACTGACCCGTCGCTACTGGGTCGGTGTGCGGTGGAGGTGCGGCGGCCGCCGTACACCGCACCGGTCATTGCGTGAGCAGGTCGACGCGCTTCAGCAGGCGGTCGCTGTTGAATGTCCCGACCTCGTCGATCTCACCGGCGCGGTCGATCATGACGAACGTGCCCGGACCCGTGATGCTGAACCGCTTCGCCAGCGTGCCGTCAGCGTCGGGCAGGTGTGGCAACCCGCCGAGCTCCCACTTGTCGATGAACTGGCGCTGCGCGGCCGCGTCCCCCTCGATCGCGATGCCGACGACGTTGACCATGCCGGCGAACCCCTTCGCGGTCCTCCTGACGCCCACGGCCTGCTCGTCGCACATCGTGGACGACGGCGACCAGAACCACAGCACGGCCGGCTTCCCGGCGAGGCTGGTGCCGGTGAACTCGGTGCCCGTCAAGGTCTTCGCCGTGAAGGCCAGCACGATCGGCCCGGCCGGGGTACTGGCGACCGCGGATGGCGAGACGGCCGACGGCAGGGCCGAGGTGGTGACGGCGGGAGCAGCGACCGGAGTCCGTGACTCGGTGCAGGCGGCAGCGCCGGCGAGAGCGGCGACAAGCGGCATGATGAGGCGAAGACGGCGCACCCGGGACACCCTACTGACCCTTCGTCAGGTTGTGTGGCCCGCCGACCGGCCGTCAACGCAGCGAAGCGGGCGGCGCGGACGAGGGCGGGAAGGCCGGGTGCGGTCTGGGTCAAGGTGGTGGCGATGGCCCGGTCGCGGCCGTAGGTGGTCGCGTCGCCGCGCAGTGCCGGACCGGGCTTACATGTCCCGCCGGAGGCCCGGTGCAACGGCGGCGGAGGTCAGTGCCGGTCAGCGGCGCTCGACGGTCTTTTCGTAGTCGATGGCGTCCGGGGCGCCGCCGAACTCGTCGGCGACCTCGCCGGCAACCTCGTCGCCGGTGCCGTGGGGCGTGTCGGCCGCCATTGCGGCGTCGGCCGCGGTGAGGGGCTTGTGGCCGGTCGACAGGACGAGGACGCCGAGCACGACGGCGACCGCGCCGATGACGAACGGCACGTGGATGTTCCACTGGTCGACCATCTTGCCGGCGGCGTACGGTGCCAGGCCGCCGCCGATGAAGCGGACGAACCCGTACGCGGCCGAGGCGACCGGGCGTTCGACCGGTGAGACCAGCATGACGGCCTGGGTGGTCAGCGTGTTGTTGATGCCGGCCATGACGCCGGACAGCACGACGCAGACGATGACGGTCCAGCGGTTGTCGGTGAACACGCCGATCAGCAGGAGCAGCACCGCGAACGCGCTGAGCGCGCCGTAGAGCGACGGTGCGGTGCCGAATCTGCGCTGCAGCCAGGGCGCGCCGGTGATGGAGAAGAAGGCCAGCAGCAGTCCCCAGGCGAAGAAGACGAAGCCGAGCTGGATCTCGTTGAGCTTCATCGGGTACGGGGCGTAGCCGAGCATGGTGAAGAAGCCCCAGTTGTACAGCAGCGCGGTGATGCCCATGGTGAGCAGGCTGCGGTGCCGCAGGGCCCGGATCGGTGCGGACAGTGGGGTGGGCCGGGCCGGTTTCGGGGTCGGCTCGACCAGGATGACGGTGGCCAGCAGGGCGATCGCCATGAGCACGGAGACGCCGAAGAACGGGCCGCGCCAGCTGATGTTGCCCAGCAGGCCGCCGATGAGCGGACCGGCGGCGATGCCGAGACCCAGGGCCGCCTCGTAGAGGACGATGGCGCCGGCGAAGCCGCCGGTGGCGGAGGCGACGATGACCGCCAGGCTGGTGGCGATGAACAGCGCGTTGCCGAGGCCCCAGCCGGCCCGGAAGCCGACGATGCCGCCGATCGAGCCGGACAGGCCGGCCAGCGCGGCGAAGACGACGATGAGGCTGAGGCCGGTGATGAGGGTCGCCTTGGCGCCGATGCGGCTGGCGACCCAGCCGGTGAAGAGCATGGCGACCGCGGTGACCAGCAGGTAGCTGGTGAACAGCAGGCTGACCTGGCTGGGCGTGGCGCTCAGCTTGTCGGACAGGGCCGGCAGGATCGGATCGACCAGCCCGATGCCCATGAAGCTGACCACGCAGGCGAAGGCGACCGCGAAGACCGCCCGGGGCTGCTTGAACAACGACTGACCGGCTGCAGCGGAACTCACCGGTTCACCTCCGCGGAGACAGGATGCGGGCGGTGCGGGGGCGTCCAGTCGTCGCTCGGTGCAGCCGCCAGGATGGAGCATCAGCGGTTCCCACTCTAGGTGCATAATGGGGTTATGCAAATGGAGTCCGGTGCGAGTCGCGGGTCACAGCTGCTGCCGGTGGTGTCGGGGCTGGTCGACCTGCTACGCCAGCTGCAAGGGCCGGAGCAGCCGAGTTCGGTCGCGCTGACCGTGCTGCGGCTGCTGTCGGAGCACGGTGCCGGACGGGTGACCGACCTGGCCCGGCTGGCCCGGGTCTCCCAGCCGGGCATGACGCAGCTGGTCGGCCGGATGGAGAAGGGCGGCCTTGTGCGGCGCGTGGCCGACCCCGGCGACGGGCGGGCCGTGCTCGTGGAGCTCACCACGGCCGGTCGCGAGCTGCGCGCCCGCACCTTCGCCTATCACGCCGCGACCCTCGACACGTTGTTCGAGCACCTGGACCCGCACGACAGCGACGTCATCACGCAGGCGATACCGGCCCTGATCCGCCTGGTCGACGCGGGGCGGCTGGAGATGGCAACGCAGGCACCGCCCGCCGAACCCGCGCCGGCCCGTCCCGTCCGGTAACGCGGGTGCGGGTCCGCTATGCCGGCCCCGGGTGGTTGCGCGGGCACCCGCACGACGTGGTGGCTACGACCAGGTGCCGCCCGACCAGCCGTCGCTGGACCAGGTGCGGCCCGACCAGGTGCCGGCCGACCAGGTGCGGCCGGACCAGGTGCGGCCCGACCACGCGGGGTCGGTCCAGCCGGTGGCCGCGCTGCCGGCCCACGGCGCCGCGGTCCAGGTGCCGGCCGCCCACGTCTTGGACGCCCAGGACGAGCCGGTCCAGCCGTCGCCGGCGAGGCGGTATCCGAGCCACAGGCCACCGGACCACGCCGGGGTGGTCGACTTCGCCCACTGCGAGGTGGAGAAGCTGCCCCAGACGGTCTTCTCGCCGGTGAGCTTCACGCCGTCGAGGGTCAGACCGGCGGTGCCGCGGGAGCCCTGCAGCGATCCGGTGCCGCTGGAAAGGTACCCGGTGTACGCGGTGGCGGTGGTGCCGGTGCGGGCGAGCGCGCCGTTGACGTTGAGCGCGGTCAGGCCGAGGGTCTTCGCGGTGCCGGTGGTGAGTGCGGTGCCGCCCTTGACCAGCCAGGTCTTGACCTGGTCAGGGGTGGCGGCGGGCTTGGACTGCAGCAGCAGCGCCGCCGCGGCGGACACGACCGCGGTGGCCTGGGAGGTGCCGCTGCCCTTGAACAGGGTGTCGCCGACCCGCGCCGACGGGTACAGGTTGTCGACGTTGGAGCCCGGGTCGCGCAGCGACGCGATCGACGTGCCCGGCGCGAGCAGGTCCACCTGCCCGGCGGCACCGGTGGCGAGGTTCGTGAATGCTGCCAGGGTGTCGTCGGCGGTGGTCGCGGTGCCGTTGGTGGCGGTCGCGCCGACGGACAGGATCGAGTCGTCCATCGCCGGGTTGGTCAGCGCACCCGCGCTGTTGCCGTTGTTGCCCGCGGCGGCGACGACCACGATGCCGGCCTTCCACGCCTTCTGCACCGCGAACTGCAGCGGGTCGGTCCATGACTGGGTGGCACCGCCGGAGCCGTAGGACAGGTTCAGCACCCGGATCGGGTTGGCGGTGTCGTCGTTGCGGTGCTCGACGACCCAGTCGATCGCGGCGATCATCTGCGACACGTCGACCGAGCCTGTCGCGGTGCCGATCTTGACCGAGGTGAGCTTGACGCCGGGGGCGATGCCTTTCGCGCCGGAGGCGGTGTCGTTGCCGACGATGATGCCTGCCATGTGCGTCCCGTGCCCGTACGTGTCGAGGTAGCGCAGGTTCGGGGCCTGCGACTCGAACGACAGGTCGGGCCCGTTGACGATGTTCGCGGCGGGCAGCCCCGGCACGGCCGCGACGCCGGTGTCGATGAGCGCGACGCCGACGCCCTTGCCGGTCAGGGCGGCCGCGGCGCCGGTGTCGGCGCCGATGGCCGACCGCACCTGGGTCAGGGTGGTCGCCGAGGCCGTCGTGTCCGCGGTCTTGACCACCGCGTTCGCCGGGGTGGCGGCGAGGGCGACCGCGGCGGGTGCCAGCAGCATTCCGGCCGCGGCCCGCAGACTCTTGCTGAACTTCACGGTATGCGCGCTCATCCATGGAGTGATCTTCCGACACCTCAACGGTGACCACTCCGGACCGCTGCGTCACCGGCCGCCATGCGGAAATGCCCGGGTGCCTGACACGGACTGACCGGCCGGTGTCGGCCGGCCGGACAGGTCGTGACCGGGCGGCAACCGGGCCGCACCCGGCCGTCCCCTCCCGGCGGCGAGCCGACCGCGCCGGAACGGCACAAGGCCGTCAGCGAGACGGGCGCCGGGACGGGGCGGTACTGGAGCGGACGATGAGTGCAGGGGCCACGGTCGGGTCCGGTGCGGCTCGGTCGGGACCTCCGGGTGCGTGGGCATCGAGGAGCCGCAGCAGTGCGGCGATGCAGCGCCGGCCGACCTCGTCGAAGTCCTGACGGATCGTGGTCAGGGGAGGGCACAGGAACTCCGCTTCCGGGATGTCGTCGAACCCGACGATGCTCACGTCGTGCGGGACCTGGACGCCGCGCTCGTCGAACGCGCGCATGAGCCCGAGCGCCATCTGGTCGTTGCCGGCGAACACCGCGGTGACGCCAGGATCGTCGGCGAGGAGCAGGCCGGCGCGGTACCCGCAGTGGGCGCTCCAGTCGCCGGTGATCGGCTCCGGCGCGACGATGCCGGCATCGCTCAGCGCCTCGCGCCAGCCCTGGATACGGCCGTGCGATTCCAGCCGGCCGCCCGGACCGGACAGGTGCACGACCCGGCGGTGGCCGAGCGACAGCAGGTGCTCGACGGCGATCCTGGCGCCGGTGACCTGGTCGACGGAGATGGACGGGACCGCGGTTCCGGGCTCCGCCTCGGTGACCACGGCGGCCATCCCGTCGGGCAGGTTGCGCAGCGCCGCCGCGGTTGCGGCCTGAGGGGCGATGACGACGATCCCGGCCACCGCCTGCTGGATGAGCGCGCCGATCGCGGACCGCACGCCGGCGTCGTCGAGGCGCTCCAGCATGGCGATGCTGACCCCGTAGCCGGCGCCGCGGGCAGCGCGTTCGACACCGAGCAGGGTGGATGCCGGGCCGTAGAGCCTGGTGTCGAAGCTGACCACCCCGACGATGCGCGACCTGCGTCCGGCGAGCCCACGCGCCATGGCGTTCGGCCGGTACCGCAGCTGCCGCACCGCTTGCAGCACCCGCTCGCGGGTATGTGCGCTGACATCGGGGGAGTCGTTGAGCACCCTGGAGACCGTCTGGTGCGAGACCCCCGCGAGCCGCGCGACGTCCTTGATGACGGCTGCCCGCGCGCTGGTCCTGCGTGCCGCCTCCGGGCTCACCGGCCGTTGGTGGGGGCGTGGAATGTCACGGAAACCCAATCTGCGTGAATCGGCATGTTCCGTCAAGGGGTCATTGATGCGACCATCCCGCCGGGCTCCGGATAACGAAAAATTGTCCCGGCAGAAATTGTTATCCTCGCCGGGTGTCGGAGGTCGTTCATTGAATTCGGCGCTTTCACCGTGCGGTTCATGTCGGATCGTGGCCCTGAGCTGCTGTTATGCGCAAATCGGCGAGTTTCGAAAATAGGATCTGCCAGACAGAACTTGATTGTTCCGCATGCTTCTGGCAACCTCGCGAAACGAGATGTGAGCGCTCCCGCCGACGCTCCCTGTGCGCTTGACCCCCTGATGTGCGACGGAAATCCGCCGTTTCCGCAGCATCCTGTTAGCGCTAACACAACATCCTGGGAAGGGCGGGCGGGCTCTCGACCGAAGGAGCAGCCCCCATGCAACCGCACACTCCGCCACCACCGGCCGCCCGCCGGCCACGCCGCTGGCGAATCGCTGCCGGCGTCCTGCTGGCCACCGTCCTCGCCGCCGCCGGCGGCATCGTGCTCAACATGACCGGCGCGGCCGCGGCCACCGTGGACACCAGCGCGTCGTACGTCCTGGTGAACCGCAACAGCGGCAAGGCCCTCGACGTGTACAACTTCGCCACCAACGACGGTGCGCGGATCACCCAGTGGGCGCGCAGCGACGCGAACAACCAGCAGTGGCAGTTCGTGGACTCCGGCGGCGGCTACTACCGCCTGAAGTCCAAGCTGTCCGGCAAGGTCCTCGACGTCTACAACCTCTCCACCGCCGACGGCGCGTCGGTCGTGCAGTGGACCGACGGCAACGGCACCAACCAGCAGTGGCGCCTCGCCGACTCCGCCGACGGCTACGTGCGGCTGATCAACCGCAACAGCGGCAAGGCCCTCGAGGTGCAGGGCGCCTCCACCGCGGACGGCGGCAACATCGTGCAGTACACCGACTGGGGCGGCAACAACCAGCAGTGGCAGCTCGTCCGCGTCGGCGGCACCACCCCGACCTCGAACCCGCCCTCCGGGCAGTACACCAACCCGGTGGTGTGGCAGGACTTCGCCGACGGCGACATCATCCGGGTCGGCGACGCCTACTACTACTCCGCCTCCACCATGCACTACTCGCCGGGCGCGCCGATCCTGCGCTCCTACGACCTGGTCAACTGGGAGTACGCCGGACACTCGGTGCCCAGACTCGACTTCGGCTCCGGCAACTACGACCTCAGCGGCGGCCGCGCCTACGTCAAGGGCATCTGGGCCTCGACGCTGAACTACCGCAAGAGCAACAGCACCTACTACTGGCTCGGCTGCGTCGAGTTCAACCGGACCTACGTCTACACGGCCTCCGCCGTGGACGGCACCTGGCAGAAGCGGTCGCAGATCAACAACTGCTACTACGACGCGGGCCTGCTCGTCGACGACAACGACACCATGTACGTCGCGTACGGCAACAGCACCCTCAGCGTGGCCCAGCTGTCCGCCGACGGGCTCAGCCAGGTCCGGACCCAGCAGGTGTTCACCACGCCGTCGAGCGTGGGGACCCTGGAGGGTTCGCGGTTCTACAAGCGCAACGGCAGCTACTACATCTTCGTCACCCGGCCCGCCAACGGGCAGTACATCCTCAAGTCGAGCAGCCCGTGGGGCCCGTACGAGATGCGGCAGGTCCTGCTGAACATGCCGAGCCCGATCTCCGGTGGCGGCACCCCGCACCAGGGCGGCCTCGTGCAGACGCAGAACGGCGACTGGTACTACATGTCCTTCGTGGACGCCTACCCCGGCGGCCGCGTCCCCGCGCTCGCGCCGATCACCTGGACCGCCGACGGCTGGCCGGTCGTGCAGACCGTCAACGGCGGCTGGGGCGCCACCTACCCGAAGCCGAACATCAGCACGACGAAGACGGTCAAGCCGATGACCGGCGCCGACACGTTCACGTCCGCGGCGCTCGGCTCGCAGTGGGAGTGGAACCACAACCCCGACACGTCGAAGTTCTCCACCGGCAGCGGGCTGCGGCTGCAGACCGCCACCGTCACCAACGACCTGTACGCGGCCCGCAACACCCTGACCCACCGCATCCAGGGCCCGACGTCGACGGCGACCATCGAACTGGACTACTCCACGATGGCCGACGGCGACCGGACCGGCCTGGCGATGCTGCGCGACTCCTCGGCGTGGATCGGCGTCCGGCGCGACGGCGGCACCACCCGGGTCTCGATGGTCAACGGCCTGACCATGAACAGCAGCTGGGGCACCAGCAGCACCGGCACGGAAGCGGCGAGCGCTGCGGTCTCCGGCGGACGGATCTGGCTGCGGGCCACCGCCGACATCCGGCCCGGCAGCGGCCGGCAGGCCAGGTTCTCCTACAGCACCGACGGCACGACCTTCACCCCGCTCGGCTCCGCGCTGACGCTCAACAACGCGTGGCAGTTCTTCATGGGCTACCGCTACGCGATCTTCAACCACGCCACCCGCGCGCTCGGCGGCGCCGTCACCGTGCGCCGCTTCGAGATGACCACCCCGTAGGAAGGACCGATCGTGCGCAAACGTGTGATCCTGCCGCTGATCGCGGCGACCGTGGTCGCCGCCGGCACCGCGGTGTTGTTCAACGGCTCCGCCGACGCCGGCACCACGCTGGGCACCTCAGCGGCGGAGAAGGGCCGCTACTTCGGCGCCGCCGTCGCCGCCGGGAAACTCGGTGACAGCACGTACACCGGCATCCTCGACCGCGAGTTCAATGCCGTCACGCCCGAGAACGAGATGAAATGGGACGCGACCGAGCCGTCGCAGGGGCAGTTCCGCTACACCGGCGCCGACCAGATCGTCGCGCACGCCCAGGCACACGGCCAGAAGGTCCGCGGGCACACCCTGGCCTGGCACTCCCAGCAGCCCGGCTGGGCGCAGAACATGTCCGGCAGCGCGCTGCGCACCGCGATGGTCAACCACATCACCCAGGTCGCGACGCACTTCAAAGGCAGGATCTACGCCTGGGACGTGGTGAACGAGGCGTTCGCCGACGGCGGCGGCGGAGGCCGGCGCGACTCCAACCTGCAGCGCACCGGCAACGACTGGATCGAGGTCGCGTTCCGCACCGCGCGGGCCGCCGACCCGGCCGCGAAGCTCTGCTACAACGACTACAACACCGACGGCGTCAACGCCAAGAGCACCGGCATCTACAACATGGTCCGCGACTTCAAGTCCCGCGGCGTGCCGATCGACTGCGTCGGCTTCCAGTCCCACCTCGGCGGCCTGCCGTCCGGGGACTACCAGGCCAACCTGCAACGCTTCGCCGACCTCGGCGTCGACGTGCAGATCACCGAGCTCGACATCTCCGGCAGCAACCAGGCGCAGGCGTACGCCAACGTGGTCAAGGCCTGCCTCGCCGTCACCCGCTGCACCGGCATCACCGTGTGGGGCATCCGCGACAGCGACTCCTGGCGCACCGGCGAGAACCCGTTGCTGTTCAACGCCTCCGGCGCGAAGAAGGCCGCCTACACCTCGACGCTCACCGCGCTCAACGCCGGCACCAACCCCAACCCGACCGGATCCACCGGCGTCGACACCAGCGCCTGGTACGTGCTCGTCAACCGCAACAGCGGCAAGGCCGTCGACGTCTACAACTTCTCCACCGCCGACGGCGGCCGGATCACGCAGTGGGCGCGCACCAACGGCAACAACCAGCAGTGGCAGTTCGTCGACTCCGGCGGCGGCTACTACCGGATCAAGTCCCGGCACTCCGGCAAGGTGCTGGACGTCTACAACTTCTCCACCGCCGACGGTGGGTCGGTCGTGCAGTGGACCGACGGCAACGGCACCAACCAGCAGTGGCGCCTCGCGGACTCCGGCAACGGCTACGTGCGGCTGATCAACCGCAACAGCGGCAAGGCCCTCGAGGTGCAGGGCGCCTCGACGGCCGACGGCGGCAACGTCGTGCAGTACGCCGACTGGGGCGGCAACAACCAGCAATGGCAACTCGTCCGCATCTGACCCTCCCAAGGAGCACACCCCGCATGAACAGACGCCTCGGCCTCACCGCCGTGGTCGTGACAGCGCTCGCCGGCGCCGTCGTGACCGCCGTCAACATGACCTCCGCCGCGGCCGCCACCGTGGACACCAGCGCGTCGTACGTCCTGGTGAACCGCAACAGCGGCAAGGCCCTCGACGTGTACAACCTGGCGACCAACGACGGCGCTCGGATCACCCAGTGGACGCGCAACGACCAGGCGCAGCAGCAGTGGCAGTTCGTGGACTCCGGCGGCGGCTACTACCGCCTGAAGTCCAAGCTGTCCTCCAAGGTCCTGGACGTGTACAACTTCTCCACCGCCGACGGCGCGTCCGTCGTGCAGTGGAGCGACCTGAACGGCACCAATCAGCAGTGGCGGCTGTCGGACTCCTCCGGCGGGTACGTGCGGCTGATCAACCGCAACTCCGGCAAGGCCCTCGAGGTGCAGGGCGCCTCGACCGCGGACGGCGGCAACGTCGTGCAGTACGCCGACTGGGGCGGCAACAACCAGCAGTGGCAGCTCGTCCGCGTCGGCGGCACCACCCCGACCACCCCCGGCACCACGGGCAGCGGCTGCACACTGCCGTCGACGTACCGCTGGTCGTCGACCGGTTCGCTGGCCAACCCGAAGTCGGGCTGGGTGTCGCTGAAGGACTTCACCAACGTCGTCTACAACGGCCGGCACCTCGTCTACGCCACGACGCACGACACCGGGTCGACGTGGGGATCGATGAACTTCGGGCTCTTCACCAACTGGTCCGACATGGGCTCCGCTGCCCAGAACGGCATGAACTTCGGAGCGGTCGCGCCGACCCTGTTCTACTTCGCGCCGAAGAACATCTGGGTCCTCACCTACCAGTGGGGCGGGGCCGCGTTCAACTACCGCACCTCCAGCGACCCGACGAACGCCAACGGCTGGTCCGCGCCGCAGACGCTGTTCTCCGGCAGCATCTCCGGCTCCGGTACCGGTCCGATCGACCAGACCATCATCGGCGACAGCACGACCATGTACCTGTTCTTCGCCGGTGACAACGGCAAGATCTACCGGGCGAGCATGCCGATCGGGAACTTCCCCGGCAGCTTCGGCTCCTCCTACACCCAGATCATGAGCGACACGACGAACAACCTGTTCGAGGGCGTCGAGGTGTACAAGGTGCAGGGCCAGAACCAGTACCTCATGCTCGTCGAGGCCATCGGCGGCCAGGGCCGCTACTTCCGCTCGTTCACGTCCTCCAGCCTGAGCGGCTCGTGGACCCCGCAGGCCGCCACCGAGAGCAACCCGTTCGCGGGTAAGGCCAACAGCGGCGCGACCTGGACCAACGACATCAGCCACGGCGACCTGGTCCGCAGCAACCCCGACCAGACCAAGACCGTCGACCCGTGCAACCTGCAGCTGCTGTACCAGGGCCGCGCGCCGAGCTCCGGCGGCGACTACGGCCTGCTGCCGTACCGCCCGGGCGTGCTGACCCTGCAGCGCTAGTCGTTCCCCCGGCCGGCCGCCTCCCGGGGCGGCCGGCCCTCCCTTTCAGGAGGCACCGCCATGCGCACGGCACGACACTGGCTCATCGCCGCGGCCCTGACCGCCGCGCTCACCGCGGCGGGCGCCGCGGCCCTGACCGCTCCCGCCTCGGCGGAGTCCAACGGCGGCGTACGGATCATGCCGCTCGGCGACTCGATCACCGAGGGCACCCAGGTCCCCGGCGGCTACCGCACCGGCCTGTGGCAGCGGCTCGCCGCCGGCGGCTACCGCAACGACTTCGTCGGCTCCCAGTTCAACGGGCCGGCATCGCTGTGGGACCACGACCACGAAGGCCACCCCGGCTGGCGGATCGACCAGATCGACGCCAACATCACCGGCTGGCTGCGCACCACCACCCCGCGCACCGTCCTGCTGCACATCGGCACCAACGACATCCTGCAGAACTCCAACGTGGGCGGCGCGCCCGGCCGGCTCTCCACCCTCGTCGACCACATCACCGCCGCCGCGCCGAACGCCGACGTGTTCGTCGCCAGCATCATCCCGCTGAGCAACAGCGGCCAGGAGACGGCGGCCCGCACCTTCAACGCCACCATCCCCGGCATGGTGCAGAGCAAGGTCAACGCCGGCAAGCGGGTCCACTTCGTCGACCTGCACGCCGCGCTGACCACCGCCGACCTCATCGACGGTATCCACCCCACCGCCGGCGGCTACGACAAGATGGCCGCCACCTGGTTCACCGCGCTGCGGGCCGTCCCCGGCAGCATCGGCGACCCGGGCACCCCCACCAGCCCTTCCACCCCGACCGGCGGCACCGGCAACACGCTGGTGAGCGCCGCCTCCGGGCGCTGCCTCGACGTGCCGGGGAGCAACTCGGCCAACGGCACCCAGCCGATCATCTGGGACTGCAACGGCGCGGCCAACCAGCGCTGGACGCTCAACGGCCAGGCGCTGCAGTCGCTCGGCAAGTGTCTCGACTCGCCCACCGGCGCGACCGCCGGCAGCAAGGTCCAGCTGTGGGACTGCCGCGGCGGGACGAACCAGCGCTGGAGCCTCAACGCCAACGGCACGATCAGCAACGCGCAGTCGGGCCTGTGCCTCGACGTCGCCGGCAACGCCACCGCCAACAACACCCCCGTACAGCTGTGGACCTGCACCGCGGCGGCGAACCAGCGCTGGACAAGGAGATGAGCATGAGACGTATCGGTGTCCTCGCGGCCGCGGCGGCCGTGCTGACCGCGGGCATCCTCGCCGCCGTCGTTCGCGGCCCGGACGCGCAGGCCCTGGAGAACGGCGTGGCCCGCACGCCGCCGATGGGTTGGAACAGTTGGAACACGTTCGGCTGCAACATCAATGACGGGTTGATCCGGCAGATGGCCGACTCGATCGTCAGCAGCGGGATGCGGGACCTGGGCTACAAGTACGTGGTCGTCGACGACTGCTGGATGAACTCGACCCGCGACGCGCAGGGCAACCTGCAGGCCAACGCCAGCCGGTTCCCGAACGGGATGAAGGCACTGGGCGACTACCTGCACTCCCGCGGGCTGCTGTTCGGCATCTACCAGGCGCCGCTGGACAAGACCTGCGCGCAGTACTTCGGCAGCTACCCCGGCGCGACCGGCGCGCAGGGGCACGAGGCGCAGGACGCCCGCCAGTTCGCGGCCTGGGGCGTGGACTACCTGAAATACGACTGGTGCTCGCCCAGCGGCACGATCACCGAGCAGGTCACCACCTTCGCGAAGATGCGCGACGCGCTCGCCGCGACCGGCCGGCCGATCGTGTACAGCATCAACCCGAACAGCATCCACGCCAAGACCGGCCCGCAGCGCAACTGGGGCGACGTGGCCAACCTGTGGCGTACCACCGAGGACATCACGAACACCTGGGACTCGGGCCAGACCAACGGCTACCCGATGGGCATCCAGAACATCGTCAACGTCACCGTCCCGCTCGCCGGCTACGCCGCGCCCGGCCGGTTCAACGACCCCGACATGCTCGAGGTCGGCCGCGGCGGCATGACCGACACCGAGATGCGCAGCCACTTCGCGCTGTGGGCGATGATGGCCTCGCCGCTCATCGCGGGCAACGACATCCGCTCGCAGAGCTCCGCGACCGCGACGATCCTGAAGAACCAGAACCTGATCGCGATCAACCAGGACAGCCTCGGCCTGCAGGCGACCCAGGTCTCCAACGACGGCACCCGCCGCGTCCTGGCAAAGCGGCTCGCCGGAGGTGACGTCGCGGTCGCCCTGTTCAACCAGAGTGCCTCCGCGACGACGGTCAGCACGACCGCCGCGGCGATCGGCAAGTCAGGCAGCTCGTTCACGCTGCGCGACGCGTGGACGAACACCACGAGCACGACGACCGGCGGCATCAGCGCGACCGTGCCGGCGCACGGCACCGTCGTGTACCGGGTCAGCGGCGGCGGGACCACCACACCGCAGGCCGGGTCGACGCTGGTCAGCGCTGCGTCCGGACGCTGCCTGGACGTGCCGAACGGCAGCACCACCAACGGCACACAGCCGGTCATCTGGGACTGCAACGGCGGCACCAACCAGCGCTGGACCGTCAACGGCGCCACGCTGCAGGCGCTCGGCAAGTGCCTCGACGCCCCTGTCGGTGCCACCGCTGGCGCCAAGGCGCAGCTGTGGGACTGCAACGGCGGCACCAACCAGCAGTGGACCCTCAACGCCGACGGCACCATCCGCGGCACTGCGTCCGGGCTGTGCCTCGACGTCGACCACAACCTCACCGCCAACGGCACCGTGGTGCTGCTGTGGACGTGCACGGCCGCGGCGAACCAGCGCTGGACGAGGGGATGACGATGCGAAGACTCGCCGGACTGCTCACCGCGGGCCTCCTGCTCCTCGGCGGCACCGCCGTCGTCGTGGCCGCCGCCATGCCCGCGGCCCTGGCCGACAACCCGATCGTGCAGACCGTCTACACCGCCGACCCGGCACCGCTCGTGTACAACGGCCGGGTCTACCTGTACACCGGCCACGACGAGGACAACTCGACCTACTTCACCATGAAGGAGTGGCGGGTCTACTCCTCCGCCGACATGGTGAACTGGACCGACCACGGTTCGCCGATGAACCTCGCCACGTTCGGCTGGGCCAGTGCCAACGCGTGGGCCGGCCAGGTGGTCAACCGCAACGGCAAGTTCTACTGGTACGTGCCGGTGACGAACCGCGCGACCGGCCGGATGGCCATCGGCGTCGGCGTGTCCAGCAGCCCGACCGGGCCGTTCACCGACGCCATCGGCAGGCCGCTGGTGGAGAACAACGAGATCGACCCGACCGTCTTCGTCGACGACAACGGGGCAGGCCTACCTGTACTGGGGCAACCCGAACCTCTGGTACGTGCGGCTGAACACCGACATGATCTCCTACTCCGGAGGCGTGACCCAGATCCCGCTCACCACGTCGGGGTTCGGCGCCCGCACCGGCAACGCGAGCCGGCCCACCCTGTACGAGGAGGGACCCTGGGTCTACAAACGCAACGGCCTCTACTACAACGTGTTCGCGGCGAAGTGCTGCTCGGAATTCATCGGCTACTCCACCGCCCCGGGCCCGACCGGGCCGTGGACCTACCGCGGCACCGTCATGCCGACGCAGGGTGGCAGCTTCACCAACCACGCCGGCGTCATCG
The DNA here is from genome assembly GCF_055586325.1 of Dactylosporangium sp. NPDC051087. Classification (NCBI taxonomy): domain Bacteria; kingdom Bacillati; phylum Actinomycetota; class Actinomycetes; order Micromonosporales; family Micromonosporaceae; genus Dactylosporangium; species Dactylosporangium sp. NPDC051087. The sequence goes on along the minus strand of NZ_JBVJIJ010000032.1, from coordinate 19,534 downwards.
ACTACAACGGCGGCTCGTACTTCTTCTACCACAACGGCGCGCTGCCGGGCGGCGGCGGCTACACGCGTTCCGTCGCGGTGGAGAGGTTCAGCTACAACGCCGACGGCACCATCCCGACGATCACCATGACCAGCGCGGGCGCACCGCAGATCGGCACGCTCAACCCGTACGTGCGGCAGGAGGCCGAGACGATCGCCTGGGAGACCGGCATCGAGACCGAGGCCTCCAGCGAGGGCGGTATGAACGTCGGCTGGATCGAGAACAACGACTCGATCAAGGTCAAGGGCGTCGCGTTCGGCGGCGGTGCCGCGTCGTTCACCGCCAGGGTCGCCTCCGCCACCAGCGGCGGCCGCATCGAAGTGCGCCTCGACGGCGTGAACGGCCCGCTCGCCGGCACCTGCACCGTCGCGGGCACCGGCGGCTGGCAGAACTGGACCAGCGTCACCTGCCCGGTGAGCGGCGCGACCGGGACCCGTGACCTGTTCCTGAAGTTCACCGGCGGCAGCGGCAACCTGTTCAACGTCAACTGGTGGCAGTTCGCCGGCGGCGGGAGCGGCGACGGGAACCTGATCACCAACGGTTCCATGGAGAGCGGCACATCCGGCTGGGCGACGTTCGGCAGCGGGACCTTGTCGGCGAGCACCGCCACCGCGCACGGCGGCACCCAGTCGCTGCAGATCAACGGGCGCACCGCCGCATGGAACGGCCCCGGCCAGGACGTGACGTCCAAACTGGCCAACGGCCGGACCTACACGACGAGCGCCTGGGTCCGCACCGGCAGCGGCAGCCCGAGCGCCAAGGCGATGCTGGCCGTCACCGCGAACGGCACGACCAGCTACATCCAGCTCGCCCCGGCGACCGCGGTGAACTCCGGCGGCTGGACCCTGCTGTCCGGCACGTCGACGGTGTCGTGGACAGGCACGCTGACCGGCGCCACCTTCTACGTGGAAACCACCAGCGGCACGGACAACCTCTACCTCGACGACGTCTCGATGCAGTAGAAGACGCGATTCGCTTCCCCGGGCAACGCGGCTTCGCGGCCGCGTTGCGTCCGCCACGGCAAAGGAGCATCCCGTGCAGCACGAGCACACCGAACACCACACCCCCTCGTCGTCCGACCCGACCCGCAGACAGGTCCTGATCGCCGGTGCCGTGATCGCCGGCGCGGCGCTGCCACTGCCGTGGACGGCGTCACCCGCGTCGGCCGCGGCCCCGCCGGAGGTCAGCGCCGCGAACGGCCTCGCCCTGTGGTACGAGCAGGCCGCCGGCACCGACTGGCTACGCGCCCTGCCGGTCGGCAACGGGCGCCTCGGCGCCATGGTGTTCGGCAACGTCGACGTGGAGCGGTTGCAGCTCAATGAGGACACCATGTGGGCCGGTGGCCCCTACGACCAGAGCAACCCGCGCGGCGCCGCGGCCCTCGCCCAGATCCGGCAGCTGGTGTTCGCCAACCAATGGGGTCAGGCGCAGACCCTCATCGACCAGAACATGCTGGGCATCCCGTCGGAGCAGCTGGCGTACCAGACGGTCGGCAACCTCCGGCTGACGTTCGCGGCCGGCGGCTCGGGCGTGTCGCAGTACACGCGGTTCCTCGACCTGACCACGGCCGTGGCCGGCGTCAGCTACCTGCAGAACGGTGTGCGGTTCCGGCGGGAGGTGCTCGCCAGCGCGCCGGACCAGGTGATCGCGGTCCGCCTGACCGCGGACCGGGCCGGGTCAATCACCTTCTCCGCCGCGTTCGACAGCCCCCAGCGCACGACGCTGTCCAGCCCGGACGCGGTGACGGCCGCCGTCGACGGGGTCTGCGGCGACCAGCGCGGGCTGACCGGCAAGGTGCGGTTCCGCGGGCTCGCCCGCGCGGTCGCCGACGGCGGCACCGTCAGCAGCTCCGGCGGCACGTTGCAGGTCCGCGGAGCCGACAGCGTCACGCTGCTCGTGTCGATCGGCACGAGCTACGTCAACTATCGTGACACGAGCGGGGATCATCAGGGCAGGGCCCGGTCGTTCCTCGACGCGGCCGCCGCCCGGACCTGGGACCAGCTGCGCAGCCGGCACGTCGCGGACTACCAGCGGCTGTTCAACCGCACGACGCTGGACGTCGGCCGGACCTCCGCCGCCGACCAGCCCACCGACGTGCGGATCAGCCGGCACGCCTCCACCGACGACCCGCAGTTCGCGGCGCTGCTGTTCCAGTTCGGCCGGTACCTGCTGATCTCGTCCTCGCGGCCGGGCACCCAGCCGGCGAACCTGCAGGGCATCTGGAACGACTCGCTGAGCCCGTCGTGGGACTCCAAGTACACGATCAACGCCAACCTGCCGATGAACTACTGGCCGGCGGACACGACGAACCTCGCGGAGTGCTTCGAGCCGGTGTTCGGCATGATCCGTGAGCTCGCGGTGACCGGGGCCCGCACCGCCCAGGTGCAGTACGGCGCCGGGGGATGGGTGACGCACCACAACACCGACGGGTGGCGCGGGTCGTCGGTCGTCGACGGGGCGCTGTGGGGCATGTGGCAGACCGGCGGCGCGTGGCTGTCCACGCTGATCTGGGAGCACTACCAGTTCACCGGCGACGTCGCCTTCCTGCAGGCCAACTACCCGGCGATGAAGGGGGCCGCGCAGTTCTTCCTCGACACCCTGGTCGAGGAGCCGTCACTGCGCTACCTGGTGACCAACCCGTCCAACTCACCGGAGCTCGCCCACCACTCGGGGGTCAGCGTGTGCGCCGGGCCGACCATGGACAACCAGATCCTGCGGGACCTGTTCAACGCGGTCGCGCAGGCCGCCCAGGTGCTCGGCGTCGACGCCGACCTGCGGACCCGGGTGCTGGCCACCCGCGACCGGCTCGCACCGATGAAGGTCGGCTCCCGCGGCAACATCCAGGAGTGGCTGTACGACTGGACCGAGACCGAGCTGAACCACCGGCACGTCTCACACCTGTACGGCCTGCACCCCAGCAACCAGATCACCAGGCGCGGCACCCCCACGCTGTACAACGCCGCCCGCCGCACCCTGGAACTGCGCGGCGACGACGGCACCGGGTGGTCCCTCGCCTGGAAGATCAACTACTGGGCGCGGCTGGAGGAAGGGACCCGCGCGCACGACCTGCTGCGGCTGCTGGTGACCACGGCCAGGCTCGCACCGAACATGTTCGACCTGCACCCGCCGTTTCAGATCGACGGCAACTTCGGCGCCACCTCGGGCATCGCCGAGATGCTGCTGCACAGCCACAACGCCGAGCTGCACGTGCTGCCGGCGCTGCCCGCGGCCTGGCCCGCAGGGCAGGTGCAGGGCCTGCGCGGCCGGGGCGGCTACACCGTGGGCGCCCGATGGAGCGGCGGACAGGCCGCCGAGATCACCGTCCGGTTCGACCGGGACGGCACCGTCAAGGTCCGCAGCCGGTCGCTCACCGGAACGGTCACGGTCGTCGACACCACGACCGGCGGCACCGTCACCGTCACCCGGCCGGAGGCCGACGTCGTCCAGCTGCCCGGCCTGGCCGGCCGCAGCTACCGCGTGACGGCGCAGGTACCGGCGCAGACGTGGACGCGCATCGGCAACGCGACCACCGGTCTGGTGCTCGACAGCGGCGGCAACGTCGCCGCCGGCTCCGTGCTCAAGCAGTGGAACTGGGACGGCAGCAGCAACCTGCAGTGGCAGCTGGCCGACCTCGGCAGCGGCTGGGTCCGCATCGTCAACCGCACCAACGGCCTGGTGCTGGACAGCGCCGGCAACACCGCCAACGGCGCGCCGTGCCGGCAGGCGGCCTGGACCGGTGGCGTGAACCAGCAGTGGCGGCTCAACGACGTCGGCAACGGCCGCCGGCAGATCATCAACCGCGGCACCGGGACCGCGCTGGACGGCATGGGCAACGCCTCGGCCGGCTCCACCGTCGCGTTGTGGGCGCCCAACACCAACACCAACAACCAGTGGACCGTGACCGCGCTCTGAGCACCCACCGCAGCAAGGAGATCCTGACGCGACCGGTGCGATCTGGTGCTGGTCACCGCCGGCCGTTGTTGATGGGATGTGCGCTGAGCCCACGACGCCGGTGTCGTCGGCCGCCGTGGACACGTCGGTCCAGGAGGACGCATGCAGCTTGCGAGGGTCACGGTCGATCCGGCGTTCGTCGCCGGGCCGGTTCGCCGGCGTACGTTCGGCTCGTTCGTCGAGCACCTCGGCCGGTGCGTCTACACCGGGCTGCACGACCCCGGACACCCGACCGCCGACGTGGACGGGTTCCGGGGTGACGTCGTCGACCTGGTCCGGGAGCTGGGTGTCAGCACGGTGCGGTACCCGGGCGGGAACTTCGTGTCCGGGTACCGCTGGGAGGACGGCGTCGGCCCGCGGATGGACCGGCCGGCGCGGCTCGACCTCGCCTGGCACTCGACCGAGCCGAACACCGTCGGCGTCGACGAGTTCGTCCGCTGGGCGCGCAAGACCGGCGTCGAGCCGATGATGGCGGTCAACCTCGGCACCCGGGGCATCCAGGAGGCGCTGGACCTGCTGGAGTACTGCAACGTGCGGGGTGGCACGGCCTGGTCGGACCGGCGGCGGGCCAACGGCGCCGAGCAGCCGCACGGCATCCGGATGTGGTGCCTCGGTAACGAGATGGACGGCCCGTGGCAGCTCGGGCACAAGACGGCGCACGAGTACGGGCGGCTCGCCGCCGGGACGGCGCGGGCGATGCGGCAGCTCCAGCCGGACCTGGAGCTGGTGGCGTGCGGGTCGTCCGGGCCGGGCATGCCCACGTTCGGGGAGTGGGAGCGCGTCGTCCTCGGCGAGACCTACGACGTCGTCGACCTGATCTCGGCGCACGCCTACTACTGCGAGGAGGACGGCGACCTCGCGTCGTTCCTCGCCTCGGCGGTGGACATGGACCACTTCATCGAGTCGGTCGTGGCCACCGCGGACGCCGTCCGGGCCGCCCGGAAGACGGGCAAGCGCATCCACCTGTCGTTCGACGAGTGGAACGTCTGGTACGCCAAGCGCGCCGAGTCCCGCCCGCCGTCCGGCGACGACTGGCCGGTCGCCCCCGTGCTGCTGGAGGACCGTTACAACGTCGCCGACGCCGTCGTGGTCGGCAATCTGCTGATCTCGTTGCTGCGGCACACCGACCGGGTCCACGCGGCGTCGCTGGCCCAGCTGGTCAACGTCATCGCGCCGATCATGACCGAGCCGGGCGGGCCGTCCTGGCGGCAGACGACGTTCCATCCGTTCGCGCTGACCGCCCGGCACGCCGCCGGAGAGGTGCTGCGCGTCGCGATCGACGCGCCGGTCCACGACACGGCCCGATTCGGTGCGGTGCCGGTCGTCGACGCCGTCGCCACGTACGAGCCGGACCCGGGCGGGCTGGTGCTGTTCGCCGTGAACCGGTCGACGACCGGGCCCGTCGGCCTGACCGTCGAACTGCGCGGCCTCCCCGCGCCGCGGGTCGTCGAGGCGCTGACCCTGTCCAGTCCCGACCACACGTGGTCGGCGACGGCGGACGACGCGACGACCGTCCTGCCGCGCGGCAACCCGTCGGCGACGCGAGACCCGGACGGTGTGCGGGTCGAGCTGCCGCCGGTGTCCTGGACGATGCTGCGCCTCGAGTTCCCCGAATGATCACGACGCGGGCGTTGGCGGGCACGCTGGAGGCGCCCGCCCGGAGCGCCCGTACCTGACCCGACCGGCATCCTGGAGCCGGGTGTCGCTGTCAGCGGAAGGCGGCGTGGCCGGTCACGGTTTGGCCGATGATCAGCTGGTGGACCTCCGAGGTGCCTTCGTAGGTCAGGACGGACTCGAGGTTCGACGCGTGGCGCAGTACCGGGTAGTCCAGGGTGATGCCGGCGGCGCCGAGGATGGTGCGGCACTCGCGGGCGATGGCGATCGCCTCCCGGGTGCTGTTGAGCTTGCCCAGGCTGATCTGGCGGTGGTCCAGGGTGCCGGCGTCCTTCAGCGCCGCCAGTTGCAGCGCGAGCAGGAAGCCCTTGCCGAGCTCCAGGGTCATGTCGGCGAGTTTCAGCTGGGTCGCCTGATAGGCGGCGAGGGGCCGGTCGAAGATCTCGCGGCTGCCGGCGTACGCGATGGTCGTGGACAGGCAGTCGTGCGCCGCGCCGAGGGCGCCGAAGACGATGCCGAAGCGGGCCTCGTTGAGGCAGGACAGCGGGGCCGACAAGCCGGTCGCGCCGGGCAGCATCGCGTCGGCGGGCAGCCGTACCCCGTCGAGGACCAGCTCGGCGGTGACGGAGGCGCGCAGGGAGAGCTTGCGGGTGATCTCCGGGGCCGCGAAGCCGGGTGTGCCGGCGGGCACCAGGAAGCCGCGGACACCGTCGTCGGTGCGGGCCCAGACGACGGCGACGTCGGCGACCGAGCCGTTGGTGATCCACATCTTGGTGCCGTCGAGGATCCAGTCGGAGCCGTCGCGGCGGGCGCGGGTGCGCATGCCCGACGGGTCGGAGCCGAAGTCGGGCTCAGTCAGCCCGAAACAGCCGATCGCCGTGCCGCTCGCCATGGCCGGCAGCCACTGCTCGCGCTGGGTCTCCGAGCCGTAGCGGTGGATGGCGTACATCGCCAGGGAGCCCTGCACGGAGACCAGCGAGCGCAGGCCCGAGTCGGCCGCCTCCAGCTCGAAGCAGGCCAGCCCGTAGGCGAGGGCGGAGGTGCCCGCGCAGCCGTAGCCCCGCAGGTGCATGCCGAGCACGCCGAGGTCGCCGAGTTCCCGGGCGAGGTCGCGGACCGGGATGCTGCCTTCCTCGTACCAGCCGGCGATGTGCGGCCGGATCCGCCGGCCGACGTAGGTGCGCACGGCCTCGCGCAGGGCGCGGCTCTCGTCGTCGATGCGGCCGTCGACGCCGAAGTAGTCCAGCACGGGCAGGGTCGCGGGCGGGGTCACAGCGATCGTCCTTTCGCGAGTTCGTCGAGGACGCCCCGGGCGACGGCGACGGCCATCGCGTCGAGCGCGTCGGAGGTCATCGCCGCCATGTGCGGCGTGGCCAGGACCCGCGGGTGGTGCAGCAGCGGGTCGCCGGGCGGGGGCGGTTCCGGGGCGAACACGTCGACGGCGTAGCCGTGCAGCCGGTCGGCGTCGAGCGCGGCGAGGACGGCGGCGTGGTCGACGACACCGGCGCGGGCGGTGTTGACCAGCAACGCGCCGGGCCGCATGGACGCCAGCGCGGCGGCGCCGATCAGGCCGGTGGTCTGCGGGGTCTGCGGCACGTGCAGGCTCACCACGTCGGCCGAGCGCAGCAGCTCGTCCAGCGGCACCAGGCGGACGCCCTGCGGTGGTACCACCGCGGCGACGTCGAACGCGAGGACCGTCATTCCCAGGCCCAGCGCGCGGGCGGCCACACCGCGGCCGATCGCGCCGAGCCCGACCAGCCCCAGTGTCCGGCCGGTGAGCATGGTGCCGGTCAGTCCGGCGGCGACGACCTGCGACGGCAGCGACCGGCCGGCCGGGAAGCCGCCGCCGGCGAGGGTGGCGACGGCCTGCGGCAGCTGCCGGGCGAGGGTCAGCGCGGCGAGGACGACGAACTCGGCGACCGACTCGGCGTTGGCGCCGGGCGTGCTGACCACCGGGATGCCAAGGCGCTGCGCCGCGGCGAGGTCGATGCCGTCGAGGCCGGCGCCGTGCCGGCCGACGACCCGCAGCCGCGGCGCGGCCTCGAGCATCGCGGCGGTGACGGGGGAGGAGCGCACGACGAGGGCGTCTGCGGTGGCGAGCGGGCCGGCGGCCAGGGCGGCGGGGTCGGTGACGCCGGCGACGCGTACGTCGCCGGCGGCCCGCAGCAGCCGCATCCCGGCGTCCGCGATCGGCTCGGTCAGCAGGATCTCAGGCATGCGGTCTCACCAGCCCGTGTAGCAGGTCACCGGCACCGAGTAGAAGTCGCGGGCGTAGCCGCCCTGCTCCCGCGGGCCGTGGTTGGAGTCGCCGGTGCCGCCGAAGGGTAGGTGCAGCTCGGTGCCGGCGGTGGGCAGGTTGACCGTGACGATGCCGGCCCGCGCGTCGCGCTTGAAGCGTTCGGCGGCGGCGAGGGACGTGGTGACGATGCCGGCCGAGAGCCCGTAGCGGGTGTCGGCGGCGACCGCGATCGCCTCGTCGAGGTCGCCGACCCGGATGACGCAGGAGACCGGGCCGAAGATCTCCTCCTGGGCCACCCGCATGCCGTTGTGCGCGCCGGTGAGCAGCGTCGGGCGCATGAACTGCCCGTCGCTGGTGCCGCCGGCGGCCACGGTCGCGCCCTCGGCGGTGCCGGCCGCGACGTAGCCGAGGTTCTGGGCGAGCTGTTGCGGGCTGACCACCGGGCCGATCTGGCTGCGCGGGTCGAGCGGGTCGCCGACCGTCAGTGCCCGGGCGGCGTCGGCGAGCGCGGCCACGAACCGGTCGTGGATGCCGTCCTGCACGATGAGGCGGCTCGACGCGGTGCAGCGCTGGCCGGTACTGAAGAAGCTGCCGTCCAGGGCGCAGCGCACTGCCACCTCGAGGTCGGCGTCGTCGAGCACGACGAGCGGGTTCTTGCCGCCCATCTCCAGCTGGAAGCGCTTGTTGCCGTGGGCGAGGCACTGCCGTGCGACGTGCGCGCCGGTGCCGGTGCCGCCGGTGAACGACACGCCGTCGACGCCGGGTGCGGTGAGCAGCGCCTCGCCGGCGGTCCGACCGGCCCCGAGGACCAGGTTGAACACGCCCGGCGGCAGACCCGACCCGGCGATGATCCCGGCCAGCTCGCCGGCCGAGGCGGGCACCAGCTCGGCCGGCTTGAGCACGACCGCGTTGCCGTAGGCGAGTGCCGGCGCCACCTTCCACGCCGGGATGGCGATCGGGTAGTTCCACGGCGTGATGACCGCGACCACGCCGAGCGGCCGGCGGCGCACCTCGGCGTGGACGTTGTCCCTTGTGGACGCGTACACCTCGCCCTGCGGCTGCAGCAGCTGGTGGGCGTAGTAGCGGAAGGTCTGCCCGGCGCGGACGACCTCGCCGCGGGCCTCGGCGAGCAGCTTGCCCTCCTCGCGGGCGAGCAGCACGGCGAGTTCTTCGGCGCGGCTGAGGATCGTGGTGCCGATCCGGTCGAGGACCGCCATGCGCTCGGCGACGGGCGTGCGGGCCCAGCCGGGCTGGGCGGCGCGGGCGGCCTCGGCGGCGGCGCGGGCGGTGTCCGGTCCGGCTTCGGCGTACTCGCTGACGATCTCGTCGGGCCGGGCTGGGTTCACGTTCGGGCGGCGGTCGCCGTCGACCCATTCGCCGCCGACGAGACTGCGGTGCAGCACGGTCACACCCCCGCGGCCGCGACGGTGGCGGGCTCGGGGAAGTGGCAGGCGACCCGGTGTCCGTCCGCCGGGTCGGTCAGCACGGGCACGGTCGTCGCGCACACCTCCTGCGCCTTCCAGCATCTGGTACGGAAGCGGCAGCCGCTGGGCGGGTCGAGCGGGCTCGGCACGTCCCCGGTGAGCAGGACACGCTGCCGCTTGGTCTCGACGAGGGGGTCCGGGATCGGCACCGCGGACAGCAGCGCCTTCGTGTAGGGGTGCCGCGGCGACTGGTACAGCTCCTCGCAGCCGCCGACCTCGACGACGGTGCCGAGGTACATCACCGCGATCCGGTCGCACAGGTGCCGGACCACGGCGAGGTCGTGTGCGATGAACATCATCGTCAGGCCCAGCTCCTCCTGCAGCTGTTCGAGGAGGTTGACGATCTGCGCCTGGACGGACACGTCGAGGGCGGAGACCGGCTCGTCGGCGACGACGAAGTCGGGGCCGCTGACCAGGGCCCGCGCGATGCCGACCCGCTGGCGCTGGCCGCCGGAGAACTCGTGCGGGTAGCGGTCGTGCCAGCGGTCGCTGAGCCCGACCAGCCGCATGATCTCCTGCGCCTTCGCCCGCCGTCCGGACGCGGACAGGTCGGAGTGCACGAGCAGCGGCTCCTCGATGAGCTCGCCGATGCTCATGCGCGGGTTCAGCGACGCGTACGGGTCCTGGAAGATCATCTGCATCCGGCGGCGCATCGCCCGCATCCGGCGGCCGGGCAGCGTGGTCAGCTCGGTGCCGTCGAACCTGACGCTGCCCCGGCTGGGCCGCAGCAGCTGGAGAATGGCCCGCCCGGTGGTGGACTTGCCGCAGCCGGACTCGCCGACCACGCCGAGGATCTCGCCGCGGCGGATGTCGAGGTCGACGCCGGCCACCGCGCGCAGCCGGGCCGGCAGCAGCGAGCCGCGGCGCGGCACCTTGAAGTCGACGGCCAGGTCCCGGACTTCCAACAGGTTGGTCATCGCGCCTCCACGGACTGCTCGGCGAAGCGGTCCTCGTCCGACAGCCAGCCGCCCGCGTCGGCGGGGCGCATGCCCCAGCAGCGGTTGAGCTGGCCCCGGTCCGGGACCTGATGGGTGAGGACGAGGTCGGGCACGGCGTCGGCGCAGGTGTCCCGGGCGTGCGCGCAGCGGGGTGCGAACCGGCAGCCGGGCGGCATCGCGGTCAGCTCGGGCGGGCGGCCCGCGATCGGCCGCAGCCGCCCGCCGCGGACCAGGTCGAGGCGCGGGACCGAGCCGAGCAGGCCCCAGGTGTACGGCATCTGCGGGCGGTGGAACAGGTCGACGGTCTCGGCCCGCTCGACGATCTGTCCCGCGTACATGACGTTGACCCGCTCGGCCATGCCGGCCACGACGCCGAGGTCGTGGGTGATGAACAGGACGGCGGTGGCGGTCTCGCGGGCCAGGTCGCGCAGCAGCTCGAGGATCTGCGCCTGGATGGTGACGTCGAGCGCGGTGGTGATCTCGTCGGCGAGGATGAGCCGCGGGTTGCAGGACAGCGCCATCGCGATCATGACGCGTTGCCGCATGCCGCCGGAGAGCTGGTGCGGGTAGGCGCCGAGGCGGCTCTGCGCGGCCGGGATGCGCACCATCTCCAGCAGCTCGACGGCCCGGGTCCGGGCGGCCCGGCGGCTCAGCCCGAGGTGCGCCTGCAGGGTCTCGGTGATCTGCTTGCCGATGGTGAGCACCGGGTTCAGCGAGGTCATCGGATCCTGGAAGATCATCGCGATGCCCTTGCCGCGCACGGCCCGCAGCTCGCGGCGGCTCAGGGTGAGCAGGTCCCGGGCCTCGAAGAGCACCTGACCGCCGGTGACCTGCCCGGCCGGCGGCACGATCAGGCCCATGACGGACTGCGCGGTCGCCGACTTGCCGCAGCCGGACTCGCCCACGAGCGCGACCATCTCACCCGCGTCGACGGTGAACGAGACGCCGTCGACGGCGGTCACCGAGCCCCGCGCCGCGCGGAATTCCGTGCGCAGTTCGCGCACCTCCAACAAGGCCATCGAAACTCCCCAAAATTTGGTGCTCGAACGTCGCCATTCGTCAACCGGGAGTGTTGCACAGGCGATCTTCGTCGTCTAGGCTCCGGCGAGCGACGAATTACGTCGATTGAGAGTTGGAGCCCGATGACATCCAAGAGCTCGATCGTGAAGGATCGCGCCATCATCCGGGAGCTCGTGCAGGACCCGAGACAGACCAACGTCGCACTGGCGGCCAAGGTCGGGCTCTCCGAGGGTTCGGTGCGGCGCCGGATCGACCGCCTGCTCGCCGAAGGCAAGCTGCAGTTCTCCGCGATCCCCAGCGCACCCTTCATGGGCCGCCCGGTGCACACGCTCTTCGAGATCCAGAGCGCCCCAGGCGCCACCGAGCAGCTCATCGACAAGCTCGCCGGCATGCCCGAGATGGCCTACGTCTACCACGTGACGGGCCAGTTCGACATCATCGCCGTCGGCTACTTCGCCTCCACCAACACCATGCGCCGGTTCTGGACCGAGCGCCTGGGCCACCTGGAGGGCGTCATGGAGAGCCGGTCGGTGATGGTGCTGCGGGTCGCCAAGCGAGCCCACGAATGGGCGCGTGACCTCGCCGGCGCCGACGACGAGCTGGAGCCCGGCTGGGACGAGGGCGCCGAACCCGGGTTATCCGGCTACGAGCACTGACCGGTAGGAGAGCCCACCATGCTGCGCATCACGCTGATCCGCTCGCTGACGGTCATCCCCGTCCTGCTCGGGATCTCGGTCATCTCGTTCCTGGTCATCCGCATGATCCCGGGTGACGTGATCAGCTCCATCATGGGACAGGACTTCGGTGACCCCGAGGTCGAAGCGGAGATGCGCCGCTACTTCGGGCTCGACATGCCCGTGCACGAACAGTTCTTCACCTGGTTCGGCGACCTGCTGCGCGGTGACCTCGGCACCTCCATGCGCACCGGCCAGCCGGTGCTCGACGAGATCCTGCAGCGACTCCCGTCCACGCTGCTGCTGGCCGTCTCCGCGCTGCTCGTCGCCATCCTGCTGTCGATCCCCATGGGGATCCTCAGCGCCACCCGCCGCAACGGCCCGCTCGACGCCTTCGCCCGCGTGGCGTCGCTCATCGGCCTGTCGGTGCCCAACTTCTGGCTGGGCATCCTGCTCGTCTACGTCTTCTCCGTCTCCCTCGGCTGGCTGCCCTCCCAGGGCGCCAGCGAGGGCGGCGGGCTGCTCGACAACCTGAAATACCTGGTGCTCCCCGCCGTCACCCTGGGTGCCAGCCTCGCCGCCATCAACATGCGGATGACCCGCTCCAGCATGCTGGAGGTGCTCAACCAGGACTACGTGCGCACCGCCCGCGCCAAGGGCCTGGCCGAGCGCGTCATCCTGGTCCGCCATGCCCTGCGCAACTCGCTCATCCCGGTCGTGACCGTGCTCGGCATCGAGCTCGGCGCGCTGCTCGGCGGCACCGTCATCGTCGAGCAGGTCTTCGCCTGGCCCGGTCTGGGCACGATGGTCATCCGCGGGATCAGCCAGCGCGACTACCCGGTCGTCCAGGGCACCCTGCTCTTCCTCGCGTTCTTCTACGTCCTGGTCAACTACCTGGTCGACCTCGTCTACACCTACCTGGATCCGAGGCTGCGCAGTGGTCACTGAAGTCGACACCGTCACGGAGGTACAGGCGCGGCGGCTCGGCCGGCTGCGCACGGTCGGCGGGCGCGGCGGCGCGCTGCTGCGGCAGCTCACCCGCGACAAGATCGGCGCCGTAGGGCTCACCCTCGTGCTGCTCATGGCCGCGGCAGCGGCCCTCGCCCCGGTCATCGCGCCCTACGACCCGACCGCGATGTCCAACCAGCGGCTCGCCACGCCCGGCGGGACCTTCCTGCTCGGCGCCGACGAGGCCGGCCGCGACCTGCTCAGCCGGGCCCTCTACGGCGCACGCACCTCACTCGCCGTGGGCCTCGTGGTGGTCGGCTGCGCCGCCGTCATCGGCGTCCTGCTCGGCCTGCTCGCCGGCTTCTACCGGGGGATCCTCGACGCGATCATCACCCCGGTCACCGACATCATGTTCGCCTTCCCGACCCTGCTGCTCGCCCTCGCCGTCGTGGCCGCCCGCGGACCCGGCACCGAGAACCTGATCCTCGCCCTGGTGTTGGTGTTCATCCCCAGCTTCGCCCGGATCGTGCGGGGCACGGCGATGTCGGTGCGCCGCGAGCCGTTCGTCGAGTCCGGGCAGGCCGCCGGGCTCAGCAACGCCCGCCTCATCTTCAAGTACGTGCTGCCCAACTCGATCGCGCCGATCGCCGTGCAGTTCACCACGAGCATCGCCTACGCCATCCTCATCGAGGCGTCGCTGGGCTACCTCGGCCTCGGCGTCCAGCCGCCGGCGCCGTCCTGGGGCTCGATGCTGGCCAACGGCAAGGCCTTCATGGAGCTGTCGATCTGGCCGTCGGTCGTGCCGGGCGTCTGCATCATGATCGCGGTGCTCGGGTTCAACCTGCTCGGCGACACCCTCCGCGACGTCCTCGACCCGCGGCTGCGCGGCCGCACCAACCGCTGAACTGGAGCCCTCCGTCGTGGAATCCATCGACGAGCACGTCGTCCGCCGGCTCACCGAATGGTCGTCCGGAGCGCCCACCGGCACTTCTGACGTCACCGAGGTCGACCGCTCGGTCCTGCTGGAGTACTGGGAGGCCCAGGTCCAGGCCCGTCACCTGGACCTCGCGCTGCGCTGGCTGCAGGCCCAGAAGGAAGGCTTCTACACGATCGGCTCCAGCGGCCACGAGAGCAACGCCGCCGTCGCCCTCGCCCTGCGCCCGAGCGACCCGGCGCTGCTGCACTACCGCTCCGGCGGGTTCTACGCGGCCCGCGCCGGCCAGGTGCCCGGCGCCACCCCGATCAGCGACGTGCTGCACTCGGCGGCGGCGTCCCGGCACGACCCGATCTCCGGCGGCCGGCACAAGGTGTTCGGCCACCGCGCCCTCAACATCATCCCGCAGACCTCGACGATCGCCTCGCACCTGCCGCGCGCGATGGGCCTGGCCTTCAACCTCGGCCGCAGCACCGGCACCGGCCAGGTGTATCCCGCCGACGCCGTCGTCGTCTGCAGCTTCGGCGACGCCTCCCTGAACCACTCCACCGCCGCCGGCGCGCTCAACGCCGCCGGCTACAGCGCCCACCAGGGCCTGCCGCTGCCGCTGCTGCTCGTCTGCGAGGACAACGGCATCGGCATCAGCACCCGCTCACCGCACGGCTGGGTCCGGCGCGCCCTGTCGTCGCTGCCCGGCATCGACTACGTCCACGCCGACGGCACCGACCCCGCCCACCTGCTGGCCGCCGCCGCCGACGCCGCGCGGCGGGTCCGCACCGAACGCCGGCCGGTCGTGCTGCACCTGGGCACCGTACGGTTCATGGGCCACGCCGGCTCCGACGCCGAACTGGCCTACCGCGGCCGCTCGGAGATCCTCGCCGACTACGCCCGCGACCCGATCCTCGCCACCGCCGCGGCACTGGCCCGCCGCGGCATCCAGAGCCCGGGCGAGAGCCTCGCCGGCTACGAGCACGCCCGCAAGCTCGTCATGGACGAGGCCCGGCAGCTGGTCGGCGCGGTCGAACGGCTCGCGTCCCCGGACGCCGTCACCGCACCGCTGACCGCCCGCCGCCCCGCCGCCGTCACCGCCGCCGCCACCCGCGCCGGCACCGGCCGCGCACCGGCCTTCGGCGGGAAGCTGCCGGAGGAACGCGGGCCGCTCACCCTCGCCCAGTCGATCAACGCCGCCCTGCACGACGCCCTGCTGACCCACCCGGGCGCCCAGGTCTTCGGCGAGGACGTGGCCCGCAAGGGCGGCGTCTACGGCGCCACCCGCGGGCTGCGCAAGGCGTTCGGCGCCGGCCGGGTCTTCGACACGCTGCTGGACGAGCAGTCGATCCTCGGACTGGCGCTCGGCGGCGCGCTGGCCGGCGCCCTGCCCATCCCCGAGATCCAGTACCTCGCGTACCTGCACAACGCCGAGGACCAGCTGCGTGGCGAGGCCGCGTCGCTGCGGTTCTTCTCCGCCGGCCAGTACCAGAACGGCATGGTCGTGCGCATCGCCGGCCTGGCGTACCAGAAGGGCTTCGGCGGCCACTTCCACAACGACAACTCGGTCGCCGTGCTGCGCGACATCCCGGGTCTCGCGTTCGCCGTCGCGTCGCACCCCGCCACCGCACCCGCCCTGCTGCGCCAGTGCCTCGCCCTGGCCGAGGCGGAAGGGCGGGTGTGCGTGCTGCTGGAGCCGATCGCCCTGTACCACACCCGCGACCTGCACACCGAGGGCGACGGCGGCTGGCTCGCCCCATATGCGGCCCCGCAGGACTGGGCCGAGGCACCGCTGGGCGCGGTGCGGACCGTCCGCGCCGGCGCCGACCTGGCGGTGGTCACGTTCGGCAACGGCGTGCCGATGAGCCTGCGCGTGGCCGGCGTCCTGGCCGGCGAGGGCGTCGAGACGCGCGTGGTGGACCTGCAGTGGCTCGCGCCGCTGCCGGCTGCGGCGCTGGACGCCGCGCTCGCCGGCGTGGACCGGGTCCTCGTCGTCGACGAGACCCGCGCGAGCGGCGGCGTGTCCGAGGCGGTCGTCGCGGCTCTGGTCGACGCTGGCTTCGCGGGCCGGATGGCCCGGGTCAACAGCGTCGACAGCTACGTCCCGCTGGGCCCGGCCGCAGATCAGGTCCTGCTCGGCGAGGCCGACATCCTGGCCGCCGCCCGCACCCTGCTGGCCTGACCCGCCGCCGCACGGGCGATGGCGATGGCGGCACACGGTTCCCAGGCGTACATGCCATTTTCGGTGCTGTACGCCGCGTAGGATTTGAACCTACAACCCGCAGATTAAGAGCTTGATTCGGACCATGCCGACCACTGGTTTGAGTCCCGTTTGAGCCATTTTTATGCTGATTGATGATGCGAGCCACGCGACTGAAGGCCGTTGCGTGCTGTCGAATGTCCGTCCGTACGATAGCGGTCGATCACACGCCGATCACACGTGCTGGGTGGCGTGCCAGGCCGGTGGCGCCGTAGTTGTGCTGGCCGGTCTTCTCATCCTGGATCGCCGGTGTGGGGCCCGGGTCCGCGGTCACGGCGATCGGCCGCTGACAGTCGTGCCGCTGCAGCATCGCTGCGCCGCGCTTGGATCGCGGCAGATCCGTGCACGTGATCTTCATGTGTACCTGTGCGTTTGCGACATCGTCTCAGGGTTCAGGGCAGCGTGTGGCAGCTGCGAATGTCTGTCCGCGACGCTTACCGCGGCCCGCCGGTAGATTGTGCCGGTGAGGGCACCCGAACCGCACGTCGCCCAGATGTGGCAGGCCAATCTTGACCGCTGGTTTCCCCCTCTGCTGCGGGGCGCCGAAGTCGGTGACATCGATGTGGTTCTACTCGACTCCTTTACCGCCGGCTGCGTCAGTACGTGGCTGGGCAACGGTGGTCACCTCGACCCGGAAAGGTCGCGAGTCCTCGCGACCTGCGTGGAGGACCTCGACACGGTTATCGCGGTGTTCACCGATGCGGAGGAGTCGTACTACCTTCAGCAGTTGCGCATCATGGCCGCCGCCGTGCTCGCAAGGACTCAGGGGTAGCGCCCGGTCTGCGGCTACGGATGTTGGTAGTGGTCGTAGCGACCGGTCCTCATCGGAATAATGTGGAGGAAAGTCGGTGTGCTGGATCCGATCTTCTCTCCACGTTGTGCAGAGGCGTCGGTGGCGGCGCGTGCCACGCATGCACCGGCTTCGCGCCTCGAGTTCCAACTCGATCTGGTGCCCGTTCATCGGCAGATCGGTCACGCCTTTCAGCGACGCTTTCCGGGCCGGTTCTGCCTGCGACGGTGGGTCATCGGCGATGATATGGCTCGTCGAACTTCGGCCATCGAGGGGCGGGCCAGTGCCTACCGGTGATCGCCTCCAACGCCGCGGACAGTTCGCGGCGGGTGATGCCGGTCTGCTCTCGCGCGTAGAACCAACCGTTCTCGCGTTGCAGCTCGACGATTTTCTTGAGGAGGAACGCCTTACGGCAGTTCTTGCTGAAGTCCTCGGCGACGAAGAACGACCAGGTCTTCATCACGCTCTTGGCGAATTGTCCTCGGCCGAGCGGTTCTGACAGCGGAAACGCGACCGAGCCGGCGCACCGCTGGAGTTGCTCGCCGCCCCGGTCATCCCAACGGAGCAACGTCCAGTCTGGCCACAACCGTGGCCAGGATTCGGAGAGCCCGCGCAGCGGTCGCACCGCACTCCACACGCCGGCGGTGAGACTGACCGGGTCGAGGTGCATGCCCGCCTCGGGCATGGTCGCGGCGACGGTGATCCGGTCGCCTGGACGCAGCTGCTCCTGCAGCCCGGCACCCACCTCCCACGGGTCGACTGCGTTCCAGGCCAGGCCATACGCTTGCGTCTCACCGATGGTGACGACGTAGCGCAGGTCCATCGGCCCGGTGCCGTCGTGCCAGTAGAGGTCCTTCGGTTCGGGGCGCTTGCGGCGAACCTGCGAGACGTCTCCGCCCACGTGGTCGACCAGATCGGCGATACCGTCGTAGGCCCAGCGCACCTGCCAGCCCGGCCACGTGCGAGTCACCGCGTCCAGGTATGCCGCCCTCAGCGCCGCCCCCCGCTGGGTGCTGAACATCATCAGCACCTGCTGATCGAAATCGACCAGCAGGCCGCCGTCGCTATCGGCGTCGTCGGTCCACTCATCCCACGGATCGAGCTGCTGCCACGCCTCAAGAAACCGGCCGACCACATCCGGGCCGAGCACACTGATCTCAAGGATCTCGTACCCGCCCACACGGTTATAAGTGACGGAGACCTTGCCGTCGCGCACCGTCACGTAGGTCGCTGGTACCGCCATAGCCGACGATCGTATCCGGAGCGCCCGGCAGAACATATGGCGGTCGTCGGTGCGAGCCACGAGCGTACCCGACGATGGCGCCACGTATGCAGCCACAGGGCCTGATGTCGTCGGCTGGCGCCGTCCCGTCCACGCCGTGCGAGGAGGCCCGCTGCTGGGGAACTCTGACGAGCACCAACCCCGGACCGCTGCCGCCGGGAAATACGCGCTGTAGACACAGGCGCGGACACCACGCGCCCGGTCAGCGGCTAGATCCGGACGCCAAATTCAGGTGGTCTTCGGCGCGGTACACGATGATGATCGTCAGGTGGACGGGTCCAGCGAGCTGCAGTCAGTGTGGTTCAGCGCAACAGTGCGGTTCGCCCTCTACACGGAGGACGCCAGCTACTTCATGCCCAGCGTGTCGGTCTACACGTTCCGGGCGATCGATCACGAGGCCGCGTTTGTCCGGGTGCTGGACATCGGGCGGACGGCGGAACGCATGTACGTCAACGCCGAGGACGTCCGCGTTCGCATCGCCATGACAGAGATCGAGACGCTCGCCGCGGCAGATGAGCATGTGTTCAGAGGTGTTAGAGGCGCTCCACGCGGTCGGCCTGCGGGCCCCGGTCGCTCTGACGCACGGTGTACCGGACCGGGTCGCCCTGCTGCAGCGGTTCCGACCCGGCGACCACGGATACGTGGACGAACAGGTCGTCGCCTCCGGCGTCCGGGGTGATGAACCCGAACCCGCGGTCGCCGTCGTAACGTGCGACGACGCCGTGGCCCGCGCGTGCGGGCATGCCCCGTGACGGCGGCGTACTCCTGGCGGGTGGCGGTCCGGCCGGTGCCGGGCGTCGCGGTGGCGGCGCGGGCTCGGCCCCTCGGATCAGCTGCACGTCGCGGGCCTGCGGGCCCTTGTCGCTGCTGACCACCTCGTACGCCACGCGGTCGCCCTCTGTCAGCCAGGTGAGGCCCTCGGCCAGGGACCGGGCGTGGACGAAGACGTCCCCGGCGCCGGAGTCGGGGGCGATGAAGCCGAAGCGCTTGTCCTCGTCGTACCAGGAGACGGTTCCGTCCGCCCCGTCGGCACCGCCTGCCGTGGCGGACAGGCCGGCCCCAGGACCGAGCGGGATCACGTGCGCGGCCTGCGGGCCGCGCTCGCCGTCGACGACGACGAAGGCCACCCGCTGCCCGTCGCTGACCACGCCGCCGGTCACGATGGCCGAGCTGTGCACGAAGATGTCGGGGCCGCCGCCGTCTGGCGATGCGAACCCGTACCCCTTGGTCGGCTCGTACCAGTTGACCGTGCCGAGCAGGCCCACGGCACCGCCAGCGGCCTGCTCGGCGGTGCCGCGCACGCGCAGCGCCTGGGGACCGCGGTCGTTCTTGCCGGCCTCAAACTCGACGGCCTGGCCCTCACGGAGCACCTT